>DAOTXP010000061.1:0-7949 GCA_034435275.1 Anaerolineales bacterium | reverse complement strand
ACCGGCGTCGTGTCAATGACCGCATCCAGCGCCTCGGGGGAGACCGCGCCTGAATCGCCTGCCCAGGCCGCGCCCAGTTCGCGAGCGAAGGCCTGCTCCGATTCACTGCGCGCGAACACATAGACGGGCGTGTTCGGGAATTTGTGCCGCGCCATCTTGAGCACCAGATGCGCCGAGGCGCCGAAGCCCGTCAAGCCGAGTTTTTGGCTGTCCTGCAGACCGGTCAATTTCAGCGAGCGGTAGCCGATGGCGCCGGCGCACAATAGCGGCGCGGCCTCCGCATCTGTGAACGTGGACGGGACGGGGTGCGCAAAGTCCTCGGGCACGGTCATGTATTCGGCGTAGCCGCCGTGCGCGTCGCGGCCTGTGGCGCGGAACTGCGCGCACAGGTTCTCGTTCCCAGACAGGCAATGCTGGCAATTTCCGCACGCGGAGAAAATCCATGCCACGCCGACACGCTCGCCTTCTTTGAATCGGTTCGATTGGCTAACAACTGTCCCCACGGCCTGATGTCCCAGCACGACAGGCAGGCGCGGCGGGGGCGTGCGCCCCTCGATCTCGTCCAGTTCGGTGTGACAGACTCCACAGGCCGCGACCTGGATCAGAATTTCGCCCTCGGCGGGAGTCGGCTGTGGGAGTTGGGCCAGCCGCAGGGGAGTCGGATTCGAGTCCAGTTGAGTCAGATGTTCCAAAATCATGGCTTTCATGGTTGCGTTCCGCTCCATTTTCATTATACTTACGTTACATGGAATACGCCGCCTGGTTTGACCTTTCGTTGAAGCGTTTGGATTTGGCTGGTCCGCAGGGGGAGGCTGTGGCAGGTTACCTGAGGGAACGCAGGGTGAGACTCGGATTCCACGATCAGCCGACCGGGGCGCGCTGGACGATCCTTGGCGAAATTCAACTCCATCCGCGCTACGCGCATCTCCCGCCCGATGATCCCTACTCGCTCAGCCTGATCGTCCACGAGGCGCGGCACCTGCAGCAGGGATTCTTCACTGCTCTTTCGGTCATGGGCGAATTGGAAGCCTGGCAGGAGCAGTTCGCTTTTTTGGCAAATTTGATGGGGCAGTATTCATTTGATTTGCAGGAGGGCATGATCATCGAGGAGTTGATGAAACTTTCCCTCGATTCCCGCGCGGACCTCGTCTTTGCCCGCGCTTTGATGCGAGACTATGCTGGGCCAAAGTATCGAATCAATTGGTTGCCGTTGTATCCGCTGGGGAGGGAAATCCGATTTTGGATTTTCAGGAAATGATCTGGGCGCGGAGAACGCGGATTGACACGGATGAGCGCGGAATTGATTTTTCTCGCGCTTGTCCGCGTCTGATTTTCTTCTAAACCATCCCCGCCACTACCGCCAGCAGTACCCCTCCCGCGATGACCGAGGCGAGTTGCCCCGCGGTGTTCGCGCCCATGGCGTGCATGAGGATGAAATTGTTGGGGTCCTCCTCCAGCGCCATCTTCGCAGACAAGCGTCCCGCCATCGGGAAAGCCGAGATGCCGCACGCGCCGATGAGCGGATTCACTTTTCCGCCCGTTGCGAAAGCCATCAACTTCCCAAACAGCAGGCCCGCAGCCGTATCCACGACGAAGGCCAGCAGGCCGAGTCCCAGCACCATCAGTGTCTGCCATTGAATCCCTGTAACGGGGTCGTACAGGAATTTCTCGGCGGTCATGGTCGCGCCGATGGCGAGACCGAGGAATAACGTCGCGATGTTGATGATCTCATTCTGCGCGGCCTTGCTCAACCGTTCCACTACGCCCGCTTCGCGCAGTAGATTGCCAAGCATCAGCGCCGCGATCAACGGCGCGGCCGAGGGCGCGATCAAACTGATGATGACCGTCACGACGATGGGGAAGGCGATCACGGTCAGGCGTGAGACGGGGCGCGGCGCGTAGTCCATGCGGATCAGGCGTTCTTTGCGCGTCGTCATCAGGCGCATGATGGGCGGCTGGATGATGGGGATGAGACTCATGTACGAGTAGGCCGCGACCGCGATCGGTCCGAGCAGATGCGGGGCGAGTTTGGTCGTCACGAAGATGGCGGTCGGTCCGTCGATCGCGCCGATCACGCCGATCGAGGCCGCCTCGTTCAGCGGAAATCCCAGCGCGCTCGCGAGCAGAAGAGTCCCGAAGATTCCGAATTGTCCCGCCGCGCCGAGCAGGGCCATGCGCGGCTGCGCCAACAGGGGGCGGAAGTCAATCATCGCGCCGACGCCGATGAAGATGAGCAGTGGAAGGAGTTCGGTCTCGATGCCCGCCTCGTAGATCACGCGCAGAAAACTACCCTCGTCGTAAGCCGACATGCCGAGATTGGCGAGAATGCAGCCGAAGCCGATCGGCAAAAGCAAAACGGGCTCGTATTCTTTCGCGATGGCCAGATAGATGAGCGCGCCGCCGATGGCGAGCATGAGCGCGTTCGCCCAGTTGAAATCCGCAAGGCCCGCGAGCAAACCGCTTAAATCCATGAGGCCTCGCCCGCGTCGGCAAAACGGATCAACTCTTGTTTGTGCGCCACGGTCTGCCCCGCGCTCACCAGCACCTCGCCCACCGTCCCCGAGCGCATCGAGCGGATGCTGTTCTTCATTTTCATCGCCTCGATGACCAGCACGACCTGTCCCGTTTCGATTTGATCGCCCTGTTTGACGAAGACCTCGACGACCGTGCCCGGCAGAGGCGCGGACAGCGACCGCGAATCGCCCCCCGACGGCGCGCTCATGCCGACGGCGGGGAGTTTCCTCCCGGCGGGCGCGCCCGCTTCTTTCCTGATTTCTGGCTTGACTCCGTCTTCGGGCATGACCTCGAACCGTTCCCCGTCCACGACCGCGACGATGGGACGCGCGTTCAAGTCCTCGATCTCGACTTCAAAATTTCGTTCACCGACTTTGACGTTTATCTTCATCGTTTTATCCATCCGCGTTTATCTTTTGCGTCGTTCCAAATTTCCCTTTTGCGACATCTGCCGCGTGCGCATGCCCAATTGCCACGCGCTGACGATGGCTGTCGGCGGCTCGGGTAATGGGTGCGCGCTGGATTGTCTCTGCGCGGCAAGTGCCATGGCCACGGCAGCCGCGGCCGCGCGGGCTTTCTCCTCACCCTCATCCGCCTCTTCCCTTGGGAGCCCCAAAGGGGTGCTTCGCGAAGGGGATAGGGGTGAGGGGGGGAGGTCTCGCTCGCGAAACAAGGCGGTCATGGCGGCCATTAATGCCCATAAAAGCAGAATGGCCGCGAAGACGAGCCCCATGCCGAGGAGGGTGATTTGAAGGGATTGGATAAATGTGTCGTTCATGTTTGGTTTCTATTTTGATCGCCGACCATAGACGACGAACGATAAGGCGGTCTATCGTCGGTTGTCCATCGTCTAAACTGGAATATTCCCATGTTTGCGCGGCGGCGCGGGGGCGTACTTGTCGCGCAGGGCCGAGAGCGCGGCGATGATCTTGGGTCGCGATTCGCGCGGCTCGATGATGTCGTCCACATAGCCCGTGGACGCGGCGTAGTACGGATTGTTGAACTTCTCGCGATACTCATTCGCAAGTTTCCTGCGTTCCGCGGCAGGATCGGACGCCGATTCAATTTGTTTCTTGAACAAAATGTTCGCCGCGCCTTCCGCGCCCAGCACGGCAATCTCCGCCGACGGCCACGCGTAAGTCACGTCGGTCCCGAGGTACTTGCTGGACATGACCACATATGCGCCGCCGTACGCCTTGCGCGTGATGATGCAGATTTTCGGCACGGTCGCTTCGGAATACGCATACAGCAGTTTCGCACCGTGACGGATGATTCCGCCGTGTTCCTGCGCGATGCCAGGGAGAAAGCCAGGCGAATCGACGAATGTGACCAGCGGGATGTTGAAGCAATCACACATGCGCACGAAGCGCGTCATTTTGTCCGCCGCGTCAATATCAATCACGCCTGCCATGATGGCGGGTTCCTGTCCCACGATGCCCACGCTGTGCCCGCCGACGCGCGCCAGTCCCACAATCGCGTTGCGCGCCCAGTCGGGCTGGATTTCAAGAAACGTTCCCGCATCAATGATCTTTTCGATGACCTGATGCATGATGTACGGCTCGGCAGGGTCGAGCGGAACGATGCTGTTGAGCGACTCATCCATCCCCGTCAGGTCGCTTTCGGGTTTGAGATACGGCGGATTTTCCACATTGTTCGACGGCAGGTACGCAAGGAAACGCCGCGCCATCTCGAGCGCGTCCATTTCGGATTTGACGCTCAAGTGCGCCACGCCGCTGACGGACATGTGCACGTTCGAGCCGCCCAGTGACTCCGCGTCGATCACCTCGCCTGTCACCGCTTTAATCACTTCGGGACCAGTCAAAAACATGAAGGATTGTTTCTCGACCATGATGACCAGGTCGGTGAGAGCCGGGGAGTAGGCCGCGCCGCCCGCGCAGGGTCCGAGCATGATGCTGATTTGCGGAATGACGCCCGAATACTGCGCGTTGCGTCGGAAGATCTCCGCGTATCCGCCCATCGAACGCACGCCCTCCTGAATACGCGCGCCGCCCGAGTCGATCAGTGAGATGAACGGCACGCCGTTGCGGACGGCCAGGTCCATCACGCGGCAAATCTTGTGGGATTGCATCTCGCTCAACGTGCCGCCGTAAATCGTGAAATCCTGCGAGTAAAGATAAACCGTCCGCCCGTCAATTTGACCGTAGCCCGTGATCACGCCGTCGCCGTAGAATTTTTCTTTTAGCAAATTCAACTCATCGCCCTGATGCGTGATGAACGGCTCGATCTCGTTGAACGTGCCCGGGTCGAGCAGGGCCTCTATGCGCTCGCGCGCAGTCATCTTGCCTTTGGCTTTTTGTTTTGCAATCCGCTCCGCGCCGCCGCCCTCGAGGGTCTTGGCGCGCATCTTTCTGAGTTCGAGAATTCGTGGATCTTCAGGCATAGGATTATCCTTTGTCGTACGACTGCGCGGACAGTATAAGGCTGGCTTGTCAGGCAAACCAGTGATGCCCGTCAGGTGAATGGTATGCTGTTTGCCATAAGTACACAAGAGCGGCGTGTTACCCGATCAGCACCAGTTCCTTTTGCGGGTCACCCAAATACTCGGCTCCAGCCTCCGTGATGACCACATCTTCTTCGAGGCCGATGTAACCGTAACCTTCGACGGTCAGCCCAGGCTCGATGGTGAAGACCTGGCCCACTTCCAGTTTCTGATTCGGTGAGTCGCCGTATTTTTCCCACAGCGGACCGAGAAGCGCACCGCCGTCGTGGGCGACGCGGCCGAGTTGATGACCGAGCGCGTAGGGATAACTCGGATAGCCCGCGCCTGTCACAGTCCCACGCGCGATGACGTCAATCGAGTTGCCTGTCACGCCCGCTTTCATGGACGCGCGCGCCTTTTCGATGGCCTGACGAATGACCTCGAATCCTTTCTGGACCTCGGGCGGGGCCGCGGTTTCTCCCCCGCGTAAAACGTAGCCGACGCGCTGAATATCGGAACAGTAGTCTTCGTATTTCACACCGAAGTCAAAGTGCAGGATGTGACCGCGCTCGATTTTGATGTTCGTCGGGCCGCTGTGGCCGACGGGCGAGTTCGGGCCAGAGTTTACAGCGGGACAGTTCTCCGCGGGCCACGCCAGTTCCACGCCATATTCCTTTGCCAGTTGGTGCATGTATTCGCCGACTTCGATCTCGGTCATCCCGACTTTGACGAAGTCGAACGTTTTCTCGTACATTTCCTCCGTGATCTCTACGGCTTTGCGGATGCGCGCCAATTCCGCGGGAGTCTTCCGTCCGCGCAGGGCGTTGATGATTGGTTCCGCGCTGACGAGCCGATCCGCGTACGGTGTGCCGTCGAGATGACCGCGCAGGATCTCATACATGGCGTGGGTCAACCCGTCAGCGTGGACGTTGTTGCGGGAGGTGTTGACCGCGATTCGGTCGGGATCGAGGCGGATGATCGTGTCTCGCAGGAGTTGGCTGATCGCCGTGTCGTATCCGAGAATCGTGTCGAAGACGTCGAGTCGGGATAGCGCGTCCTTTTCGAGATTTCCGATGACGGCGATCTTCTCGCCGTCCCGCGTGAAGATGAGCGCGGACTGCCAGGTGAGGTCGCTGCGCCCGATGAGCAGATCCAAAACGGGGTCGCGCACGCCGCTGGTCTCGCGGACGAAGGTGAGCCACATGTCGGTCTGTTGTTCTTTGAGAATTTCGAGGGCCTGATTGACTTTTTCCTGAATGAGACTCATGCTGTTTCCTTTCGCGGGTCCTTGACGAAGAAGATGAGAATGATGGTGGTGATGATACCAGCCAGCATGGAGACGCCGAAGGTGGTATGGAAATTGATGTGATCCACCATCCAGCCGCCGAGGAGGGGCGCAAGGATGGTCGCAGGCGCGATGAGTGTATTTGACAAACCGATGTAATGAGGGCGTTCAGCCTCGTTGCCGAAGCCCACTGTGAACGTAATGCCGATCGTCCAAATGGATACGTTGGCGATGGCGGCGAGGATGAACACCGGGTAAAGCCAGTCGAGCGATGTCGCCAACCATGCCAGAGACGTGCTGGCAACGGCGGCTAACGCGCCAAGAATCAACATGGAGCGGTGTCCCCATTTGTCTCCCAGCCAGCCCATGACCGCATTGGCAAGGGTCGCGGTGATGGTGAGCGCAGCGGTGAGATAGCCCGCGGTGATTTCGTCCATGGCGAAGCGGCGCAGGCCATACAGAATATAAAACCCGAAGGCCATTGTCGCGAATTGGGCGAGGGTGCGCGCGATCAGGAACCAGTTGAAGTTGCGGTCACAGCGCAGGATGGCCTTTGCTCCCTGCCAGAAGTGGGTCTTTTCTTCGGGAATGACTTTCTCTGTATCTTCGGGCTCTCGCGTTTGCGCAATGGCAAGGTAGGAGCCGAGCATGGCAATGCTCGTGATGAGGAAACAGGTTGCGAAATCAATTGGATAATCGAGCCAGTCCAGCAGGTATCCCGCGCCGATGGCAGCGATACCGACGGTGAGATTCACCAGCCCGCCCTGGGTTCCAAAGAACGTGCCGCGCGTTTCCGAGGGGATGATCTTGGCGATCATGCTGGTCCACGCGTTGGCGGTGAAGCCTCCGCCAAATCCCTGCCAGGTGAGGGCAAGGAAAGCCAAGACCAACGCGGCCTTTGTTCCGATGATCGGGATCAGCCAGGCGATGATTGCCAGCATCAGAAACGGCACGCGTTCGTGAATCGTGTTCAACAGGACGGATGGTTTATATCTCCTCATCCGTGAAAGATGACCCGCGGTAAACAACTGCGGTAATTGCCAGCCGATGGTGTGGAGGGCGGGGGCAAAACCGATGAGGATGGCCGAGTCTGTGAGATGGGTGATGAAGAGGGGGATCACGGTCGAGATGGAAGCGAAGCCGAAGCCGAGGCCGAAGAGCGCGCCGTCCAGCAGGTTGACCGTCACATTGTGCCGCAGGTGGGTGCGGATATTCTTTTCCAGGGTGGTCAGGGGAAGCATGGCTGAATTCTACCATTCCGAAAATTCCCTCTTGACTTATGGCTTGAATTGAATAAAATAAAACGAACGTTCGTTCGTTTTACGAAGAGAGAAGTCATGCCCGAAGAAACGCTCACAAAAGGAGAACGTACCCGCCTCACCATTGAAAACGCCGCCATCGCCCTGTTTATGGAGCAGGGCTATCACGCCACCTCCATGCGGCAAATCGCCGAGCGCGCCGGGCTGGCGCTGGGCGGCATCTATAATCATTTTGCCAGCAAGGATGAAATCTTCGAAGCCATCATCATTGACCAGCACCCCTATCGGAAAATTCTGCCGCTCATCCTTGCCGTGGAAGGGGAGACCGCCGATGAATTTTTCGGCAACGCCTTTCGGATCGTTATCGAAGAATTGGGGAAACAGCCCGATTTCATCAACCTGATGTTCATCGAACTGGTCGAATTCAAAGGCAGGCATGGCGCGGTCATGC
>DAOTXP010000060.1:0-1538 GCA_034435275.1 Anaerolineales bacterium | reverse complement strand
CCAAGCGACTGGATCAAGGCGGTCTTCGCGTCCGCGACCTGGTTCGCCTCTGCCTGACCCCGCAGTTGAATCGTTGCTTCGACGGCCTGATACACGCCCGCGGCCCCGCCCGCGAACCCGCGCGCCTTCATCCCGCCCATCGTCGCGCAGGGGATTCTTCCCTTCAAACCGATCCCGCCGTCCGCGGCGAGTTTCCAGCCTTTCCCTTTGATGGCAAACCCAACTGCCTCAAGTTGCAACGCGGCATAGATGCTGAATGTGTCGTGATATTCGAATAAGTGAATGCCATCGAGAATGACGCCCGCCTGTTTCATCGCCTTCCCTGCGGATATTTGCGCCGTATCAAAATACAACAAGTCTTTTCTGTCGTGCAATGCCAGCGTATCGGACGCGGATGCGGAGCCAGCGATTTTGACCAATGGATGTGGGAAATTATCTGGCAATAAATCCCGACGAGTCAACACGATGGCCGCCGCGCCATCTGCATTGGGCGCCATGTCGAACATGTTGAGCGGGTCGCTGACCATCTCTGCTTTGGCATAGGTTTCGGGCTTGATGGCTTTTCTGAACATCGCGTTTTTGTTTGCAACACCATTGGCGTGCGCGGTGATTGCAAAACCTGCGAATCCATCTTTCGGAACTTCATACTCATGCATGTATCTTTTCATGAGCAGCGCGGCTTGCGCGGCGGGGGTCATACCATGAATGGCTTCAAAATCGGAGTCGCTTGCTGTGGCGAGCTCGGCGTCCACGCCCGGGCCGACCTTGTCGGTAAATTTTTCCACGCCGACAACGAGCGCCACCTCCACCATGCCGCTTGCGACGGCGAGATAACCCTGCCGCAATGCCGCGCCGCCCGACGCGCCCGCGGCTTCGATGGTCACGGCTTCGATGCCGAGCAAGCCAGAGTAATCTGCTATCAACACGCCAACATGCGCCTGATTGGAAAGATTCGGCGCGAGCATGTTGCCAACGAAGAGCGATTGCGGTTTCAACCCGCCCGAATCTTTGACTGCATCCTGAATGGCGGCGAAGGCGAGGTCGCGCAGACCAATATCCCAATGCTCGCCGACCTCTGTTTGTCCGATACCTGCAATGATGACGTCTGTCATTGTTGGATTCCAATTGTAGGGGCACAGCGGAATGATTAATCGTCCGAATCGTGATTCGTCTCGCTGTGCCCCTGCGTGTAATTTATTTCATCTGCAACTTGCCGCGATAGCGCGCATACGTCGCGTAATCAATCTCTGTCCTGCGCGCAATATAATCCTGTGTCTTCGTCGCCAATCCCGCGCGGAGCGGAGCCTTGTCAGTGACGGTAATGTCGAAGGCGTCGGACCCGGCTCCGGATCCGAAAGAGACGACGAGGATACGGTCGCCGGGTTGAGCGATGTCGAGAGTCGCCGTGAGTCCGATCATCGCCGCGCCCGCGTAGGTGTTCCCAATCACAGGCACGAGCAGCCCGGGCTGAATCTGCTCCATCGAAAATCCCAGCTGCGCCGCGACGCGCTGCGGGAACTTGGTGTTGGGCTGGTGGA
>DAOTXP010000059.1:0-3315 GCA_034435275.1 Anaerolineales bacterium | reverse complement strand
TATCTTTTGATTCACTGGCAAGAGTCTTCAGGCGATTGATTGCCTGTTCCCCCAGCGGCAGGATTCGACTCTCGCGCGTAATGTATCCCGCGCGGACGAGGAATGCGAATCCCTGGGTGCGTGCGTTGTTGGGAGCCTCGCGCTGGGTCTGAATGTGAAGGTCGCGGTAATGCATGGTCTTAAATGATTTACCACGGAGAGCACCGAGCGCACAGAGATTTTTTCTCTGTGTTCTCTGTGTACTCCGTGGTGAGACTCATGATGCTTTCTTTTTCCTGTTCCTGGCTGCTTTCGGCGCGGGCGAGGGTTCAGGGACGGGAACAATCACCGGCGCGGCCGCCGCGGACTCGGCCTGGGCGGCCTCCGAAGGCGTCGCTTCGGGCGCAGGCCCGAGGTCCAGCTCGACCGTTTCTTCCATGCGGATCTGTCCGCGCAGGAACGCGCCCTCTTCGGTCACAAAAGCGGTCGTGACCACATCGCCCCAAACGCGTCCGCTGGCGCGAATCTCCAACTTCTGCGTGGTGATGTTGCCGCGCACCGCGCCCGCCACAATGACGGAGTTGGCGCGCACGTTCGGACAGGTGACGCGGCCGGTCTCGCCGACGACCAGCAGGCCGCGCAGGGCGATCTCGCCCTCGAAGGCGCCCTCGATGCGGATGCCGCCGCTGCCGTTGATGGAGCCGTGCCAGATCACCCCGGGCCCAAGCACGGACGTGATGCGCTCGACGGCCTGGATGGGCTGGGTGGATTCGGTGGGGGTGGCGTTGCGTTTGAACATCTAAGTGTTTATGTACGACACTACGCAGATTGAACAATCCCGCGTTCATCCAAAAATTCGGCGGGCTCTTTATCTTTCCCGTGTTCCCACATCAGCGAGAAAAACCAGATGCCGCTTTCTCCGATCCAGAAATCAGCAGGAGTGAATTGCATCTTGGAGTCTAAAGGTTTTTCACTGCTTTCGGGTGTATATTCCGCCTGCCAACCCAGGAATTCGCCTTTCCAGTGTTTGCCGGCCGCGTGAAGGGATTGAGCGAACGACCTGACTTCACGCAAATCTGGGATTGCCACCGGCAGAACGGGGGCATAGTCGCCTCGAGGCACAATTTTGACTTTAGCCGTTAACATGCTTGCTCTTTTCGCTTTCCCATGCCGTTAGCAGGAAGGCATGGTTATCCTTAATAATTCGTTCGATCTGGCGCAGTTCAAAGGGTTTGAATCTGCCTACCCGCGCCTCTTGAATTGGATCAAGCCAGAATTTAGCCTCTTTGCCTTCCTTGCCAACATGAACGTGAGGCGGCTCATTCATATCTGCCTCAAAGACCAAAACTTATATCCGTTGACGCGTAAAACAACGGGCATTCTTTATTTTACCGTAGAAAACAAAAAGGGCGGACTCGAGGTCCGCCCAACCAATCGTTACTCCCTACTCGTTTTTTTCTTCTTTTGGATTTGGATTCATCTGCACACCGACCGTATTGAACCCCGAGTCGACATACAGGATCTCGCCTGTAATGCGCGTAGACAAATCGGAGGCAAGGAAGACGGCCGCGTTGCCCACGTCTTCAATCGTCACGTTCTCGCGCAGCGGCGACATATCCGCGAAGTGCTTGTACATGTCGCGGAAGCCGCCCACGCCGGCCGCGGCCAGGGTGCGGATCGGCCCCGCCGAGATGGCG
Organism: Anaerolineales bacterium; assembly: GCA_034435275.1. GTDB lineage: Bacteria > Chloroflexota > Anaerolineae > Anaerolineales > Villigracilaceae > JBFMCC01. The sequence continues at coordinate 1,639 of DAOTXP010000059.1, read as the reverse complement.
TTGACGCGAATCTTCTGCGGGCCGAGATCGTAGGCTAAATAGCGCGTGGCTGATTCCAGCGCGGCCTTGGCCACGCCCATCACGTTGTAGTGCGGCGCGACTTTCACCGCGCCCGAGCCATAGGTCAGGCACAGGATCGACGCGCCGGGATTCAGGATGGGCAGGAAGGCATGAGTCAGCGCGACGAGCGAGAACACGCTAATGTCCAGCGCGGTTTTGAATCCCTCGCGGCTGGTCTGATAGAACGGCTTGCTCAATTCCTCGCGGCCCGCGTAGGCGATCGAATGTACCAGCACGTCGATCTTGCCGAAATGTTTGGCGGCCTTCTCCGCCACGGCGGCGATATGCTCGTCTTTGGTCACGTCACATTCTTCGAGCCACTTGCAACCCACTTGTTCGGCCAGCGGCTTGACGCGGCGCTCCAGCGCCTCGCCCGCGTAACTGATGCCGAGGTTCGCGCCCTCGCGCTGGAACGCCTGCGTGATGCCCCATGCAATCGAGCGTTCGTTGGCGAGGCCGAAGATCAATGCTTTTTTGCCTTCGAGTAAACCCATGATATTCTCCTCATCAGGATTTCTTTGGAACCATCATCAATTCCCAGGTCTGACCGTGGGCGAGAATCAACAACAGGATGACCAGAATCCCCTCGACCTGCAACGGCGTCAGATTGAAAAGAGCCTTGGCCAGCCCGGGCGCAGCGCTGAAGAGCAACACCACCAAATAGACGACGATCACCACCCACCGATTCCGTCCGTACGGCCCAACGGGCTTCAAACCAGACCTGCTAAACCGAATGTTCACGAAAATACCAGCCAGCGCGGCCACGATGAAGATGACCTGCCACATCAGCGGGCTGGAGGCGCCGATCTGTCCGCCCAGGCTCATCACGCCCGGGATCAGAAAGGACGCGTACACCGACGTGAGCAGGCCGCGCATGGTTGCATCGTCGCGCCATTCGTCGCGTGCCCCGGTCACGTTCCACAGCAGGCCGATCAAGGCGAAGCAAATCCCTGCGACGACCGCATAAAAAGCAGAACTGTCCATTTGTTACTCCTAAATTATGGTAAATGCTTGACCAAAAACCGCCACGGCTTCGACTTCCATGGCTCTGGCACAGTGTATAACCCCACTCTAGGCCCAATCGTCACGGCCGAATCGGGGACGGAAATCCCCGCCTCGATCCATAGACTTCCGCCTGTCTCCGTTAAATCAACGCCATTCTCGCTCTTGCCGATTCCCATTGCCTGCGTGAGTTTCCCCGGGCCGAGGGTGTCGCGTCCCTCCCGCCGCGCGGACATGACCTCCGCACCTTCGATAGGATGGATGGCGCGGATGAGCACCGCAGCCGGGAGGCCTTCGCGCTCGGTGACCGCGTTCAGCATCCAGTGATTGCCGTAGGTGAAGTAAACGTACGCGTGCCCGGGCGGACCGTACATCACCTGCGTGCGCGGCGTCCATCCTGCCTTAGCGTGGCAACCAAGGTCTTCTTCGCCGATGTACGCTTCTGTCTCGGTGATGGTGCCGACCAGTTTGACATCATCCAGAATCCGCACCAGCCGCGCGCCAATCAGTTCGCGGGCTACGGTCAACGTGGGGCGGTTGTAGAATTTACGGGGGAGGGGAGAATTTACCACGGAGA
>DAOTXP010000058.1:0-2666 GCA_034435275.1 Anaerolineales bacterium | reverse complement strand
CTCGAACGCGCCCTCGATGCGGACGCCGCCGCTGCCGTTGATGGAGCCGTGCCAAATCACGCCGGGCCCGAGCACGGACGTGATGCGCTCGACGGCCTGGATGGGTTGTGTGGATTCGGTGGGGGTGACGTTGCGTTTGAACATGATTGGCGCTATGCGGATTGGACGATCCCGCGTTCATCCAGAAATTCAACGGGTTCTTTATCTTTCCCGTGTTCCCACATGAGCGAGAAAAACCAGATGCCGCTTTCACCAATCCAGAAATCGGCAGGTGTGAATTGCATTTTGGAGTCTAAGGGTTTTTCACGGCCTTCGGGTGTATATTCCGCCTGCCAGCCCAGGAATTCGCCCTTCCAGTGTTTGCCGGCCGCGTGAAGCGATTGAGCGAACGACCTGACTTCACGTAACTCTGGGATGGCTACCGGCAAAACGGGAGCATAATCGCCTCGCGGCACGATTTTGACCTTAGCCGTTAACATGCTTGCTCTTTTCGCTTTCCCATGCCGTTAGCAGGAAGGCATGGTTATCTTCAATGATTCGTTTAATTTGGCGCAGTTCAAAGGGTTTGAATCTGCCTGCCCGCGCCTCTCGAATTGGATCGAGCCAGAATTTGGCCTCTTTGCCTTCCTTGCCAATATGAACGTGAGGCGGCTCATTCATATCTGCTTCATAGAACCAAAATTTGAATCCGTTCACGCGTAAAACAACAGGCATTCTTTATTTTACCGTAGAAAATAAAAAGGGCGGACGCGAGGCCCGCCCGATTGTTGCTCTCTACTCGCTTTTCTCTTCTTTTGGATTGGGATTCATCTGCACGCCAACCGTATTGAATCCCGAATCGACATACAGCACCTCCCCTGTAATGCGCGTAGACAAATCAGAAGCCAGGAACACAGCCGCGTTGCCCACGTCTTCAATCGTCACGTTTTCGCGCATCGGCGACATGTCCGCGAAATGCTTGTACATGTCGCGGAAGCCGCCCACGCCGGCCGCGGCCAGCGTGCGGATTGGTCCGGCCGAGATGGCGTTGACGCGGATCTTCTGCGGGCCGAGGTCGTAGGCCAGGTAACGCGTGGCTGATTCCAGCGCGGCCTTGGCCACGCCCATCACGTTGTAATGCGGCGCGACCTTCACCGCGCCCGAGCCGTAGGTCAGGCACATGACCGACGCGCCGGGATTCAGGATTGGCAGGAAGGCATTGGTCAGCGCGACGAGCGAGAACACGCTGATGTCCAGCGCGGTCTTGAATCCCTCGCGGCTGGTCTGGTAGAACGGCTTGCTCAATTCGTCGCGGCCTGCGTAGGCAATCGAATGCACCAGCACGTCAATTTTGCCGAAGTGCCTTGCGGCCTTTTCGGCGACCGCGGCGATGTGCTCGTCCTTGGTCACGTCACATTCCTCGACCCATTTGCAGTTTACCTGTTCAGCCAGCGGCTTGACGCGGCGCTCCAGCGCCTCGCCCGCGTAACTGATTCCGAGGTTCGCGCCCTCGCGCTGGAACGCCTGCGTGATGCCCCACGCAATCGAGCGTTCGTTGGCGAGGCCGAAGATCAATGCATTCTTTCCATCGAGTAAACCCATAGGATGCTCCTGTTCAGGATTTCTTTTGGACCATCATCAATTCCCAGGCCTGGCCGTGGGCGAGGATCAGAAGCAGGACGACGAAAATCCCCTCGACCTGCAACGGCTGCAAACCGAAGAATGTCCCTGCCAGGCCGGGCGCAATGCTGAAGAGCAAGACCACGAGATAAATGACGATCACCGCCCACCGATTTCGTCCATACGGCCCGGCGGGCTTCACACCAGACCTGCTAAATCGAACGTTCACGAAAATGCCAGCCAGCGCGGCCACGATGAAGACGCCCTGCCACATCAGCGGGCTGGACACGCCCAGTTGTCCGCCCAGACTCATGACACCTGGAATGAGAAATGAAATGTAAACTGAGGTGAGCAGTCCGCGCATGGTCGCATCGTCACGCCACTCTCCACGCACTCCGATTACACTCCACAACAGACCGATCAACGCGAAGCAAATCCCTGCGACAACCGCGTAAAAAGCAGAACTTTCCATTTGTTACTCCTAAATTACGATAACTGTTTGACCAAGAACCGCCACGGTTTCGACTTCCACGGCTCTGGCACAGTGTATAACCCCACTCTAGGCCCAATCGTCACGGCGGAATCGGGGACGGAAATCCCCGCCTCGATCCATAGACTTCCGCCTGTCTCCGTTAAATCAACGCCGTTCTCGCTCTTGCCGATTCCCATGGCCTGCGTGAGTTTCCCGGGGCCGAGGGTGTCGCGTCCCTCCCGCCGCGCGGACATGATCTCCGCGCCTTCGATGGGCTGGATGGCGCGAATCAACACTGCCGCAGGAAAGCCCTCGCGCTCGGTGACCGCGTTCAGCATCCAGTGGTTGCCGTAGGTGAAGTAAACGTACGCGTGCCCGGGCGGACCGTACATTACCTGCGTGCGCGGCGTCCGTCCTGCACGGGCATGGCAGGCCAGGTCCTCCTCACCGATATATCCCTCCGTCTCGGTGATGGTGCCGACCAGTTTGACATCATCCAGAATCCGCACCAGCCGCGCGCCAATCAGTTCGCGGGCTACGGTCAACGTGGGGCGGTTGTAGAATTTACGGGGGAGGGGAGAATTTACCACGGAGA
>DAOTXP010000057.1:0-8998 GCA_034435275.1 Anaerolineales bacterium | reverse complement strand
GCTTGCAGCGTACAACGCAGGCGTAACAGGTGTCGCGTTCCTTGAGAATGGTGGCAGACATCTTTTCGCCGCTGATGTCTTCGCAAAATTCGAATTGACCTTCGGAGTAGTTGCGGGTGGGGAGCGAACCGATCGTGTTTTGGAACATTACCACCGTCGCCGTGCCGTCGTTTGCCAGGCCGGGCATATCGGGATTATCCGGCAGGATCTTCGGTCCCGTCTTGTTCAACGCAGCCAACGCTTTCGAGTCGGCAAGGGTCGGCTTCTTCGTACCGCGCACCGCCACCGCCTTGAGATTCTTGGAGGCCATCACCAGCCCCATACCTGTGCGCCCGTTGTGACGGTTGGACATGCTGACCAGCGAAGAGAACAACACACCCTTCTCAGCCGCGGGGCCATGCTGGAGAATTTCGGCCTTCGGGTCCACTTCCTTGCGCAGGATGTCGTCCACTTCCCCCGTGATCTTGCCGATCAAATGCGCCGCGTCGCGCAGTTCGGCTTTACCATTCACAATCGCAAGGTACACAGGCTTGGGCGCCTTGCCCTTGACGACGATACCGTCGAAGCCCGCAAATTTCAACTCGGCAGGAAAGAAACCGCCGCTCTGCGAATCCCCAATGCCGCCGCTGATGGGCGACTTGGCATTCGCATTCAGGCGGCTCTGCCCCGAAATCGCCGCGCCCGTCGTCACGCCCGTGAACAACGTCAGCACATTCTCGGGTCCAAGCGGGTCGGCGCCCTTCGGCATTTCGCGCAGGATGTAATACATGCCCATGGCGCTCCCGCCCATGTACTTGCGGTAGAACGCCTCGTTCGGTTCCTCCACCGTCAACGCGCCCTTCGTCAAATCCACGTGCAGGATCTTGCCGTTATATCCGTTTGGCATGGCGACCTCCTCGAATTTTTTTCAATTATACGGACTATCGGCAAACAAAGCAATTCGATTTTGCCGAAAGCGACAATCACCGGGGTAACAATGTCTTTTTCGACCTGGACCGAAAAGAAGCATCCGCGTCGGCGCGGACCCGGGCCCGTTCGCCGTTCAACCCGCCGAGTCCCTGCAGACGCGTGGTTCCCACCTCCCAAAGCATACCTCCCGCGAGGAAATGCCCGCGAGAGGTGTTTGGTCCGAGACGGTAGGCTAAACTATGATTCCCTTATTCCATATGGAAAGCCATATTCCGCCATTTTCTCCATGAACACAGTCGGCTCAAAGGCTTCGGGGCCGAGAACACCCGCGCCCCTCCATTGACCGTGCTCCAGCAAATCCATAGCGATGACCGCGCTGAAAGCCGTCTGCGCAACAACGGCCTGGCATCCCAATCTCGCCATGCATTCGGCGTTATCCGCCACCTGGTAGAGATACACCTCTTTTGGCTTGCCGTCCTTTTTACCCTTTACCCAGATCCCTGCGCAGGTCTTGCCATGCATCTTATCGCCCAAGTGAGCAGGATCTGGCAGGCAGGCCGCCACCACATCACGCGGAGCAACCATTACTCCCTTCACATTGATCTTGTCTTTGTTGTCAAGTCCGAGCATGTGCAGGGTTTTGAGCACGCCAATGAACTGATCGCCCAGGCCGTACTTGAAAGTCATGCGCTTGGTCTTTATCCAGCGCGGCACGAGTAACACTTCCTCGTGCTCCACATTGACTACCTCAATCGGACCAATGCCTTCGGGAAACTCAAATGTCTCCGGTTCAGAGAACGGCTCGGTCGTGAACCAGCCTTTGCCCTCCTCCCAAATGACAGGCGGGTTGAGACACTCCTCGATGGTCGTCCAAATCGAAAAGTTCGGTGCGAACTCATAGCCGTCAATCGTCAGGTTCGCTCCGTCACGGATACCCATCTCTTCGATCTCGTCGAATAGGTGATCCTGCGCGTACCTGGCGAACACGTCCACCATGCCGGGCTCCACGCCAATTCCCACCAGGGCCAGTACACCTTTCTTCTCCCATTGCGCGGATTTGGCGAACTGATAGTCGCCCAATTTAACTCCGGTCTTGTGAAACGGGTCAGTTGGGTGAGGCTTCGAGAGCGTCATGGCCATATCCATGTAAGTGGCGCCGACGTTATAGGCCGCATCGAAGATCTGCTCATTGAAGATGGGATCAACGGAATTCATGATAAGGTCCACGCCATATTTTTTGGCGAGATTCTCGGTCATCTCCTGTTTGCCCGCGTCGATGAACTCCACAGGGAATCGCTCTGCGTCGCCGAGTTTTTTCTGAACTTCCCTGCAACGCTCCAGGTTGTAATCGGCCAGCACCATTTGTTCGATCCAGGCGCGCGGTCTTGCAATGGCCGCGATCGCCTCCCCTACGCCTCCCACTCCGACGAGCAATACTTTCATGATCCCTTTCTCCATTTAGTTTTATAACCTGCCACCCGGCAAGTTAGGATGACAATTCATTTGCCCGCCATGCTAAAGTCTATGGAAACCAGGTCGAATTAGAAATAAACTTCCTTGACGATCTTCAAGTGCATGAAGGATTCGGATTCGCGTACGCCGTCAATCGTCGAGAGCTTGTGGCTGATGAAATCCAGCAGGTGATCGTGGTCGCGGCAGACGACCTCGGCAAAGAGGTCGAAGCGTCCGCTGGCAACGACAAGATAGATCACCTCGTCGAGCCTGGAAATTTTGTCGGCGGCTTCGAGCAATTGGCTCCCATCCACGCGCAGGCCGATCATAGCCATCGTCTTGTATCCCATCCGCAGAGGATTGGTAATGGCAACCACTTTCAGATATCCCTGCTCAACCAGGCGGTTGTAACGCAGACGAATCATGCCCGGCGAGACATTGAGACTATCCGCGATCTGGGCGAACGCGGCGCGTCCATCCTTGCGCAGGGATTCGATCACCCGGCGGTCGATTTCATCAATTCCCTGGGCAGGCGGTGTAACGATTATTTCATCCATGCGCACATTTTATGATAGAAACGCATAAATGTCAACGTTTTGATGACGAAAAATTAATATTTTTCCCGATATTATGCCCGTACTCAAAAAGGACAATCCTCGTTACCGCTATGCGAAGCCGGCGAGCCGGCAAAACCGTCCAAAAGAAAAAGGCCGGTCGTTTGCACGGCCGGCCCAAAGTCACGCGCGAAGCGCAGAACGGGGACTATTCTATTCGCCGCCTTTTACTTCGGTCCAGATCTCATCGTAGAGCGGGAGCGCCTCGCCCACATCCTCGACAACCACTGCATTGGCAATCGCCTCAGAGGGCGGGTTGGTGATTGGCGATTCGGCGTACGCCGTGTAAATATCGGGGTGGTTGATCCTGGCGAATTCCAGAGCGGCTGTATTCGGGTTGGTGTAGGGAAAACCGTCCAACACCATCCAGAAAACATCTCCCTGCATGAGGTAGTTCAGCCACGCGTAGGCCGCATCGGTGTGCGAAGCGCCAACCGGAACGACCCAATTATCCTGCCAGAGGATCGCGCCTTCGGAAGGATAAATATAATCGATTGTGGGAACTTCCTCCCTGGCAAGGAAGGCCTCCCCGGTCCAGACGATGCCAAGATCGACATCTCCCGCGATCAGGGCGGTCTTCGGACTGTCACTGTCGAACAGTTTGACGTTGGGGATCAGCTCCTCCAGTTTCGCCTGTGCCTCGCGGAGTTCAGCTTCGTTGGTTGAATTGAAATCGTATCCCAGCGTTAACAGGGTCATACCGATGATCACACGCGAATCGTCGATGAACACCATCCGCCCCGCATACTCCGGATTCCACAGGTCGGCCCAGGAGGTGGGAGGATTCTCGACGGTGGCGCTGTTGTAGACAATGGCGTCGGTGCCGGCCAGATACGGGATGGAGTACTTGTTGCCCGGGTCGAAGGGTAGATCCAGGTAGCCTCCGTCAATGTTCTTGAGGTTGGGCAGCTGGGTCAGGTCAATTTCCTGGAGCAAGCCCTGGCGGATCATCAGGGGGATGATGTAGTCGGTAGGCTGGACCAGATCATAGTTCGTGCCGCCCGCAGAAAGTTTGGCGTACATTTCTTCGTTGGAGGAGTACTCGTCACGATTGATCTTGACACCGTAGACCAACTCGAAGCACTCCAGCATTTCGGGCGTGAAGTACTCGGTCCATACGAACACGTTCAATTCCTTCGATGTGACCTCCATGCGCGGTTCTGGCGCCGGGCAGACGAACCCAGACGACGCGACGATCTCCTCCTCGCCGGCTGGTGTGGCGCCTCCCCCTCCACATGCGGCCAGAACCAAGCTGGCGAGCGCCAGCCCGGTCAGCAGTTTCCAAAACATTGTCTTGCTCATCTCGTTCCTCCTTTTGGGGAAAAATGGAAGGTGATTTTGGAACACACGGCTAGGGCCGTGAGATACCCTTACGACTGGCGGCTTTGCAAGCGTTGAAGCAGGAAGACGGCAGTCAGGACGATAAAAATCCAGACCGTGGACAGGGCGTTGACCTGCGGCGTGATGATGCGGCGGAGCAGGCCGTAGACGTAGATCGGCAGGGTGGTGGCTCCGGGACCGGTGGTGAAGAAGGTAATGACAAAATCGTCGAGCGAAAGCGTGAAGGCCAGTAGCGCACCGGAGAGTACGCCCGGCAGGATCGTGGGCAGGGTGATGCGCCAGAAAGTGGTGATCTCGTTGGCGCCCAGATCCATGGCGGCTTCTTCGATATATTTGTCGAAGCCCTGCAGGCGCGCCTGCACCACCAGGGTCACGAACGGGATGCTGAAGGCGATATGGGAGACGATGACCGTCCCAAGTCCAAGAGAGAGGCGGGAATCGCCCGCCAGACCGAGAGTGTCATTAATCAATCCGAACAACTGGGTGAATAACACCAGGATGCCAATCCCCATGACGATTTCGGGAATGACAATGGGAATGTAGAGGGAAAGCTGTGAAAACGCCTTCAGGCGAAAGTTGTAACGCTGGAGGGCCAGTGCGGCCATGGTGCCAATGATCGTGGACGTCAGGGTGGATATGAACGCGATGGTCAGCGTGTTACTGGCGGCCTCCATCACATCGCGATTCTTGCTGAGTTCGCAGAACCAGTGAAACGGCCCGCACGGGCTTTGGACCACGCTGCTACCGTCCATTTTCAACGGGCCGAACGACGAAACAAAACCCTCGAAGAGGATATTCGTACGCGAGGCGTTGAAGGCATATAAAACCAGCACGATGATCGGGGCGTACAGGAACCCGTACACCAGCACGGTGGCAATCGAAATGGCGGGATGGCGGCGATGCGGGTTCATGCGGCTACGATCTCCTCGCCAAAGCCAAACTTGCGCGTGTAGAAATACGTGACGATGAGCGTCATGATCATGAGAATCAAGGACGCCGCCGAGCCGAACGTCGGGTCACGCGCCGAGAGGAATTGGTTCTGGATCAGGTTTCCGACCAGGATCACCTGACGCCCGCCGAGCAGGTCCGAAACGATGAACGTTCCCATGACAGGAATGAAGACCAGGATCGTCCCCGCCACCACGCCCGGCATCGAAAGTGGAAGCGTAACGCGCAGGAAAGTGCGAATCGGGTTGGCGCCCAAGTCCGCCGCAGCCTCGTAAAGCGGCGTCTCGATCTTCTCCAGCGACGTGAAGATGGGCAGGATCATGAACGGCAGGAATTCGTATACCATGCCCACCAGCACCGCGCCCGGTGTATAGAGCATTTCCAGCGGCTGAAACGGCAGGCCGAACAGGCCAGCCAGCCGGCCGAGAACGAGATTGATGACACCCTGTTCGCGCAACAACATCATCCAGGCATACACACGGATGACGAAGTTGGTCCACAGGGGGACGAGGACCAGAAACAGGAAGGTATTGCGGCGTTTTGGATGGGCGCGGGCGATGAAGTAGGCCAGCGGGTAGGCAAGCAAAATCACCAGGATGGTCGTCTGGAGGGCCAGCGTCAGTGAGCGTCCCAAAATCTCCATGTAAAGCGGATTGAAGCAGGCAGACTGTCCCTCTGGGCAATCGGTCGAGTATCCAAGTAAACGCAGGTAGTTATGGAAACTGAAGCCGTAGATGACCCCGCCGTCTGCATCGCGCGAGCCAAAGGAGACCACCGTGGTAAGAATCAGCGGGATGATGAGCAGGGCGATCATCCACATGAGCGTGGGGGCCACCAGCAGTGTCCCCTGAGCGGAACGGTTCTCACGTAATCGCTGCAACATGACTGCCTCGCTAAGCCTCGGCCAGCACAAGCGTGTTTTCGGGGAAAAGCGTCAACCAGACCTGCTGGCCGCGCGCATAATATGCCTGCGGGTCAAGGCTGGATATCTTATTCTGTTCGAGCACCTTGAACTGGAGGCCATTGACATCCACGTACACATGTGTGTCGGAACCGATATAAGTCGTGTTGGTAATCGTACCCTGAATACAATTGGTATTAATGACCTTCTTATCGGCCAGGCGAATCTTTTCGGGACGGATGGAAAGGACGGCTTTTTCGCCGTTCACAACCTTGCCTGTGTTCAAGCCTATCAATTCCATATTCAACGCCGGGACAAAGACCGTTGCCTGATCCTTGTCCAGCGATTTGACCGTGCCCTCGAAGAAATTGGATTCACCGATAAAATCCGCCACAAAACGGTTGTTCGGGCGTTCATAAATCTCCAGGGGCGTGCCAATCTGGCGAACCTTTCCCTGGCTCATGACTGCGATCCGGTCGGACATAGACAGGGCCTCCCCCTGGTCGTGCGTCACGTAAACGAACGTAATCCCGACTTTCTGCTGGATCGCCTTTAATTCGACCTGCATTTCCTTGCGAAGTTTCAAGTCGAGTGCACCGAGCGGTTCGTCGAGCAGTAAAACATTGGGGAGTTTGATCAAGGCCCGCGCCAGCGCGATCCGCTGCTGCTGTCCGCCCGAGAGCTGTTTGGGAACGCGGCGCTCCATCCCGGTCAGTTTGACCATTTCGAGGACATGCTGGACCCGCGTTTCGATCTCGGCCTTGGAGGCTTTTTCCATTTCGAGGCCGAAGGCAAGGTTGCCAAAAACGGTCATGTGCTGGAAGAGAGCGTAATTCTGAAAAACCGTATTGACCGGCCGCTGGAATGGGGGAGTATGCCCCATGGCCTTCCCCTCCACGTACACCTCCCCTGAAGTCGGCCATTCGAAGCCTGCGATCATACGCAGGGACGTGGTCTTGCCGCAGCCCGACGAACCCAGGAGCGAGAAAAACTCCCCGTTCTTAATCTGGAGCGAGACGCCGTCAACGGCATTCATCTGCGTCCCTTCCGGCGTACGGAAGGACTTAACAACCTCCCGAAATTCGACAGCATACTCAGTATTCATTTAAGGCTCCCATTCACAGATTTAAGAGTGTCAGACAGGCACTCCAACAACATATCAATCTGTTCGTAAGAGATGACCAGCGGCGGCTCAATGCGGATGGTCTGCGCACTTGTGAGCGTCCCCGAGACGAGAATACCGCGCTTGAACAGTCCAGCCGCCACCTTGTAACCAATATCGGGCGTCTTGAAATGCATACCGATCAGCAGGCCCTTGCCTGTTATTTTCTCATAAATTTCGGGGTACTGCGAAGCCAGTTTTTCAAGTCGGGGGATGAGATACTCGCCCTTTTCCGCGGCCTGCTCCCACAATCGCTCGCGCAGGGTCACATGAATGGATGCAATCGCGGCCGCACAGGCCAGCGCGTTGCCGCCGGTGGTCGTGGTATGCATGAACGGATTCGGGTACATCATCGGGTGGAAGATCTCCTCTGTCGTGCAGACTGCACTGACCGGCATGACACCGCCGCCAAGAGACTTGGCCACGCACAGCACGTCAGGGACGACATCCCAATGCTCGACGCCCCATAACTTGCCCGTCCGGCCCAGGCCCGTCTGCACTTCGTCGGCAATCAGTAAAACACCATAACGCCTCGTCGCGGCGCGCACGCGCGGCCAGAAATCATCCGGCGGGACGATCGCGCCCGCTTCGCCCTGAATCGGCTCAAATAAAACCGCCGCCACGCCGATGCCGACCTTGTCACAAATCTCCAGTTGCCGCTCCACCGCCTCCGCGTCGCCAAACGGGACATGGTAAACGGGTCCCGCGTACATCGGCCCCATCGGCGCGCGATAATCGGATTTGCCCATCATCGAGAGCGAGCCCATCGTCTTGCCGTGAAAGGCTTTGACCGCGGCAATGAAGGCTGCGCGTCCCGTATAGAGTTTCGCGATCTTGATGGCCGCCTCAATGGACTCGGTGCCGCTGGCCGCAAACCAACTGTATTTCAGCTTCCCCGGCGTGATACTCGCGAGCAATTTCGCCAGCACGCCGCGCAACGGATCGATCAACTCCTGGGAGGGCATCGGCGAACGAGCAAGCTGCGCCTTCACCGCCTCGACTACATCAGGATGGCACCAGCCCAGGTCCATCATCCCGAACCCGCCAAGAAAATCCAGATATTCGCGCCCGAGCACATCCCTGAACACCGCGCCCGACCCCGTCCATTCGACCGCGGCCCAATCCCCCGCCTCCGTCACCGACTTGCGATACTCCAGCCAGTTTCGGTTGAAATGCTCGGCGAAATTCTGTTTTGCTTCATCAATGATGCGTTTGCCTTCCGCTTCGGAGGGAAGGCCTTTGCTGTGAATCAAATCCAGCCAGCGGTGCGAATAATCGAGCGCGTCTTCGTAATCGTGGGTCATTAGAATTTCCTCGTCCATTCCTTCGGCCAGCGTTCGATCACAACCTTCTTTTGTGTAAAAAACTCCACCGCGTCCATGCTCTGTCCGTGCATGTCGCCGAAGAAACTGTCCTTCCAGCCCGAAAATGGGAAAAATGCCATCGGCGCGGCAACCCCGATGTTGATTCCGATGTTGCCCGCTTCGACTTCGTACCTGAACTTGCGCGCCGCCGATCCGCTCGACGTGAACAGACTTGCCTGGTTGCCGTACACACCGCTGTTGGCAAGCGCAATCGCCTCGTCAATCGTATTGACGTGCATCAGGCTCAACACGGGACCGAAAATCTCCGTCTTCCAGATTTCGCTGCCAGGCTGCACGTCCGTCAAAA
>DAOTXP010000056.1:0-3370 GCA_034435275.1 Anaerolineales bacterium | reverse complement strand
GACTCGTCCGCAGGGATTTCGATGGCCTGTGGGAATTCATATGGAAGATAATAGAACGGACGACACAGGCCGCAATAATACGTCATGCCGTTGGTGAACGCGGTCAGCGCTCTTTGCGCCTCGGCGTTTCCCTGAGGGATGATCATGCCGATGCGGTAATCGTCGGTCACCATTGCGCCGATGTAACCAAAGAGGAACGCCGTCAAATCCTGTTGCACGTTACTGCCCAGCACGCTGATATTCCCCCCGGCGGTGACTTCGGGAATATTGATGGCGAGGAACTGCGTCTGCGGCGCGGCGGCGGCCAGCGCGGCGATGCCCGGGTCGGGCGGCAGGGCAATGACGATTTTGAGCGCAGGCTCGAGGTCTGCGGGAGAGAGTGTGTTTCGCACCTGGAAACGATAGCCTGCCTGCTGGGCCAGGTCATAGACTGTCGTCTGATACAGGCCGGAAGCGGCCTGATCCATATCGGCCGGCAGGACGAGGATCACGAGCGGAATGGTAGGCGTGGGTGTCAGGGTGGGGGCCGGGGTGGGCGTCCCGGTGGGAATGGGGGTCGGGACTTCGTTGGCGCCCAGCCCGCAGGCCGCGAGCAGAAGAGTCAGCGCGATGATGACGGCAGTTAATTTAAGTCGCAAAGGTCACGCTCCGGAAAAGAATGGGCGAATTATAACAACTTAAATTAAATGCGCAGGCGAGGCCTGAAACCTCGCCTGCGCGTGTCGGAAAGAAAGTTACTTTACCGCGACCTTGATCTTCTTCGGACGGGCGGACTCAGCCTTGGGCAGGCGCAGGGTCAGCACGCCGTTGACGATCTTCGCGTCGGCCTTGTCCGCGTCCATGGCGGCGGGCAGGCGCAGGGTCCGGCGGAACGAACCGCCGGGCAGTTCGCGCAGGAGATATTCGGCCTCGTCGCGGGCGTATTCGCCCTCGATGCGGACAACGTCGTCCAGGATCTGGATGTCGAGGTCTTCGGCCTTGAGTCCGGGCACGAGCGCAGTCAGGATGAATTCGTCCTCATTGTCGCGCACGTCCACAGGGAGATGGTGCGCGCCGGACGCGCCGTTCAGTTCGGACCAGCGGCGGGCCATGCGGCGATACGGAAACGGTTGGATGTAGAAGGTCATGGTTTGCTCCTTTACCAGTCAGGTGAATTGCTCCCATGATAGCCGCGGCGCGTAAGAGAAACAGCGGCGGAAAATAGAAATTGTGTTAGAAATGGGTGAACTTTTCATCGGCGCGCAGCGTCTATGAAAACGGAGGTGACCATGAAAACCTTTGCCAGTTTGATCGCATTGGCTGGGTTGTTGCTGACAGCCTGCCAGCCCCTCGAGGCCGTGGCGCCGGACACAGACGCCCCGCGTCTCCCCCCACCCGAGCCTGTCGAGGCGACCAAAGAGCCGCTCGCGCCGCCCGAGGCGGATACCCCCTCTCCCGTCGCGCAGGAGATGGCGCGTTTGAGCCGTGAAGACCTCGGCCAGCGCCTCGGGCTTTCCATTGATGAGATTACCATACTGGAAATCGAACCCGTTACGTGGCCGGACGCCAGCCTCGGCTGTGGACAACCGGAAGAAGTATACGCACAGGTATTGACGCCCGGTTTCTTCGTCCGCCTCGAGGCGAAGGGACGACAGTATCTCTATCACACGGACCAGTCTTCCACGGTCATCCTGTGCACAGGGGATACTCTGCCGGTCTTCCCGGTCACACCCGGCGATATTCAGGATGGCCAGCCCTGGATGCCGGTCCCATAAAGATAAGCCCGCCTTTGCAGGCGGGCTTATTGGTTAGAGGTCGTTCAACAGTTAATTGTCAGGCATCTGGAAGTGCGTACCTGTGCCATGACTGCGTACCAGCGGCTTCTTGATATGCGGCTTGCGGCACTTGTACTCCAACTCGTACGTGTAATCCGCGTAGTACGTGATGCCATCCGGGGCGTTGTAACTGACCATCATGACGATGGAATTGCCCCACCTCAGCAGGTCGCGCAGTTCGATCTTCCCGCTCTCGGTCACATGGTTCAGGTGCATGACCTTGATCTTGTAAGTGGCCCACTTTCCATGGCCCCGTTTGGCGACGAAGGTGACGGTGAAGTCGTTGTTGATCGGGATGATCTCGGTGATGTCCTTGAACACGCTCGCGTCCGAGCCGTCGGAGACCAGGCTGCCATCCACCATTACGTTGTCAATGTACCAGCCGTCGCCATAGGTCGCCCAGTCGGTGATGTAGCGGAAGGCGAGCAGGATGTCCTGACCGGCATAGGCGCTCAGGTCGAAGGACATGTTGACCCACGATGCCTGCGTCCCGGTCAGGCCGGGCAGGTTGGCGACAATATCCGGGTGGGCACTCGGGTCATGCAGGTCCGTGGTGTAGGCATTGGAGAGACTGGTCCAGTTATAGCCGCCGTCGGTTGAGACCTGGACGAAGCCGAAGTCCCAGTATTCCTCGAGGTCGTACATCGTGTCGAAAGTCAGGGATCCGCCGCCGACTGCCGAGAAGATGGCCCAGTTGTCAATCAGGTCGCCCACACCACTGTGCAGGACGGATCCATCCGACGACCAGGCGGTCGGGAAGGTGGAATACGGGACGCCATTGAAGACTAGGCGGCGCAGGTTCTTTGGATTGCCGGTGATCCACAGATAGTCGGTGCCCCACGGCGGCGCGCCGGGTGTGTTGAAGGCCTCTTCGTTGGGATCGCTGGGTGTGCCGATGTTCAGTTTGAAGTCAAGGTCCTTGAAGTAGTAGTGACCATGCCCGGTCTTCTTCGAGTCGATCAGCATGGCAATGGACCAGTCGTGGAAGACGTCACTGAAATCACGATGAGCGCCATAGGCGTCTAGCGTGGAATCCACGCCCGTGGTGCCGTTATCCGGGTTGAGGAACAGCGTCTGGATGAAGGACGGGCCATACTGTTCCATCAGGTAATACTGGAACAGGAAGGCCTGCCCGTAATCCGTGAGAATCTCCAGGTCGCCCTGGTCCTCCCAAACCGTCAGCGAGTTCTCGGGGAAGTCCGCCGCAGGTTCCATATGGCCGGTCACAGACTCGCCGTAGCCGGTCAACACCATCGCCAGGTCGGACATGCCTTCGTTGATGAAGTTCTCTTCGTCACCGTCATAGTCCGAGTGCAGAAGGTGCTGATACTCGTGGGCGAAGATGCCTTCGTACAGGTAGGGACGCGTCCCGTTCGGGCCGATGCGGTTCTCCCAATCGTAGGCGTCGATCGTCATCGCGTTTCGGTCGAAGTAGAGCTCCAGCGAGTCCGAGTAGAATCCCGCGATGTAGATGGGATAGTTGGGATCGTAGTAGTTCTCGTCCCGCACGTTCTCGACGAGCACGATCTGGCGGCCGAGCGAATCGTAATAGTAGC
>DAOTXP010000055.1:0-2141 GCA_034435275.1 Anaerolineales bacterium | reverse complement strand
GGAGAGGGGAGAGGGGGCAGGGGGGAGAGAGGTGAGGTCATCGCCCTCATCAAGCCTCAGTTCGAGGCGGGCAGAAAAGATGTCTCGCGCGGGGATGGAGTGATCCGCGATGCAGAGATTCACAGGAAGGTTTTGTTGGATGTACTGACGTTTGCACAAGGCGAGGGACTGGGCCTGCGCGGACTAATCCGCTCGCCGATCACGGGGCCGAAGGGCAACGTCGAATTTTTGGCGCGCTTCAGCCTCGGGTCCGGGGGCGAGGCGGTTGAGTCATTGGTCGGGAAGGTGATGCCATGAACTGTCCCAAGTGCGGCACGGAACTGGTCGAGAAGTATTACAAGGGCATGCTGCCCGTGGACGTCTGCCCGAACTGCCGCGGCATGTGGCTGGACCTGGACGAGCTGGATCGCCTCGAAGATGTGGCCTTCGACGACGATGCTCACAAAGGCTCGCTGATTCATCGCGAGGCCGAGACGCAATTTCCTTGTCCGCACTGTGGAGAGCGCCTGCACGAATTCCAGTATCGCCTGTACGACCTGCGCCTGGACTATTGCGCCGTCAATGGGCATGGCTTCTGGCTGGACGCGGGCGAGGAGGCGCGTGTGGTGGTGATCATGCAAAAGCGCGCCGCCGAGGTGCAGCGCAAGGTCAATGCCGAGCGCGAGTGGCGCGGCGTGCTCAAGAAGATGCACAATCATTTCAAGGGGTTGAAATAAAAAGAAAGAATGATTGCATGAATCGCTTTATCCCGCTTCTTGCCCTGACGCTCATTTTAGCCGCGTGTGGCGCGCCTGCCGCTACTCAACCCGCAACGCTTGTTCCCATCGTGACATCGACTCCCGTTCCCGCGCCGACCCGCACGAGCACTCTCATCCCATCCGCAACGCCGACTCCCGGCCTCGTCTATCCCCCCTCCATCTCTCCCGCGGACGTGGACTTCCTCAAGGCCCACGCCGACGACCCCAACGTTCACTGGACCGTGGACGCCGACGGCGTGACCACGGTGGAAATGCGCCAGCCTCTGAACCTGACCGAAGCAGAAGAAATAGCCGCCATTAAAGCCGAGTGCTTGGGCAATTGCTTTTTGAAGGATGAAAGTATTGGTGATTTTGTTCTTTTTGGAGTATATACCGGCGAAATCGACGTTGTTTTTCAGCCAAACGGATCAACCGAAGTGGTCACCAGTATGAATATTTTGGTCAACGATGAAATTCGAACAGTGTCAATGCGCTGGTTTTTAGATCCCAAGGACTCGACTAACGAGTGGTTATACCGCCGCTTAGGTATTCAAGGCGACCAGGCCACCCTGGTGGAAATTGCCAGAGTGTTTGCCGCCGGTAAATCTGCCTCGCCGGGCTTTTTTTTGAGGGAGCCAGACACGCGGTTTAAAAATACAGCTTTCTATCAGCGCTATTTTGAGGGACGTTATGGTCCAGATCACTGGGCGGCGGTCCAAGCCTGGATTGACAGCGGCTTTGACCCAGCGTTGGCGATAGAACTGCCGGTATCAGGGTATTAAGAAGCTTATCTTTGCAGATTGAAAAAGCGGTTTAACCATACTAAGATGGAATTATGGCGAAACGGTTTGGGGGAGCATTAATATTGGCGATTGCCGTGGTTTGGGTATATCTATTCGGGTCAATCGAGTCCGTGAGAGCAGCCAACGGCTGCGGCGGCAATTTGTCCTGCGGCCAAATTAATGTCAATGTTGGCAATTGTAGAGAACAATTAGGAGTTTGTATTAATAGCCCTCGGGTTATCACAACCGGTTGCAATTATGTGGATCAAGATGACTGTTTCGGTGTGATTCCCAAAAAATCGTGCAGCTATTACCATGATCCGGACGGGTTTTGTGCCACAGAAGGAAAAACGATTAACTGCTGTACCGGCGGCGGGGGAGGCGGCACCTGCCCGCCGGGGCAGTACTGGCGGACGGTGAAAGAGTGCCGGCAGGCGTGCAACGCCGGCTGGGTGCCGGCCGGCGGCTGTCAGCCGGCCTGCAGTGCCACCAAAGACTGCTGTCAGAAGACCGGCTGTTTTTCCTGCGGCATCACCGCGCCGAGCAACGTCACCGCCACCAGCTTAACGGAAACGGCGGCGCGGCTGGACTGGACGCCCGGCACCGGCGGCAACTCCCAGCG
>DAOTXP010000054.1:0-31457 GCA_034435275.1 Anaerolineales bacterium | reverse complement strand
CCCGAGATCAACACCTTCATGGCTTATTTTCAGCAATATGGCGGCTGGTGGCAGACGGCTGAAACGCCGGTTGTGCCGGCCGCGGGAAGTGTTTTGAATCGCGTACTTCAGGTCAATGCCGCCGGGTTCGAGGAGGGCGAATTCTTCTTCCTGCCGTTTGTTTCGCCGGTGCTGGGCGAGGCGGGCGCCAACAAGCCCTGGTTGCAGGAGGTCCCCGACCCGACCACGACGGTGATGTGGAATTCGTGGGTGGAGGTCAATCCCGAAACCGCGCATGAACTGGGACTCGAGAACGACGACGTGGTCCTGATCACCTCTGCGGCCGGGGCGGTGGAGGCGGCCGTTTACCTGTATCCGGCCATTCGTCCCGATACGATCGCCATGCCGTTCGGGCAGGGCCATACCGCGTACGGTCGTTACGCGGCCGGACGCGGAGCGAATCCCGCTGATTTACTTGGTCTCACGCTCAATGAGGCCGGCGACCTTGCGTTCGCAGGCATGAAAGTGCGCATTGACAAGACCGGCCGGAAGCGCGAACTGTCCCGCCTTGAAAGCCGCATCGGCGTGTACGGCGAAGGACTCGAGGAACATTAGAGGAGCGTATCATGATTGATCTGAACCTGATCGGCGCAAAAGGCGCGGTTGCGGAAGAAGCCGAGGGGATGTGGGGCATGGTCATTGACCAGGACTTGTGCACCGGCTGCCAGGCCTGCGTGGCCGCCTGTGCCATGGAAAACAACATTCCTTTCGTGGGCGAAGAGGATGCGGCCTATGGACGTACCATGCACTGGATCCGCATTGAACGCTTCTGGGAGGGCGAGTATCCCGAAGTCAAAATGACGCCTTACCAGCCAATGTTATGCCAGCAGTGCGGGAAGGCTCCCTGCGAACCGGTCTGCCCGGCGTTTGCAACGGTTCATTCGCAGGCGGAGCAAATCAATTTGCAGGTGTATAACCGCTGTGTCGGTACGCGCTATTGCGCAAACAACTGTCCCTACCAGGTGCGTTCCTTCAACTGGCGCGACTGGGAACGGCCCGAGCCGCTGAACAACCAGCTCAACCCGGAAGTGACTGTCCGCCGCCGCGGCATCATGGAAAAATGTACGTTCTGCATCCAGCGCATCCATCGCGCAGAGGATGCCGCGAAGGCGGAAGGCCGTGAAGTGGCCGACGGCGAATTTGCCCCGGCCTGCGCCCAGGCCTGCCCAGCGGATGCCATCGTCTTCGGCCGCGTGGATCATCCCGAAAGCCTGGTTAGTCAGCGTGCACGCAGCGGGCGCGGCTTCGAGCATCTTGGAGAACTCGGCACCCTGCCCAAAGTGACATATCTTAAGGGAGGCACGGACTATGGCCGTAGCAGCTAAACCACTGCCGGGCGCCCACGCCCATCCACACCGTTCTCACGAGGAGCACCTGCGCGAGCAGCACCTGATGCTCGATCCCATGCCGCGCGGCGAAATGAATGCCATGGTGATGGACTCGATGCACACCACGTCATGGAAGTTCTGGGCGGTCTTCATCTTCCTTTCCATTGTTGTGGCAGTCTGCCTGTTCGGCGCGTGGGGCTATATGATTGCACAGGGCCTGGGTGTGGCAGGCGTGAACCGCCCCTCCTACTGGGGCATCTTCCTGGTCAACACCGTGTTCTGGATCGGCATCAGTCACGCCGGAACATTCATTTCCGCCATCCTGCGCGTCTTCAAGGCCGAGTTCCGCCGCCCATTCACGCGCGCCGCGGAATTGATGACCACCTTCGGTCTGGTGCAGGCGGGATTCAGCATTTTCATGCACATGGGCCGCGTCTGGCTGTCGTACTGGCTGTTTCCTTATCCAAATCAGCGCGGCTTGTGGCCGAACCTGCATTCCCCGCTTTCGTGGGACCTGCTGGCGATTGGCACCTACCTGCTCTCCAGTACCATGTATCTCTTTCTGCCGCTCATCCCCGACCTGGCGATGGCGCGCGACCGTTCGACCGGCTGGCGCAAGACCTTCTTCAAAATCCTCGCGCTCGGATTCCGAGGTACAGAGGGCGAGTGGACCCACCTGCGCAACGCCATGAACATCTTCGCGTTCGCCATCATCCCGGTCATGTTCTCCGTGCACACCATCGTGTCGTGGGACTTCGCCGCGGCCACGCGCCCGGGCTGGTCGTCCACCATCTTCGGCCCGTATTTCGTCATCGGCGCTCTGCATTCCGGCATGGGCGCGGTGGTCATGGTGCTGGCAGTCATCCGCGCGACGATGAAGAACATGAAATACTTCATCCGCGCCGAGCATTTCGAAGCCATCGGTAAACTCATGCTCATCATTTCCATGGGCTGGGCCTATTTCTTCTTCAACGACTACATGGTGCAGTGGTACGGCGGCGACCGATGGACGAAGCAACTGCTCCACTGGCACGAAGCCGGCCCGATGGGCTGGATGTGGTTCGCCATGCTCATTTTCAACATCGCCATCCCCTGGGCGGTCCTGTGGAACAAAAAATGGCGTTCCTCTCCCTGGGTGGTGTTCGGCGTTGGTTTATTCATCAACGTCGGCATGTGGTTCGAGCGCTACATTATCATTCCCATCTCGCTAACCATCAACCGCATGCCGTTCACCTGGCGCCTCTACGAACCGGGTGTCGAGATTCCGCTCAGCATCGGTACGCTCTCCCTCTTCATCCTTCTTTACATGGCCGCCTCCCGCCTGATCCCGCTTGTCCCGGTCTGGGAGGTGCAGGAGGGCCAGATGGCGCACTCGCTCAAGAAGTTCGGACGCGAGACGGTCGTGACCGTCAGCGAGCTGGAATAGGACACGGATATGGCTGATCAATCCACCTTCCTTGCGCTCTTTTCGGACCTCGAGCCGGCCGCGGACGCAATTGAACGCCTGCGCGCCCTGGGCGTCGGCGATGCGGATATGAACGTCATCTCCGGCATTCCCGTTACCGAGGCCATGCTTGGCCGCCCGCGCCAGTGGACGAATGTCCCGCGCCTGGCGCTGGGCGGGGCGACCGGCGGCTTTCTGTTCGGCGCGTTCCTGGCCTTCGGTACTCCCAACCTGTATCCCGTTTTCGTCGGCGGTCAGGGGCTCCTGCCCGGCCCGCCCTCCGTGGTTGTGCTCTTTGAAATGACCATGCTGGGCATGCTGATCGCCACTTTCGTCGGCGTCTTTCTGGATAGTTTTTTCCCATCCTACTCGCCCAAGGAATACGTACGCGAGATCAGCGACGGGAAGATTGCCGTCCTGTTTTCCTGCCCGGCCGAGGTCCAAAAGGAGATCGTGGATGCGGTCAGAAAACTGGGCGCAGAATCCGTCGAACCTGCGGAGGCGCAGCCATTATGAGGCTTTTGAAACAACTCTTTTCGCTTTTCGTCGCCGTGAGCGCCATTCTGGGGCTTCTGTTCCTCTTCACGTATGACGTGATCAAGATCGACTGGATCGTGTTCATGGAGGTACAGCCCTCGTATCGCCCGATGGAAGACCCTCTGCCGTTACCGGCCCGTTCCATCCCGATCGAAGGGGCGGTCTCCATCCCGAACATGGGTGCGCCGGCCAATCCCGTTGCGGCCGATGAGGTCTCCATTGCGCGCGGCGCTCAACTTTACAGCATCCATTGCGCCATGTGTCACGGTGCGGAGGGCCTGGGCAACGGTCAGATCGCGGCGTTCCTTGCGCCCAACAAACCCGCTAACCTGACGACCGACGTCGTTCAATCCAAGAGCGACGGAGCGCTGTTCCTGACCGTCACCAACGGCGTGGACGGGCGCATGCCTGCCCTCAATGAAAACCTGCTCGTGCGCGAACGCTGGGATGTGATCAATTTCCTCCGCACATTGGCCGCTCCCCAGCAGTAGGCTAGGATTTGGATTATGGACGATTTCAAGAAACTCATCTACGGTGTGCTGATCGGCTTTGCGGCGCTGATCGTGATATTCGTCAGCTTCACCTATTTCTGGTCCTGCGGTCTCGACACAGCCTGCCGCCAGGCTGATTCTGCTGCGGTTCGCACGCCCATCCCGACGCTCATCCCGGCGACGCTTCCGGTCCCGGCGCGCGGCGAAGCGGTGGCCTTCAACAAATGTCAGGTGGCGGCAGTGAACCTCATCGCCGCCTGGGTCTCGTCAGGTTATCCCGAGAAGGATCCATTCCCATTTACAGATGTCAACGGCGCGCCCTGTGAGGGGACGTACGAGAAAGATATCCGTATGTTGTTGAACGAGTCGAACCTGTGGTATTCGGGCGCGCTGGCGTGCACCTCGTGTCACAACCCGACTCTTTCCGAGACCGCGGCGCAGATGGATATGACCACTTATGCGGGCATCCTAGCAGGTTCCCGCCGCACCTCGGCGGATGTCACCGGCAATGACATTCTGGGCGGCGGAGTGTGGGAGCAGTCGAAGTTATACGAGATGCTGGTTGTTAAGAAGACCATGCCGTTTGGCCGCCCGCCGGATGTCCCGGAGGAAGGCCCGCTGGTCTTTGCGGGGATCCGCCTCGAGGTCTCGGTTATGGATGCGACGCCGACGCCAGCTCCTTAGCATAAAATCAAAACCAGGTTCCACTCCGGGAACCTGGTTTTTGTTTGGCGTGAAGGGCAGGATTTGAATATCATCCCCTCAATGTACGGTTCTTCGAGCGTGCCCGCGAGGGGCGCGCCTTCCCCAGAACAAAACGCCCCTTGTCAGGGCGTTTTCTGTGGCGGAGAGGGCGGGATTTGAACCCGCGAACCCTTGCAGGTTACACGCTTTCCAAGCGTGCGCGCTAAGCCAGACTACGCGACCTCTCCGTGGTCAGCGGCGGGATTATACCACAGGGAAATTCGGTTATTTCCTTTTCTTCGGCGCGGCAGGCACGTTCTCGCGCGCTTCCAGCAGGCCCCAGCGGCTGGCGCCCAGATAGAGGATTTCCAGAATCAGATCGTTGTAAGCAATGCCCTCGGCCGCGGCCTGCAGGCACAGGTCGCTGTAATCGGGCGTCAACCCGGGCAGAGGGTTGATCTCGATCACGCGCGGCTGGCCCTCGGCGTCCAGGCGGATGTCGACGCGTGAAACGTCAATTGCGCCAAGCAGGGTATGGGCTTTAAGCGCCAGGTTATGCAATTTCTTGGCGAGGTCGGGATCCACCTCTGCCGGGCAGACGTAACCCGGCGCGCCCTCTTCGCCGACTTCTTTTGCCTTGGCGGCCTGGCTATAAACGCCGGGTGTGATGGACCGCGAACTGTCCAGCTCGAGGATAGGGAAGCGGTGGAAACCGTCAGATTCGTACCACTCCGGGTGGCGGCCATACAGCCGGGCGTCCGCGCGACCGATCTGCCCGACGGTGAACTCGCGGCCTGGCAGGAAAGTCTCCACCAGCGCGGGCTGGCGATAATATCCGATGACGTATTTGACGCGCTCGCGCAGTTCGGCCTCGCTCTCGACGATGGCTTTTTCATCCACACCCATGCCGGTGCCTTCGCGTGAGGGCTTGACGAAAAGCGGGAATTTGAGTTCAGGGCGTAGGGGTTCATCACCTTCGATGAACTCCTGAAAGGGAGCCACAGGCAGGCGTCGGTCGCGCCAGATGCGCTTGGTCAGGGTCTTGTCGAGCGCGATGGCATTGGTCAGCACGCGCGAGGCGGTGTAGGGAATGCCCAGCAATTCCAGCAGGGCGGGGATGTGCGCCTCGCGTGCGTCGCCGCCCAGGCCTTCGGCGATGTTGAAACAGATGTCGGGATTGTATTCCTTGACCGCGAATGGAAGATTGCGGTCGGCCATGATGAACTTCGTCTCATGCCCGTCGCTTTCGAGTGCCGCCTGAATGTGTTCGACCGTTTCGATGTGGTCGTAATCGGCGTACGCATCGGGCGGCACGCCGGGCGGCAGGGGCATGTTATCATCTTTGATGTTTGCCAGTACGGCAATGCGCCAGTATCGCTTGAAGCGGCGACTGGGAGGTTTTTCGAAATCCCTTTTGGGAAGTTTTCTGTTCATTGTAGCGACTCCGGAAAATCAATAAGATGCGTCGAGTATAAAACATCACCGCGAAATGACAAGGGTATCCGGCATCATTCTGTGGTTTTCTCAAAATCGGAGGATGCTCAACGCGAATGAGGCGAATAACTCATGGGAATTTGCCCGTTTACGCTATTCGTCTTCTAAATCGGCGGTTTTGTTGGCCTGTCTCGAAAGAATCACAACACCGCCCCCGATGAAGCTGTCGAGTGACACGTGTAATGGACTTTGCGATAAATGTAACTGGACAACCCTTTTGCTTTCAGGTATGATTAGTGCGTTCTGTTACCAACCAGGTCAAAAAAAGCAGGTTTCGACCTGTAACAAATCAATTTTCACCGGGAACTTTGCAAACCTGTGAAAGTCCCTGGTTTGCCCGGATAGGATATTCTTATCCGGGCAGTTGTACGTAAATAAGAACATTCGCGGCGGGCAACCAGCCTGCAATCATCCCAAGCGACGGCGTGGAGGCGAAATGACGGATCTGATCAAGCAAATCACCGGCGATCTGCAGAGACAAATCGAGGCGTACACACCCGAGATCGGAATCAGCGATATTGGTGTCGTGGCCGAGGCCGGTGATGGCATTGCGCGGGTAGAGGGACTCGCCAATGTCAAATCGCAGGAACTGGTTCAATTCGAGAACGGGGTGATGGGCATTGCGTTCAACCTCGAGAAGGACAGCGTCGGCGTCATCGTGATGGGCGACTACGGCGAAATCACGGAGGGGATGACGGCGCGTGCCACGGGACGCATCGCCTCGGTTCCGGTTGGGGATGGGATGGTGGGGCGCGTGGTCAACGCGCTGGGCCAGCCGGTTGACGGCCGCGGTCCAATTGCCACGGCGGGGTTTCGCCCCATTGAGCGCATCGCTCCGGGTGTGGTCTATCGCCAGGACGTGGATACGCCGGTGCAGACCGGCATCAAGGCCATTGACTCGATGATTCCCGTCGGGCGCGGCCAGCGCGAACTCATTATCGGCGACCGCCAGACCGGTAAGACCGCCCTCGCCATTGATACGATCATCAACCAAAGAGGCAAGGACCTGATCTGTATCTACGTTGCCATTGGTCAGAAGAAGGCGGCCATTGCCCGCACGGTTGGCGTCCTCGAACGTCATGGCGCGATGGAGCACACTATCGTCGTGGTGGCCTCGGCAGACGACGCCGCGGCTTTGCAGTATATTGCTCCTTACGCGGGCTGCGCCATCGGTGAAGAGTTCATGGAAACCGGCCGCGATGCACTGGTCATTTATGATGACCTCTCCAAGCATGCCTGGGCGTACCGACAGGTCTCGTTGTTGCTGCGCCGCCCGCCGGGACGTGAGGCCTACCCTGGAGACGTGTTCTATCTCCACTCCCGCCTGCTCGAACGCGCTGCACGCCTCGCAACTCAATATGTGATCGTCAAAAAGGACTTCAAGGGCGATATGGCTGATGGGAAGGATGGCGTAGATAAGAAGGTGTACCAGGGCCCGCTTTCCAGGCATGAGGCGGAAGAGGCGCGCAAGGCAATGAGCGACGCCGACAATTTCAAGGTGGTCAAGGTCAAAGGCACGGGCGGTTCATTGACGGCCTTGCCAATCATCGAGACGCTGCTTGGTGACGTATCCGCGTACATTCCAACGAATGTGATTTCGATTACCGACGGTCAGATCTTCCTCGAAGGCAACCTGTTCAACGCAGGCATCCGCCCGGCGGTGAATGTGGGCATCTCGGTCTCGCGCGTGGGCGGCGACGCCCAAACCAAGGCCATGAAGCAGGTGGCGGCGCGTCTGCGCCTGGACATGGCCGCGTATCGCGAACTGGCGGCCTTTGCACAATTCGGTTCGGACCTGGATAAAGCCACCCAAAACCAGCTGGGCCGCGGCCAGCGCATGCAGGAAATCCTCAAACAGCCGCAGTATCAGCCGATGTCGCTGGAGGACCAGGTGATTGTCATCTTTGCCGGGACCAACGGCTATGCGGACCAGGTACCGGTCGAGAAGATGCGTCAGTGGGAACTGGACCTCATCCGCTATATGGAGACGAGCCACCCAGAGATCGGCAGGGACATTGTCGAGAAGAAACAGATCACGGACGATAACCGCGCTGCACTGGTCAGCGCGCTGGACGCCTTCAAGTTGACATGGCGCGCTTAAAAGTGACAATCCAGCACGCCGCCAATGCCATCGGACTATTGAACTAGAAAACCAACAGACAGATTATGGCTTCTGCACGAGAAATGCGGCTCCGCATTCGGAGTATCAAAAATATCTCACAAGTGACGCGCGCCTTGGAGGCCGTCAGTGCGAGCAAGGTGCGTAAGGCGGTGCAGGCAGTGACGGCGACGCGCGCCTATGCCGGGAAGGCCTGGCAGGTACTCAAACACGTAGCCGAACAGCCGGGACACCAATCGTTGCACCCGTTGTTGGCGAGCCGTTCCGAGGTCCGCAACACGCTGGCGTTAGTCGTCACCGGCGACCGCGGCTTGGCCGGCGCGTATAACACGAACATCATCCGCTTCACCGCGCGCCAGTTCGACGGGTACAAGAATCCGGTTCAGTTCATCGCGGTAGGCAAGAAGGGCCGCGACCTGCTTCTGCGCCGCCGCGCGCCAGTGATGGCTGAATTCAGCAACCTGCCTGCCGCGCCCTCGTTTGCCGATGTGTCGGCCATTGGGCGTCTGGCAGTGGACGAGTTCCTCAAAGGCAGTGTGGACGAGGTGTACCTCGTTTACACCGACTTTGTCAACATGGTCAAGCAGGAAACAGTAATCAAGAAATTGCTTCCGCTCGAAATAGATGGCAGTGAACGCGTGGAAGTATACGAGCGCAAAAGCGGCTCGTCTGCGCCCTACATTTACGAACCGGACATGCGCGCCCTGCTGGATGAGATCGTCCCGCGCTTCACGGCATTGCAGGTCTATCAGGCGATACTAGAGTCGCTGGCCAGCGAACATGCGGCGCGCATGGTTGCCATGCGTAACGCGACCGATAATGCCCGCGATCTGGCCGGGCAGTTGCAACTGGCGTATAACAAGGTACGCCAGCAGAGCATCACGAACGATATTCTTGATATTGTGGGCGGCGCGGAAGCGCTGGCATCTTAGGAAATTCGGAGGCGATCATGGCTGAAGCAACTGGACGTGTGGTCCAGATCCTGGGGGGTGTGGTAGACGTTGAATTTCCCGCGGGACAGACCCCGGAGATCTTCGAGGCGATTGAAGTCGAGCGCGAAGGCAGGGAGCCGCTTGTCCTGGAGGTGCAGAATAGCCTGGGCGACAACTGGGTGCGCACCGTTTCGATGGACAGCACCGACGGACTCCAGCGGGGCGTCCCCGCCCGGGCGACCGGCGCGCCCATCCAGGTTCCCGTTGGACCCGCCACGCTGGGACGCATCTTCAACGTGCTCGGCCGCCCGGTCGACGAAAAAGGCCCGGTCGCGGCCTCGACCTATTATCCGATCCACCGCGCCGCACCGCCGTTCGCGGAACAGTCCACGCGTGTGGAGGTCTTCGAGACCGGCGTCAAAGTCATTGACCTGATCGCCCCGTTCACCAAAGGCGGCAAGACCGGCATCTTCGGCGGCGCGGGCACCGGCAAGACCGTTATTATCATGGAACTCATCCGCTCGGTGGCCACCGAACACGAAGGCAACTCGGTGTTCGCAGGCGTTGGCGAACGTACGCGTGAGGGCACACAGCTCTACCGCGAGATGATCGAGTCCAATGTTATGAAAGATACCGTCATGGTCTACGGGCAGATGAACGAACCTCCGGGGGTGCGCCTGCGTGTGGCGCTCTCGGCGCTTTCGATGGCCGAATATTTCCGAGATCACGGCAAGGATGTGCTGCTTTTCGTGGACAATATCTTCCGCTTCTCCATGTCGGGTTCGGAAGTATCCGCGTTGTTGGGCCGTATGCCCTCCGCCGTGGGTTATCAGCCGACTCTCGCCACCGAGATGGGCGAATTGCAGGAACGCATCACTTCGACGCGCACCGGCTCCATCACTTCGATGCAGGCCGTGTACGTGCCCGCCGACGACTACTCCGACCCCGCACCGGTGGCGACCTTTACCCACCTCGACGCGACCATCGCCCTCGAGCGTTCTATCGTGGAAAAGGGTATTTACCCGGCTGTGGACCCGCTTGCCTCGACCTCCCGAATCCTTGATCCCAATATTGTAGGCGACGAGCATTACCGAACCACCCGCGAGGTGCAGCGCGTGCTCCAGCGGTACAAGGATTTGCAGGATATCATCGCCATCCTCGGCATTGACGAGTTGAGCGAAGACGATAAGTTGATTGTCTCGCGTGCCCGCAAGATCGAGCGCTTTTTCTCCCAGCCGTTCTTCGTGGCCGAGCGCTTCACCGGCATCCCCGGCCGTTACGTCCCATTGAAGGAGACCGTGCACGGCTTCCGCGAAATCCTGGACGGCAAATGCGACGATCTGCCCGAGCAGGCTTTCATGATGGCGGGTACAATTGAGGATGTGCGTGAGAAGGCCGCGAAACTGGCAAAGAGCGGCTAGCGAGGCGTTCAGTGCCCATTCGGTGTGAGATTGTTTCGCAGGATCGAAAGGTGTTCGAAGGCGACGTGGACATCGTCGTCCTGCCGGGCGCGGCGGGAGAGATGGGCGTCTTGCCGCATCATGCCCCGCTGTTGACGACCCTGAAATACGGGTTTATCAAAGTTCGTCAGCAGGGCAGAGAACAGGTCTTCACGGTGGCGGGCGGGGTGGCCGAGGTCCAGCCTGATATTGTCACCGTGCTGGCCGACGCGGCCGAGAACGTCGAGGAGATTGACGTGAACCGCGCCGCGGCGGCGAAAAAACGTGCCGAGGAGTTGCTGGCCAAGGGTCCGCCGCCTGATACAGACGCCTATCTTGCCATCGAGGCAGCCCTGCGCCGCTCCACGCTTCGACTGGATGCGGCCCGCCGTTTCCGCAAGACCGGCCGCCCTCCCATTTTGGACGAAAAGTAGTGCTCTGTGGCGATCTTTTCGAAAGACCTCGGAATTGATCTCGGTACGATTTACACTCGTCTCGCCGACAGCGGTCAGGTGCTGTTGGAAGAGCCGACCATTGTTGCCATCGAAGTGGAAGAGCAAAAGATGGTGGCGGTGGGGCAGGAGGCGCGCGATATGTACGGGCGCGTGCCCGAAACGATCGAGGTTGCCCGTCCCCTGAAGAACGGCGTCATTGCCGATTACGAAATTACCGAGACCCTGCTTACGTATTTATTGCGCCGCGTCAGCGGTTCGATGCGCGTCCTGCGGCCGCGCGTGATGATCTCGGTCCCGTTCGGCGTGACCAGTGTGGAACGCCGCGCGGTCTACGAGGCGGTCATGGAGGCAGGCAGCCGCGAGGCCTTTCTCATCCAGCAGTCACTGGCGGCGGCGCTCGGCATTGACCTGCCGATTGGTTCGCCCTCCGGGAACATGGTCATCTGCTTGGGTGGCGGCTGCACCGAAGCCGCCGTGCTGGCGATGTATGGCATCGTCTCGGCGGACACGCTGCGCGCGGGCGGCCTCGATTTGGACGAGGCCATCATCGTCTATGTGCGACGCAAGTATGGTGTCATCATTGGTCAGGCAACCGCGGAGACGCTCAAGCTCAAGATCGGCGCGGCCGTGCCGCAGGATAGCGAGCAAAGCATGGAAGTGCAGGGACAGGATCAAGTCACCGGCCTGCCGCGCCCGGTCACATTGACGACCGGCGAGATTGTCGAAGCCTTGCAGGAGCCGCTCAAGCATGTCATCGAGACCGGCCGCCGCGTGCTCGAAAAGACGCCCCCCGAACTGGTCTCGGATATCATTGACCGCGGCGTGGCCCTGTGCGGCGGCGGCGCGCTCCTGCGCGGCGTGGATAAACTACTGACCAAGTCGCTGGGTATTCCCGCTTATCTTGTGGATAATCCCCTGACCTGCGCGGTGGAAGGCGCGGCAAAAGCCCTGGGGATGTATAACATCCTGCGGCGCAGTCTGCCGCAGGTTTAAACATAAACGGCTTCCGGGAACGGAGGCCGTTTTTTTGTTTGTCAGGCGCTATCAGGCTGCGAACAGTTTGCGGTCGCGCTCCTTGATATGCCCAATGCGATAATAGGGAGTGAACCAGGGCTTCCCGCCGTCCTGCGGGGGTTTGGCGAGGCGGATGATGGTGTTTTTCTCGTCCCCTTCCTTCAGGCTGACGCGGAAATGGAAGTGATCGAACATTCTTAATGCCTCAATCGCGTACGCGATCGCCACCTTGCGGTCCTCGATGCGGATGAGGTTGTCGCCGTTGGCCTGCTCGCCGCCTGCGGCCATGTTGGATGAGCCGGTGAAAACCGTCGGCCGCGCGCCGTTGAAGTCCGTGACGATGAACTTGTGATGCACCATGTTCGAGCGGTCGCTGGTGTTGCCGCTCCACTCGGAGCGAAATGGCTCGGGGGCCTTCTCTCCAAGGAATGCGAAGGGCAGGACACCGCGCGATCCGTCGGGCTTGCGCACGGTGAGACCGGACGTCCTCTGGGCGACGCCGTAGGAGAACAATGTCCGATTCATCAAATCGTCCAGCGCCTCGCGGACGGGACCCGAAAGCTGGTTCAGGAAGACAACCGCGTACAGCACGGAACTTTCGGCGTCCTCGATGGCGCGCGCCACAGGGTCGAGTGAAAGCGCGTGGTCTGCGTGAGGCGAAAAACAGAACGAAAAACGCGAGTCGGGCAGGTCGCGTCCCGTCCACCATTGTTTCGATAACTGTTTCTTGCGGAACTTTTTCGGTTCGTTCCAGACGATGTCGAAGTATTGGCCGTAAAGGCCGGCGACGGTCGGGTCTTCGAAGACCAGGGCGTTGTTGGCCTGGATGTACAGCCCGCGCAGGGAGAAATTCGTGGAGCCGGTCAGCACCTTGACGGGCGTTCCGTTCCGCCGCACCAACAGCACCTTGTTATGCTGCTGGCGGCTGAAGTGCATGCGCTGGATCTGCGCGCCGGCCGTCAGCAGGCGGGCCGCGGAGATGCTTTCGGCGCTGTGCTCTTCGCCCTGCTCTCCGTGGTCATCGATGATCGCCCTCATGCGCGGACCGATGGACTCCATGCGCGCCAGAATGTCTGGCTCCTTGCTCTCGTAGATCAACGCGTCGAGGCTCAACGTCGGATCGTTTTGCACTTCCTCCAGCGTCTGCAAAACCAGCCTGCGCGCTTCGAATCCCAGCCATTCATAGTTTTTGGCGAAGGGGGACATGTCATGTGCGAGGCTGTCTGCCGCGGATGCGCCGGGCGGAGGCAGGATGCCGGTCTCGTTATTGAAACGGTCGGCGTAGGCCTGGGACGAGGCGAAGCCGCGCGTGAACCCGACGTTGACGAATCCGTCCACCGTTTCGGGCGCGAGCGAGATCGCATTTTCCACGCTCGGACCGCTCGTCAGCGTTCCATCCGCTTGCATGTATTTGGCGGTCAACTTGTAGCGGAATTCGCCCAGCATCACGTCGCCCGGTACATGAATCCAGCGGAACTTCTGGAAGGGCGCCTCGCGCGACGAGAACGAGCGCGGCGGGTTCGGCCCGGGCGGATATTCAAAGTGCAGGCGGTTGCGCAAGGCGCCCCATTTATCCGAGCCCGGGTACTTTACCTCGACAGTAAAACCGACGAAATCATCCGTCGCAAGCGAGTGATCCAGATCGAAGGCGAGCAGCCCCGCGCCCTCGCCGCGATACAGTTTCAACGTAAGCCCGCCTGAAGATTCCCTGCGTTCGAAGTCGGTTGACATGGCTGTCTCCTTTGGCTGGGTGACATAATCCTTTTTGATTCGTGATGACGAATTCATCATAGCACAAAACCCCGCCGGGCGCGCGGCGCAATCTAATCTATCGCGAATTACGGATTTTCGCTGACGTTTCCAAAAAATCGGCGCGAATTAGCGCAATCCGCGGCAAAGGGTTTGGAGTTTTCGTTAAAAACGGGAGAGCCTAGAAGCAAGAGGCGACCCTTATACGAGTCGCCTCTTGCGGGTTATGTCTTGTGGACTTACAAATGCTCTGTTGCAAACATTCATCATTCCATCGCCCTGAGCGAAGCGCAGCAGAGACGAAGGGCGGTTGATTAGTCGCCTGCGCTTCGTCTTCGGCCCTTCGGCAGGCTCAGGGCCTCCGCTCAGCGCGGTGCTGGAAATGATGGCAACAGAGCAACTTACAAATAATACGTCATCCTCTGCAAGTGCGTGACCGGGTCGGTATGCTGGACGTACACTCCGGCCGGGACGTTCAGGTGGATGGGCGCGTAATTCAGGATTGCCCTCACCCCTGCCTGGATAAGTTTGTCGGCCACTTCCTGCGCGGCCGCGGCCGGGACGGTCAGCATGGCGACCTTGATACCTGCCTCGCGGATTCTCTCCACCATGCCTGTCGTATCTTCGATGACAAATTCCCCAACCTGCTGCCCGATTTTTGCCGGGTCATTATCGAACACCATCGCGATGCGGAACCCGCGGTTTTTGAAGCCCTGGTAACGGCCGAGGGCATGTCCTACATCGCCCGCGCCCACCAACGCTACGTCCCAGATTCGATCCACTTTGAGGATCTCGCGTAGTTTATCCATTAGGAAGGGTATCGAATAGCCGGTACCCTGTTTGCCAAATTCCCCAAATTGCGAAATATCCTTGCGAATCTGGGCGGCGGAAATACCCACGCGGTCGCCCAATTCCTGCGAGGAGGTGGTTTGCAGTCCGTTTTCCGCCATGCGCTGCAGGGCGCGCAAATAGATTGGCAGGCGTCCGATGATGATATCCGGTATCTTGTCTGCATTCATGGGGTGTGCCCTCACCTTATTACTGGATTTGCCGTAAATCTACCACAAATCCTCGTTTTGTACAATTCCCCACAAGCGCGGTACAAATATCGCACAAATAAGGGACAATCCTGTGATCAGCGCCCCCAGAAGGTTCAGGTATCAGGGTGAGTCGAGCGGCAGGCAGTTGGTAAGTTGCCCATAGACGAGAGTGCAATCTGCCCAGTGCCCGTCGAAATCAACTGCCACGCGCACGAAACCGATCAATTCATCATAACTGCTGATCGTGAATTGCCGGGACTCGCTGACCATCGATTCGATCGGGCGGAGCGCGGCCAGATGCTTTTCGCGCGCAACCTTGGGATCCGGGTCCGTGCCGCGCGTGTCCAGCCAGAATTGGATTGTGTTATCCAGATTGACAATGGGCTCGCGCAATGGCAGGTTGTTCACATCGTCAGAAATCGCTCCGGCGATGATCATTGGAATGCAAACGACCAGAAACGGTACGACCTTCCCAAAGGCTGTGGTCGAAAACACGGCCTGTTCGATGAGGGGCATCTGAATGACTGCCGCCACGCCGAGAAAAATCGTGATCCAGACGAAAAGCACAGCCCCGCGTGAGGGAAGGTTATCGTACAAGGTGTAATTGAGGAGGGGGGCCAGATCGGGATCCAGAAGAGATAGGACGCGCGGCGCCAGCCAGAAGGGAATCATCATGGCGCAGATGGCGAAAGACAGGCTTGCGATCAGCCAGAAAAGCAGGCCCAGCAGGGGTTTTTCGACCCGCGCGGTCAGCCATCCCGCCAGCCCGCCAACGAGCATAAAGAGGACGCCCCCGCTCAATTTGACCCAGGGGGAAAAGGCATGGTGTTGCCACAACAGATAGGCATCATACCCGAACAATGCCAGTGCAAATATGAGGCCCGCGATCAGGCCGTACGCCAATCCAAAGCGGCGCTTTCTGGCGTTAATCTCCCGGGCTCTATCCGTGGTTGAAAGTGTATTCATTCGAGTATCCTAACGAACGGCTTCGATGGTGAGAGTGTAACTGACATATTCCAGGCCGTCGGTGGGGCTGGCCAGAATGCGCAGGCTGTACGTGTTGCTGCCGAACAGGCTCAGAATCAAGCGCGCAGGTGTACCACAGGCCGTGTCTGCCCAGCGTTGCAGGACCCTGTTCGCGCCCCAGAGTTCCAGTGTGGGCGTGCCGGCGCTGGCGCAGGCTAGGACGACATCCACTTGAACGGTCTCGTCGGCTGCGCCGAACGTCCTGAACTGGATCCAATCTTCCGCGTCTCCTTCGGGAGCCGAGACCGCGCTGGAATAGATCAGCGCGCGCGGGCCGGAGGGGAGGAATTCCACGCTCGCCGCGGGACTTTGGGCTGAGTCGCCATCGAGTGGGGCAGGCATCACCGTCGGCGTGACCGTGGCCGCGGCCTGGGTCGGCGCTGCGGTCGCGCCCGGCGGGGGTGTTTCCATCACGAGGGTCGCGGAAGGTCCTGGGTTTGCGCCCTCGATGACCGGCACATCGGGCGTGCCCTGCGTCTGAATGTAAGCCGCCGCCACCCAGCCTTTTCCGTCCACGCCGCCTTCATAGATGATCTGCCACCATGTTTTGCTTTCGTCCGTTCCAATAATCTGCACTTTGGAAAAGATGGACAGCGTCCCCAGCATCGTCGCGCCGGCGGACGGCGCGCTGCGCACGTTGACTTGTGTGGTGGTCGTTCCTTCCACCGGGGCGATGGTCGGCGCGACCGTTGGCGGCACCGGCGTGGATGTGGGCGGGGGCGTCCAGGTGGGCGGCAAGGTGGCGGTGATGATGAAAAGCGTCGGCGTGGCTGGGACTTGCGGCTCTACCGACAGGGCGCATCCGCTGGTCAGGGCAACCAGCGGGGCCAGAAGAAAATTGGAAACGCACCGGGCAGTCTTGTTTGGCACGGTCCTATTGTACCCAAGAACACAAAAATAAATAACACCGCCATTCGGCGGTGTCAGGTACCCCCGGACAGACTCGAACTGTCCTCTTCGGCTCCGGAGGCCGACGCTCTGTCCACTGAGCTACGGGGGCGGGCGAAAGGATTTTACCTCTTGCGGGTCAAATTGACAATTTAACCCGCAAGGGCGCATCAAACCCTCACCTGCGGGCTGAGCGCGGCCAGTTCAGCGCGCAGGGATTCGATGATGGCTGCGTTTCCCGATTCGTCGCCGTGCTTCGCGAACTGCTCCTTCTTGTGCGCCAGTTCCCCGCAAACCTGGTAGAAACGCGAGGCGGCGCGTCCGCCCAGGAAGGCCAGAAATGAACCGAACGGCGAAGAGGCTTTTTTCATTTGCGCGGCGGTGATGCGGCCGGCAGATACTTCCTCCTGCAGGTGCTTGGGAATCAGTTTCCCTTCGCGCGCGATCATCCAAACCGCGAAGATGAACATAATGAACCAGCCGGACCAATCGAGGAACGTCCCGAAGGCCAGACCTTCGAGCCCTCTGGTGAATCCTGCCAATGTGTTGTGGAAGGAATGGGTGAAGATCGCCATGCCCAGACCGGCCAGCGGCGCGATGAACTTGACCAGAATGTTTTTGCTCTGGCGGGCGAGCGCGAAGCCTATGCCCGTGAAGGCCGTGTAGAACGGGTGCTGCCAGCCGACCAGGATGATGCGCACGAAGACCAGGAACCAGAAGCCCTGCCAGCCGCCCTCGGCAAATCCGTAATTGTAGATGTAATATGAATTCTCTACGGCGGCGAACCCGAGGGCTGAGATGCCGGCGTAGATCATGCCATCCAGGATGGAATCGAATTCCTTGCGGAAGAGCAGGAAGACGATCATGACCGCAAGACCTTTCAGGCTTTCTTCCACGATGGGGGCAATAATCGAGCCGGTCGCCAGATCGGTGGCGCCTTCGGAACCGGTGAACAGGTAAACGCCGATACCAAGGACAGTGTTGATGATGAATGCCCCGCCCGCGGCGACGACCACTCCCCAAATGAATGTTACACCCAAGAGCAAGATCGGTTCCTTTTCATAGCGGTCCAGCCAGTATAGGAACCAGGCGAAAACGAATGCCGTGCCAAACCCAATGATGATCGCGCCTATTGCTGCCATTGCGATTCTCCTCTGCTTGAGTATTTACATTAACCCGATCTGCAAGTGAAAGTGTCTTATTTTACCGTTTCTGGACTAAAAATCAAGCGGGTCCTTTCCACCTGCGTCGATTCGAGCGGGATACCCAGCGCATCGAGCACTTCTTCGGGGCGGCCGGTCGCACCTTCGCGGGCGGAGAGGCGCATGAAGACCCTTACCCCTGATTCCTCACCCCGCTTCGTCTCTGCCGGCGCTTCGCTCAGCGCGAGCGGGAGAGGGGAAAGCTGTTCGATTAGCGGCCTCAGGTCATAGGTCTTGCCGCGGCGTTCACGCGGCAGGGATTCGGCTTCCATAACGGCGGCCAGTCTTTGGTTCAGGAGTGAAGCGTCGTAGTCGTTGGGCAGGGTTGCCTCATATTCGGCCGCGAGCAGTCGGGTCTGAAGCGGCGCGGCGCGTTCGTCCACCTGTTCCACAGTGAGGATGCCGATGCCGGAGGGCATGGCAGCCTGCAATCGCCCGGGCAGGGATTCAAGATCGTGGTTGCCATCGAGCCAGAGATCGGCCAGTTCGCAACGCGAGGAGAAACCGAGCGGAAGAGCCGAGGCGAGCTGGATCTTCGGCTGGGGTCGGAAGCCCTGGCTGTAAACCAGGCGGAGGCCGGCGCGGCGGGCGGCGCGTTCCCAGATGGTGTGCAGGTCAAGATGACCGGTATAACGAAGCGCGCCGGTCTTGGAAAAGGTGACGCGGATGCGCATCAGCGTTTGACGGGCGATTTGAACCGTTTGCGGATGTCGGCCGCGTGATGACGGTAGTGTTCGATTGTGTAACGCGCCACGCGGGTGAAGAGTCTGTTTTCGTTGAGTTGCTCTTCGCTCAGTTCCCGAACCGCATCGTAGACCGCGTCGAAGGCGTGGATCTCGAGCGCTACGAGTTCTTTGAAGGGGATATTTCGATATTTGCGAACAGCCCACTCGTTGGCCTCGTATTCGGGGAGCAAGGGAGATTCGAAATCTGGATAGCCGAATTCCTCGAGGAAAGTATCGAGTTCGTCCTGTGTCTTGCAGGGCGGCAGGGACTCGCCGCGCTGGATCTCGCGCAGGCGGTCGGCGAGGTAGTGCTCGCGTACCATGATGTGGGCAAGGATGTCGCGCGCGGACCAATGGCCCGAGACGCCTCCGATGCCGAGGCGAAGCGCGCCGACGAAATTGAGGGCGTGTTCCCAGTTCTCGCGTTCGTTTTGCAGGCGGACGAGTAATTGCGACTTTCTCATTAATCCCCCACCATTGGCAGTGGTTCGCTGATTCCTGAATGTTCACTGATCGCTGTCTTGCGCGGGCTTTTTACGTCAGGACATTTCCAACCTTCGCCGGGGTGGTCGCGGCGCATGTCTGCGAAGGTGGGCAGGATGCCGCAGGCAAAGCAGTTGAGGCGGCAGTCCACGCGGATCTGGCCTTCGAGGCTCTGGCGAAAATCCTGGAAGAGGAAGTTCTTGCGCACGGCCGCGGTGATGTGATCCCAGGGGAAGATCTCGTCGGTGCGGCGCGGGCGGTGAGTATAGAACGCGGGATCGAGTCCGTGTTCGGCGAAGGCCTCCATCCACGCGTCGAATTTCATCTGGTCGCCCCAGGCGTCGAACTTCGCACCGCGCTTCCACGCGCTGTGGACTACCTCGGCCATTTTTCTGTCGCCGCGTGAGAGCCAGGCTTCGAGCAGGGTGTCTTCGGGGGCAGTCCATGAGAGTTTGATGTTCTTGTCACGCAACTCGCGTTTGAGCAGGGCCTGTTTTGCCAGCACCTGTTCGCGCGTGTCGCAGGCCACCCACTGGAAGGGCGTCTGCGATTTGGGCACGAAAGTGCTTACGCCCGCGTGCAGTTTGGCCTTCATGCCGATCACCTTGCGCCCTTCGCGGATGACGCGCTTGCACAGGTCTGCGATGGCCTGCACGTCTTCGAGCGTTTCGCTGGGATGGCCGATCATGAAATACAGTTTGATGGTCGTCCAGCCGCGGGCGTAGATTTCGCGCGTGGTGTTGAGGATGTCTTCGTCAGGGATGAACTTGTTGATGATGCGGCGCATGCGTTCAGTGGCGGCCTCGGGCGCGAGCGTGAAGCCCGACCCGCGGCGGTCGCGCAGTTTATCCATCAAGTCCACCGAGACGGATTCGATGCGCAGGGAGGGCAGGGACACGGTGAGATGTTTGTCCCTGAATTTCTCGCCGATGGCCGTGACCAGTTCCACCACATGGGTGTAGTCAGAGGATGAAAGGGACAGCAGGGCCAGTTCCTCGAAACCGGTCGAGCGGATGGCTTCTTCGGCCGCGGCGACCACCTCCTCCACGCTTCGTTCGCGGACTGGGCGCGTGATCATCCCCGCATGGCAGAACCTGCACCCGCGCGTGCACCCGCGCATGATCTCCACCGAGACGCGGTTGTGGACGATCTCGACATTCGGCACGATGAACTTGGTGGGAGGAGGCGGCAGTTTGGCGACCAGCCGTTTGACTACGGGATTGGGGATGCCCTCCGCCAGAGGCGCCACATGCGAGACGGTGCCGTCGTCCATGTAATGGGTCTGATACAGACTCGGCACGTACACGCCGGGGATTTTCGCGAGTTCAAGCAACAGGGGTTCACGTTTAAAAGTTGGAAGGTTTGAAGGTTCCCGCATTCCAGCCTGCGAACTTTTGAACTTTTGAACTACGTTGATAATATCGTGGATCACTTCTTCCCCCTCGCCGATGACGAACGCATCCATGAAGGCGTGCATCGGTTCGGGATTCATCACCGAGTGTCCGCCCGCGATGACAATGGGATGCGTCTCGCCGCGGTCCGCGGCGCGGACGGGGATGCCTGCCAGGTCAAGAATGTTGAGCGCGTTGGTGTAGAGGGTTTCATAAGGGAGAGTAAATCCGATGATGTCGAAGCAGGCCAGGGGTCGCTTCGATTCGAGCGTATAGAGCGGGATGTCGTTGGCGCGCATCAGGGCTTCCATGTCCACCCAGGGCGCGTAGGCGCGTTCGGCCAGCGCGTCGTCGCGTTGATTAACTTGATCGTAGAGAATCTTCAAACCAACATTAGACACGCCGATGTCGTAGATGTCGGGAAAGACGAGAGCGACGCGTGTTTGAACCGAGTCCCAATCTTTGACCGTGATGTTGTATTCCCCGCCCACGTAGCGACCGGGCTTTTGAACCTTTAAGAGAATTCGCTCGAGGCAAGTCTCGATTTGTTCAGGAGTAAGCATGTTGAGATTATACCTGATAAGACTTGTCTGATTGGCGGAGTCCATTTTGGGCACCGGCACCTTGATCGGACTCACGCATTAACAAAACTGTAAGGATTGATTAACCCAAATGGGTTAACCGCCGGGGTGCTCACTTGCCTTAGAATGATTTAGGAAAAGGAGCAGTTCTTTATGAAGAGAATACTGATTGCAACTCTTGCGCTGGCATTGACGGCATGTAGCGCGGTTGTTACCGTCCAGCCGACGCCGGTACCCCCGACCGCGCAGGTGGTCGTCGCGACCGTGTTGGTCACGGTCATTCCGACCGAGCCGCCGACCGCCGTCCCGACCGCGACGCCTATCCCTACGAATACGCCTGAGCCCACGCCAACTCAGGAAGCGACGGAAGCAGCCCCGACCGAACCTCCCGCCGCGGGCGGTCCGCTCACGATTGATCCTGCACTGGGAGGCGGCCTGTTTACCAGTATGAGCGCCTCGAGCGACGCGTTCTCGCTGCGCTGTCTGCCGAAGGAGATCACCTTCACCGTGACAACCTCGGATCCCTATGTTGTCAATGTGTATCTTTACTACCGTATTGAGGACCGTCAGGGTACCTATATCACCGAGTGGAAGAACGGCGGTCTGATGGATCCGCAGGAACAGGGCGTGTTCACCCGCGTGTTCAAGGGCGAGGATATTCACCCCGATGTACGCAAACACCTGGCCTGGTTCGATGTCCAGTTCGTCGGCGTGAACAAATCGGATGAGGTGGTCGGGCGCAGTGAAAAGATCGTCCAGTTGATCACGTACACGATTGACTGCCAGTAGCCTGCCTGGAAAACAAAAGGACCGCGGACGATTTGCCATCCGCGGTCTTTTTTGACTTTCCGGCTGCGTTATCCAACGGCTTTGCGAGCGGCCATTGCCTCACGGCCAAACAGCCACAGCGCGCCCAGGCCGAAGAACACAACCAGCAGGTTGAACAGCCAGCCGATGAAGGGCAGGGCTATCAGCACCGCGACGACGACAACTCCCACCACCAGGGGCCAGACCTTGTGTTCGGCCAGCGCCGGGTTGAAGCGGCCCAGAAGCCATTTACCGCCCACCCAGCCGACCATGATCTTCGTCAGGAAGGCGGTCGTGAGCACGAAGGCAAGGATGAGCGCAAAGATTGCCAGGATGCCTACCCAGACTATTGTGCCGCTTACACTGCCGAGCGTGAAGAACCCGAACACGACCGCGCCGAGGATGGTCACGAAGATGCCTAACAGCAATACGAACCAGAAGGCGGCCCATGCCACCACGCCCCATCCGAGGCTTGGCCACGGCTTGCCCTGAAGTATTGCCATCGCGCCCTGCATGAATTTCGGCGCCAGCCAGGCGAGCAGGAATCCGAACAGGAGCAGGGTGATGATCTTGCGGAGCAGGTTGAGGCTCCAACTGGCGGCTTCTTGCGCCGGGGTGGGTGGGGTCTCGAAAATTTCTTCATCAATCTGCGGCGCGGTGCGGGTCACTTTGCCGCCGACCACGCCGGACGGGATGGGCAGGTCTTTGTAGCTGGTGTAGTCGAGGTTTCCGGCAATGCTCGCGCCATCGTCCACCGTCAGGCCGGGCTGGACGCTCGGAATCGCGACCGGGATGTTGGTCATATACATATTGAGAGGCGGCGAGGCTTCGGTGTCTTTGGTCACATCCACATAGGCCTGTACGTCGCCGCCGAAAGAGCCGCGTAGTTCGAGGGCGGCTGTCCCGGCCAGCACGTCTCCGGCCACATTCCCGGCCAGCAGGGCCTGCGCGCTGCCAACCACCAGGTCGCCGCCGACAGTCGAGCCGTCCTCTGTCTCCAAGCTCGCGCCGGCAGCAACGAGATCATCGCCGATGCTGGCATTACTTCCCAGCAACAACGCGGCCCCGGCGATGCGCGCGTCGTCGGTCACGGTACCGTTGATGACCACAGCCTGCCCGGCCGCGATCAGGTCGCCCTCCACCGTGCCGTTGATGGTGATGACCGCGCCGGCCGCAACGACATCACCCTTCACGGTACCGTCGAGGGTGAAATTTTCGGCGCCGACGTACAGGTCGTCCTCGATCACTTCGTCTGCGGCAATGACAATTGTATCGCCACTGCGGCCATCGAAAGCGCGGGCCGGGCCTGCCAAGGCCAGCATCAACAGGGCAAGCAGGGCAAAGACGGTCAGAAATTTTTGCGTGCGTTTCATGGTATTCTCCTCATTTTGATATAAAAAGACCTTGCGCTACCCCTGTGTACGTTCAGGGCAGTGCAAGGTTGCGAAGACTTTGGAAAACAGCCTTCATAACGGTGTGCGGAAGCGCTTGGTGATCTCGGCCTTCAGAATTTTGACCGCATCCGTGTGGCTGTTCGCCTGCGCCAGGTCGAGCGGAAGCCTGCCGTCCGCGCTTTTGGCATGCAGGTCGGCGCCGGCCAGAATCAATGCGTGGATCATTTCCACGTCACCGTTCTCGGATGCGGCGTGGAGCGGCGTAAAGCCCCCGGTCTCGCGGACGTTCGGGTTGGCCCCGTTTTTCAACAGCATTTGTACAATCTCGAGGTGACCGCCGGCCGCGGCGGATTGCAGCGGTGTAACGTTGAGTCCGTTGCGGGAAGGGGAGTTGACCATCGCCCCGGCTTTGACGAGATATTCGGCGGTCTCGAAATGGCCGAAGAAGCAGGCCAGTCCCAGCGGCTGGAAGCCGTCATCGGCGTATGCGTTGACCAGTTCCGGTTGATGTGCCAGCAGGCGGATGATGTGCGTGGTTTTACCGAGTGCGGCGGCCTCAAAGACCGTCAGGACGACTGTTTTCGCGGCGAGGAATTCGGCGATCTCCGCCTGGCGGTGGTAAACGGCAACCAGGATGGGGCTGAGGCCTTTCTCCCTGGCGTGGATCAGGCCGGGGTCCGATTCGAGGCGCTTCTTCACCTCATCGAAATCGCCCTGTTTGATGGCTGTGAAGAAATCAGTTGTCATTGCTGCTGATTTTATCTCACTTTGCCTTGCCGCAGATGATGACATTTGTATACACAAGAGGTTTGATCATCGCATAATTGGT
The DNA here is from genome assembly GCA_034435275.1 of Anaerolineales bacterium. Classification (GTDB taxonomy): domain Bacteria; phylum Chloroflexota; class Anaerolineae; order Anaerolineales; family Villigracilaceae; genus JBFMCC01. The sequence continues at coordinate 7,366 of DAOTXP010000054.1, read as the reverse complement.
GTAAAATTCTTTTAACACTTGCGAAGGAGTCTTACCCATGCGCAGTCTATTCAAGAAGCGCCAGAATAAATTCATTCAATTGATCCACGATCAGGCCGCCCTGACTCTGGAGGGTATGGACGCGTTGAGCAAATACCTGGCCACACGCGACCCTGAAGCCTCCGCCCTGCTTACTTCGAAGGAGAAGGAAGCGGATGAGGTCCGCCGCATTTTTATTGACGAACTCAACCGGACATTTATCACTCCCTTCGACCGGGAGGATCTCTTCGCCCTGTCGCGGACGATTGATGACGTGCTGGATTACGGCTACAGCACGGTCAGCGAGATGGAAATCCTAAAAGTGGAGCCGACCACTTACATGCAGAGGATGGCGTCTTTGTTGCGGGACGCGGCTTACGAACTTCTGCTGGCGGTGGACCGCATGGAAAATCATCCCGGTGTTTCCAACGAACATGCCCAGCGCGCCAAGGCGCTCGAGAACCGCGTGGAGGGCGTCTACCGCGAGGCGCTGGCGGACCTGTTCAGCAACGTGGAGGATATTCAACACATTGTCAACATGATGAAACTGCGTGAGGTGTACCGCCACTTGAGCAATGCGGCCGACCGCGGCGATGAGGCGGCCAATGTCGTTGCCGACATTGTCGTGAAGATCGCCTAATCGGCGGGGATCGCGTTCATGTCTGTGACCATTCTGGCCGTCATTGGCTTGTCGCTCCTGTTCGACTTCCTCAACGGAATCCACGACTCCAGCAACGTGGTTGCAACCATGCTCTCCTCGCGGGCGCTTTCGCCCCGCTTCGCGCTGGGGATGACCGCGCTCGCCAATTTCCTCGGTCCCTTTGTTTTCGGTGTCGCGGTCGCCACGACCATCGGCCATGAGATCGTTGCGGCGGAGGCGATCAACGAGAAGGTCCTGCTGGCCGCGTTGGTCAGCGCGATCGGATGGAATCTCCTCACATGGTATCTGGGCTTCCCAAGCAGTTCCTCCCATGCGCTGATTGGCGGGTTCATCGGTGCGGTGGTCATGGGCGCGGGCTGGCGGGCCATTCAACTGGCCGGGCTCGAGAAAATCCTGATCGCACTGTTCACCTCTCCAATGATCGGGTTCCTGGTTGGTTATTTGATCCTCAGGGTGACGCTTATTCTGTCGTGGAATGCATCGCCGCGCATCAACCATTTTTTCCGACGAAGCCAGGTGTTCACTGCGCTGGCGCTGGCGCTCAGCCATGGGACGAACGACGCGCAAAAGACCATGGGGATCATCGCCCTCGCGCTGGTGATCAGCGGAAGCCAGTCGGTGTTTCATGTGCCATTGTGGGTCGTTTTTGCCTGCGCGCTGATGATTGGTCTGGGGACGGCGCTGGGCGGCTGGCGTTTGATTCGCACCTTGGGCGGCAAGTTCTACAGGATTCGCCCTGTGGATGGATTTGCGTCACAATTTGCCTCGGCGGCGGTCATCCTGGCGGCCTCTCTCTTCGGCGGGCCGGTCAGCACCACGCAGGTGGTCAGTTCGGCCATCATGGGCGTCGGCGCGGCGGAGCGGCCGAACAAGGTGCGCTGGGGAGTCGCGCAGGAAATCGTCACAGCCTGGATCATGACCATCCCAGCGACCGCGCTGGTCGCAGCGGGGATTTACGCCCTCCTTCTCCGTTTCCTTCCCTGAACTTTCATCCTTCCGTTATGTTTTGCCGTGCGCGCTGCGTATGGTGGTCAAGGCAGTGATCCTGATAATGTCCCCGATTCTTATCGTTCTGATCGTGCTGGCCTTTGTTTTCAGTTTTATGAACGGCATGCACGATTCCAGGAACGTGGTTTCCACCCTGATCTCGTCGCGGGCGTATTCGCCGCGCGTGGCCCTGGGCGTGACCGCGCTGGCCGAATTCTGCGGGCCGTTCATTTTCGGGGCGGCGGTTGCGCAGACCATCGGCCGTGGCATCGTCGAGGCCGCGGCTGTCAATGAACGGGTCCTCGCGGCAGCGCTGGCGGGCGCAATTCTATGGAGTCTGATCACCTGGCTGGTCAGGCTCCCCAGCAGTTCCTCCCATGCCTTGGTCGGCGGACTCCTCGGCGCGGCCTCGATGCGGGCCGGGGCGCAGGCCGTTCAAGCCAACGGATTGCTGAAAATCCTGATTTTCCTGTTCGTTTCACCCATTGTCGGATTCGTTCTTGCATTTATCCTGTTCAAGGTCGTTATGGCCTTGAGCCGAAATGCGACGCCGCGCATTAACGAGTTCTTTAAAAGCGCCCAGATCGTTACTGCCCTTGCCTTGGGATTGAGCCACGGCAGTAATGACGGACAGAAGAGTATGGGTGTCATCACACTGGCGCTGGTCTCGGGTGGATACTTGTCGGTCTTTGTCATTCCAATCTGGGTGATTACGCTCTGTGCATTCGCCCTTGCGCTTGGTACCATCGTCGGAGGCTGGCGGTTGACTCATACAGTAGGAGGAATCTTCATTTACAAGATTCGCCCGGTAGACGGCTTTACTTCGCAGGTAATGTCGGCAATGGTGATCCTCACCGCTTCGTTGTTCGGCGGACCGGTGAGTGCTACCCAGGTCATCAATTCGACCATCATGGGAATCGGCGCGGCCGAGAGGGCCAATAAGGTCCGCTGGGGATTGGCGCAGGATATCATCATCGCCTGGATTCTGACGATCCCCGCGACGACGTTTCTTTCCGCAGGGATTTACCTGCTGACCAGCCGTTTCCTTTTCTGACGCCTTCGCCTCGCGCGTGACGGGGAAGTGGGTCCCGTCCGAGTTAGCGGAAATCTGTCTGCAGGGGGGTCAAATCCGATTCGCCGCCCGCGTACCACTTCAACAATTGGATGAACCAGTAACACAAATCCGCGTCATCTCTCCCTGCCCGATCCAACAACTCTGGAATCGACAGAGTATCCACCCGCGCGATCTCGACGGAGTCGAATTGGACGCGGGCGGGATCCACCGTCCCAGTGAAGAGCACACTGATCTCGTTGTCGTTCGGCCCATAGTTCAAGCGGAAGCGGAGGCGCGGGGTCAGGGTCACATCTCGGAGGCCGAGTTCCTCCCAAAGTCCGCGCTGAGCCGCAGTGACGTAATCCTCTCCCGCTTTGACGTGTTCCGAGACCGAACCGTCCCACAACGACGCGTATTGCTTGCGGTCGGCGCTCCGCTGTTGGACGAGCATCCTTCCATCCGAGGTGAAAAGAAAAATATGCACGCCACGATGCCACCATCCCTGCGCGTGAGCGACTGAACGTATTGCTTGGTGGGTGACGATATCGTCTTCGGTCACAATATCGAAAAGTTCATCGGGCATGGAAATCTGCTTTCTCAAATAAAAGTGACGGTCACTTCCAAAGTGACCGTCACTTTTGACGACGCGATTAACTACTTCTCGAACAACGCGACCACATCCTTCACGTGGACCACGCCATCGAACGCGGCGAGATTGCCCTTGCGCAAAACAGCCTTTTCGCCATTGGGATCGCCGAGGCAGGAGACGATTACATCGCCCGCGCTCACATCCTCTTTTTCGGTGTAGCCGTTGGTGGTGACGATGGTTTGGATGCCCGCGGCCTTCGAGGCCTTCACGCCGTTCTTGGAATCCTCCACCACGAACACTTCCTCGGGTTTCAGGCCAAGTTTGGAGAGCGCCAGATTGTAGATTTCAGGATCGGGTTTCTTGTTTTGCACCACATCGCCTGCCAGCACCAGGTCGAATTTGATATCCGAAAGAATCTTCTCGGTGATGGCTTTCGCCGCCTGCTCATTGGACGTGGTGCAGACCGCGATCTTCAGCCCGGCCTCCATCGCCTCTTTCATGAACCTGTGGATGCCCGGGCGGAGGGGAAGTTTGCCCGTCTCGATCAGTTCCACGAACAGCGCGGTCTTGCGCTTGTGCATGGACTTCACCAGTTCATCCAATTCCTCGGCGGGGATGGGCTTGGAGAATCCCTTCGTTTGCGCGTGGTGCTTCATGCGTTCCTTGCCGCCCGCGATCTGGAGCAGTTCGTGGTAATACTCCACGCTCCACTCGTCGGTGAAGCCGAACTCCTTGAAGGTCATGTTGAACGAGACGCGGTGACCGTCGCGCTCGGTGTCGATGATGACGCCGTCCTGGTCGAAAAACACGGCTTTGATTGACATGATAACCTCCATGTCATTGCGAGCCCACGGAGTGGGCGAAGCAATCTCCTGTTTCGGGGAGATTGCTTCGTCGCCGCTTCGCGTCTCCTCGCAATGACATCTATTTCATCCCAAAGAACTCCAGCACCGTGTTCACAAACAACTCGTTCTCTTCCTTGGTGCCGATGGTGACGCGGAACCAGCCGTTGCTGCCGTATTTCTCGCTCTCGCCGCGCAAAATGATGCCCTTCGTTTCGGCAAAGGCCAATACTTCCGCGCCGGTCCTGCCCGTCTTGCCGCAGTCGAACAGGATGTAGTTGGCCTTGGAGGGAAAGATCACCAGGCCGGGGATGACGCTCAAAGACTCGGTGATGTAGTCCACCGCCTCGTTGTTGAACTTGACGCGTTCCGCCAGGCCTTCAGTATCTTCAAACGCCGCGAGCGCCGCCCACATGGGAATCGTCCCCACGTTCCAGGGAAGAAGCGAACCGCTGATCTGGTCAATGACCGGCTTGGCCGCCAGCGCGTATCCGAAGCGCATCCCCGCGAGACCGTAGGCCTTCGAGAGCGTGCGCGTGATGATGACGTTTTCGTATTTCTTGGTCAGCGCCACCTGCGACATGCCCAGCCCCGAATACTCCACGTAGGCCTCGTCAATGACGAAGGGAATGCCCGTCTCTGCGATGCGGACGAAGTGTTCAGGGGCCATGAAGTTGCCTGTGGGGTTGTTCGGGTTGGCAACCACAATGATCTTGGTCCTGTCGGTGATGGCGTTGAGGATGCCGTCGGGGTCGAAGTGCAGATAGTTATCCTTGTAGATCATCGGCACCGAGACCATCTTCGCGCCCAGCAGTTTGCCGCGCAATCCGTAAATGCCAAAGCAGGGTGTGTGCTGGATGACTTCATCCTGCTGCGGAATGATGAACATGCGGAAGATGTTGTCGTACACCTCGCTGGAACCATTGCCGATCATCACGTTCTGCGGGCCGTCCAATCCGTTGATCTCTGCGATCTTGGTGCGGACGACAAGACCCTGGTCGGGATAACGGTTCGCCATTTTAGCGTAGCGCACCATCGCATCCAGCACCTTGTCCGAAGGCGGATTGGGATTCTCGTTCGACATCATGCGGTGCAGTTTGGGATCGCGCCATGCCTTCTCGATGTGGTTCGAGATATACATCGGAATGCCTTTGACCCACGGGGCGTAGTATTCTTCGATTGGTTTTGTCATTGGTAGTTGCTCCTGTTTCTATCGTTGATTTATGAACGTACACAGGTACACACGTATACAAGTACACACGTGCCTGATTTGGTGTGTACCTATTTACCTGTGTACTTGTGTACCTGTCTGCGTGTTTACGCCTTGCCCACCGACTCCACCATCTGCATCCAGTGGATGACGGCCTTCTTTGTCGCTTCGCGCACGACCTTGTCAATCTTGCCTGGATCGTACTCGTCGCGGTGGGCGGTGATGTATTCGTACTTGGCGTCAATGAGCGTGTGCTTCAACTCGGTGGAGACGTTGAACTTCGCGCCGCCCGCCGCCAGCAGTTTCTTGATCGTCTCCTCGGGCAGGCCTGTCCCGCCGTGGACGACCAGCGGGGTCTTGATTCCGCCGCCGTTCAACATCTTGTGGATGGTGGCCATGCGCTCCGTGTCGATCTTCGGGTTCTTGGTCTTGTAGACGCCGTGCGCGGTGCCGATGGCGGGCGCGAAGATGTCCACGCCCGTGCGCTCGACGAATTCCACCGACTGTTGCGGATTCGCCAACTGCGCCTCATCCTCCGCGACCTTGACCTGGTCTTCCACGCCGCCGACGGTTCCCAGCTCGCCCTCGACGGAGATATTGCCGACGCTGTGGCAGTAGTCCACCACCTCTTTCGTCTGGCGGATGTTCTCCTCGAAGGCCTGCTTGGAAGCATCAATCATAATGTTGGTATAGCCCGCGTCGGCGCACTTTTTGCAGTAGTCAATCTCGGTGCAGTGATCGAGGTGAAGCACCACGGGGACAGGCGCTTTCTCGGCCAGCGTGCGATAGATTGCCACCAGCACGTCCCTGCCGAGGAACTGCGAGGGCTTGACCGAGGTCTGCACAATGACCGGCGACTTCGTCTCGATGGCCGCGTCGATCACTGCCTCGAACTGAAGCAGATCGGTGACATTGAACGCACCGACAGCGTAGCCTTTCTTCGCGGCCTCGATCATGATTTCTTTTGCATTTGCGATGGACATAGGGTACTCCTTATTATGTGGGGATTTTCAAATTGTGATGTACACACGTACACAAGTGATACTGTTGCACCTGCGTACCCGTTCACCTGTATACCTGTCTACTTCTTGACCTTCCTCTTCTTCTTCGCCGGCACGACATCTTTCAACCACTGCTCCCAGCGGTAATCGGTCACATGCTGGCGCAGGCGTCCGAACCACAAGTCTGCGTAGCCTTGGAAATCTTCTTCCAACTTTGAAATTCCAGTCTGCGTGGTGCCCCACATGGCCTCGTGCAGTTCCGACATCGGCCACATCAGTTTCAGACGGGCGAAATGCTTCGGCGTCACCTCGCCGAAGTATTCCTGCAGGAAGAAGCGCACCTGATCGTCGCTCAGACGGTGATGATGGGCAAAATTCCCCAGATCGAAGAAAATATCGCCCATGCCGGCGTATTCCCAATCCAGCAGGCGCAATTCGCCGATCTCGCCCGGCACGTCCTCATCCAGCCAGTTCAGGTTGAGCAGGTCGTCATGACAGGGGGTGGGGAGGTAGGGGTCTTTGTCAAGAGCGGTCCTCACCTCGCGCATCTTCTGCATGATCCAGTCCCAGTCGGACGGGAATTTACAATTGTTTGCCTTGGAGGTCGTGGCCAGCATTTCCACGCGGCGGAAGACGTTGAATTCGCCCTTCAGTTCAGGTCCATGACGGTGAAAAAGACGGATCTTGCGCGCCACCCGCGTCAGGTTATGTGGCTTGACGATCTCCTCGGGCATGACGCGCTTGCCGTTGATAAAACGCGTGACGATGTAGCCCTCTGGCTCGATGAAGAACACCACCTCGGGCGCGATGCCCAACTCGCCCGCGGCCTTGTTCGCGGCATACTCCACGTCGCGGCGGATGCCGAGTTTGTCGGTATCGTCACCCGCCAGGCGGATGACGTACGATTTGCCATCCGCGTCGATGCGGAAATTCAGGTTCGTGATCCCGCCGCTCAAGGGAGTCTTTTTGATGTTCTTCGACTCGGCGAGAAACGGGACTTTGGC
>DAOTXP010000053.1:0-2557 GCA_034435275.1 Anaerolineales bacterium | reverse complement strand
ACATATTCCAGCGACCAGTCTCCAGCATAAACTGGCTCGAAAAATGAAATGTAGACGCTTTGTTTTACAAATAATCCTATAGCAATAACTGCTACGATTGCAAATATTATCGGTAGCGCAAAACTTTTCCGCCTCGCTCAAGGTCTTTTTGCGGTTTGCAAGTTTGTTTTAGATATTTGTCTGTCACCTCCACTTTTTGCTCTCGTACCTTTATGAACATTTTCTTGCGGTTGGACATACTTCGATTCAAAACCTCCCTCTATAACCAAACGGCAACTTGGGCAGGTCCCATCCTGTTTTGGAAGGACTTTCATCCCGCAGTGCGGACAGATGGTGATATTCATGGTTTTCGCCCTCCCGCGGCGATCTCTGGCGGCCACCTTCATCACCCCCATAATTCCATGGTCGCTGTTTTCAAATCCATGTTCAGTATAGAACAAATTCATTCGCGATTCAATTCCCCAAAATTTCAGCCCTGCACGAGTTGACGTTTTTCCCTCCTCGCCAAAACTTCAGCAATCGCTCGCCCAAATCTATTCTCGTATGGTGAGCGGATTCGAAGGCGCCGAAAGGATTCGTGATTCCGCCCAATTTCGACGCTTGACTTCCGTCGTGCTGAGACTATACTGTGAACAGAAACAACGCGGCTCTCGCTCTTTTATCGAAAGGTGAACCATGAATCCTGTTTCCCTATTCGATCTCGGCGTCTATTCGCTGGAATGGATCAAGGACTTCTACACACAAGCCGGCATTTGGTGGGGCGAGGGATGTTCGGCCAGCAACAGGTCGGCCACCGAGTCCTCAAACCCGCGTGACAAGCCCACGAGCATGCTTCCAAATTGGTCGGGGTACTTTGTCGAGAACACGCCTTCCGCGATTCCCTGTCGGATAATCTCCGCCAGCACGGGCGCGATCCGTTTCATTGCCGCGGCTTCCTGTTTTTGGCGCATGAGGGCGTTTGTGTCCGAACGCCAGATCCGCAACAGGTCGAGCATGAACGCTTTCTGCGCCACCTTCCAACGTCCGCCCGCGTCGAAATAGCGCCGTAACTTTTCAACGGCAGAGAGTTCGGAGTTGTCTACGATGGGATGCAGAATCTGGTCGGCTTCATCCAGCATCCGTTCGATCAACCCGTCCAGCAAATCCTGTTTGGAATCGAAATAATGGTAGAACGCCCCCTTCGAGATTTTCAACGCATCCAAAATATCCTGGATGGACATCTGCTCGTAGCCCTTGGTGTAAACCAACTGGCGGGCGACATCCAAAATCTCGTTGCGCCGTGCGGCGTAATCTTCTTCTTTAACTACGCGTGGCATACTTCCTCTTTTAATAAACCGACTGACGGTTTATTTATTATTATATGTCAAACAAATCGGATTGTCAATAGACGCCGCGAGTGCGTCGCACCACCCCTTGTTGATCTTCTCCTCATCCGACGTTTCCTGCTAACGAACCGACTCCGACCTTTGAGGTGCGACGCATCCTCTGTCTACGCCTCTTTCTTGACCTCACGCGGGCGCGCCCACCCCGCGCGGACTCTCCCCCCGATCATCTTCAGCACCAGCCCCGCGCGCCAAAACGCGACTGCGGCCATGCCATGCGCCAACACCGCGAACAGCGGCGGAGTCTGATAAGTGTAGTATGTCCAACACTCGCGCGTCGTCCCCCACAACTCGAGGTAATAGCCCAGTCCCGCGCCCGCGACGAAGGTCAAGAAGGCGTATTGATAATTTGTAGGTGTGATGATTAGGAGAATGCAGAGAATTAGCGCAAACCAAGTGTATGATTTGTCAAACGTCGGCGCGATGAAGACGAGCATAAGGGAAAGAAACGAGGCGAAGGTTAACCAATACAAAATTTTGAAGGCGGAGTCCAAAGTCTCCCGACTTTGGATAGATCCACGCACAAAAGTCTGGAGACTTTTGAGTCCGAAGTCCAGCAAGCGCGTAATCCTATCTATCGATAGACTCGCGATCGGCCACGCTGGGATGATCCACAGCGGCGGACGTTCGGCGGTGTAATAATGCCATAGGTTTGTCTGCGTGCCCCAACTCTCGATGGCGAGGCCGCCGAAGATTCCCACAAAAACGATCAGCGCGTCGGTCCTCAAATCCGCACGGGCGACGATGGTCAGCGACATGAAGCCGAAAATGCCGAAGAGCAACCAGTCGAGGTAGCGCCACCACTCGCCGCTCCAATCTATATATGAAAGAACCTCTTCTGCGAGAGGCCACCAGATGTACACGATCAAAAAAATGACAAGGAAAAACCCGCCCAGCAAAATGGACGAGTCACGCGTCCAGAAGCGCGGGCGGGATGGTTGAGGAGAATCCATGCGGCGGATTATAGCCGCAAATAATTGACGTTTTCCCCCTCCTCGTCTAAACTACCCTCATGCTTGCACGCATCTACTCCTGCGCTGTGGTGGGACTCGAAGGCGTCATCGTCGAAGTCGAAGTGGACACCACCTCGGGCTTTCCCGGCATGGACATCGTCGGCCTGCCCGACGCGGCCGTGCGCGAGAGCAGTCAGCGCGTGCAGGCCGCGGTCAAGAACG
>DAOTXP010000052.1:0-5100 GCA_034435275.1 Anaerolineales bacterium | reverse complement strand
TCTTGCCCACGCCCGGGCGCCCGAGGATGAGCAGGCTCTTGCCCGACATGATAATGTCTTCGATGATGTCGATCGTGCCGTACACGGCGCGGCCGACGCGGCAGGTGAGTCCCACGATGGTGCCGCGGCGATTGCGGATTCCCGAAATGCGGTGCAGGGTGCGCTCCATGCCGGCGCGGTTATCCGCGTCGAAATCGCCGATGCGCTCCACAACGTAGTCAATCTCGGCGCGCGTAACTTCCTTTTCGCTGAGCGGGATTTCCTGTTCGACGAAACGGGCGGTCGGGACGCGTCCCAGATCGAGGATGATTTCCAGCAGGTTCTCGCTGTTGTTGGCGACCTCCACCGCGTGGCGCACCGGGGGAGGCAGTACGTCCAGCAGGGCGTCGAGGTCGTCGGTGATTCGTTTTTGTTGGGTCATAGTTGGTTTGTGATTGGCAGTTCGTGGTTGACGGTTTTATCGCTCGGTTTAATGGCTTGGAAGAGTAAGAGGAGCATGTTGAAGTGCCTGCTTAGTCTGAAAGTCCGGGTATATTATACGAGGAAGGGCATCTGCCCCACAGGGCATATTGGATATAGTTTCCACCGCAAAATTACTTCTTCCCCTCGATCCTGCTCGGCTGCACACTCACTCCCGCGGGCTGGGCGGTGCGCACTAATTGCCCCTCCTTCACCGGCCGCGTCAGATGCTTCACCATCACCGCCTGGCGCGGACCGGCCAACGCGCCCAGATCGGCCAGCACCGGTTCGAGCCAGGCCTGATACGAGCGAACGCATAAATACACCGGCCGTCCTGCGCGGTCGGACAGGGATTGAATCAGTGCAGCCAGTTTCTCGCTCACCTCGGTGGCTTCGGGGTGGATGAGCGGCGTCAGCACGATGCCGTGCAGTCCATGCGCCACGTTGATGTAGCACTTCGCCCCCTCGTTGCAGATGAAGCCGTTCACGCGCGACGGCGCGGGCTCGACAGGATGCAGCAATGGCGGGACGATTTGATAATGCAGACTCTGCACCGCGGGCAGATTCACCGACTGCATCCGCATCCAGCGCGGACCCGCGCCTGACCCCGTTATCTTGGAGACGTCCCACATCCTCTGCCACGCGTAGACCGAGAAGCCCGAACTTCGCAGGGCCGTGAAGCCCTGGCTGGTTTCGTCCACCTCCGCCAGAACGTGATATGCGCCCCATGTCCCGGCTTCGGCAGTGAGGTTTTCCAATAGCGCGGGCAATTCGGCATGGTCGAGCCGCGAGACCGGCGCGAGATACAAGAGCCGGGCGAACGTCTCGCCGCGCGTGTGGATCACGCCCCCTGCCAATGATGTCCCATCGCCATCTGCGATTGCGGAATAGAGATGGCGCGTGGGGTTGAAATAAGCCAGGAAACTGGCCGTGCCGAGCGGGTTGCCGCGCGTCAGGACGCGCGTAGAATCGAGAGGCAGAACGTCATTGTGGAGGCGTGCCAGCAGAGGCAGGTCGAGCAATTCGAGCGGACGAACGGTCATGAAAATCAGTCAGCCAGGGCGAGGAAGTATTCGTGGAAACGCGTGTCGTCAGTCAGTTCGGGGTGGAAGGACGTCGCCAGCAGATGGCCCTGTTGCGCGGCAACGATCCTCCCGTCCGCGACCGAGGCGAGGACTTTTGCGTCGCCTGAAACCGATTCAATGATCGGCGCGCGGATGAAGATGGCGTGATACGGCTCCTTTGTCCCGGTGGCTTGTTTGAGTTCGGGAACGTCGAGGTCGGCTTCGAAAGAGTCAACCTGGCGGCCAAAGGCATTGCGTTCCACTTTGATGTCCATCAGTCCGAGCAGGGGCTGCTGGCGGTGGGCATCCTTTGAAAGGAAAATGGCGCCCGCGCAAGTGCCCCAAATGGCATGACGCTGGCCGAAAACCTTTAGCGGCTCTATCAGTTTGTAAGCCACGGCCAACTTGCCGATGGTGGTGGATTCGCCCCCGGGGATGATGAGGCCGTCGAGCCCGTTGAGATGTTCAGGCAGGCGCACTTCAAAGGCCTCCACCTTGAGGCACTTGAGCATGGCAATGTGTTCTGCGAAATCGCCCTGCAGGGCGAGGACTCCGATTTTCATTTTTGTTCTTGTAGGGGCACAGCGGGGCGGGCTATGGGCAACGTGTTTTTAGGATTCGCTGTGCCCTTACCAGCCACGCCCAGCGATTTTCTCTGCTTCCGGCATCTGCGAGACGTTGCGTCCGACCATTGGCTCGCCAAGGTTCTTGCTGACCTCCGCGAGGATGGACGCGTCCTGGTAATGCGTCACGGCTTTGACGATGGCCGCGGCGCGGCGGGCCGGGTCACCGCTCTTGAAGATGCCCGAACCGACGAATACGCCGTCCACGCCGAGTTGCATCATCAACGCCGCGTCGGCAGGTGTTGCCACCCCACCCGCGGCAAAGTTGACCACCGGCATGCGGCCGAGTTCCTTGGTCTCTTTGACGAGTTCGTACGGCGCGCCGATCTCTTTAGCGTAGGCCATCAGTTCCTCGTCAGCCATCGTGGTCAGGCGGCGGATGTCGCCGAGCACGGCACGCGCGTGACGAACGGCCTCGACCACGTCACCCGTGCCGGCCTCGCCCTTGGTGCGGATCATCGCCGCGCCTTCGCCGACGCGGCGCAAAGCCTCGCCCAGGTTGCGGCAGCCGCATACAAATGGGACTTTGAACAGGTGTTTGTTTATGTGGTGTGCCTCATCGGCGGGCGTCAGCACCTCGGACTCGTCTATGTAGTCCACGCCGATGGCTTCGAGAATCTGCGCCTCGACGAAATGTCCGATACGGCACTTGGCCATGACGGGGATGGTGACGGTGTCCATGATCTTCAGAATCAAGTCTGGGTCGCTCATGCGGGCCACACCGCCGGTGGCGCGAATATCTGCTGGTACGCGCTCGAGCGCCATGACCGCACAAGCGCCGGCCTCTTCCGCAATTTTGGCATGTTCCGGGGTCACGACGTCCATGATGACGCCGCCTTTGAGCATCTGGGCCAGACCCTTCTTCACGGCAAATGTACCAGTCTGTTGTTCCATGACTATCTCCTTCCGCGAACTTACGCGGGAATCGCATTGTTTTATCTTGCGGCCGGGATTCTACCATATTGACCGTTGTAGCTTTTTGAGTGAATTCCAATGATTGTCCGCCCTTGACAAAACAGGGAATTAGTATACAATTGGTACAATCATACAATGATACAATATTGAGCATGAACGCAAACGGACTCGCCTCTTTCAGCAAACGCTTCCGCCTGGACCTTCGGTCTGATTCGCCCATCTATGTGCAGATCGTGGATCAGGTCAAAGGGCAGATTGCCAGCGGCGCGCTCAAACCCGGTGATCAATTGCCGACCGTCCGCGCATTGGCGACGGAACTGCGAATCAATTTCAACACCGTGGCGCGGGCGTATCGCATCCTGGACGAGGAACGCATCATCTCCACGCAACAGGGACGCGGCACCTACATCACGGAGGTCCCGCCGCCGAAGGTGACCGAACGAATGCGGCGCGAGTCGCTCGAGGCGCTGGCCTACCGGTTCGTCCGCGAGGCGGCGCGGCTGGGGTTCTCCGGGAAGGAAATCGCTCAGATGGTCAGTGACCAGTTGAAGTCTTGGAAAGAAGCGCAGGATGTCGAAATGAAAGGTTAAAAAAGGAGAAATCCAATGACTGCAAAAACCACCAAAGAAACTACGCAAGTTCGTAAGATGGATCAACATATTTCCGGCGTGGCCGGGATGCTTTTTGGTGTCTTCCTGATTGCCGCAGTCGTCGGCGCGCTGCTGATGGACGGCCGTGTGCCCGACATGTGGATTGGGCTGTATATTTTCGGGATGATCCTTGTCGGCACTTATATCCTGTACGCGTTGAAGATCGCCTCGCAATGGGAGAAGGCCATCGTCCTGCGCCTAGGCAAGTTCCACAAACTGGCCGGCCCCGGCCTGTTCTGGATCGTCCCGATTGTGGATACCATCCCTTCTTGGATTGACCATCGCGTGATGGTCACGCCCTTTGCGGCGGAGAAGACACTGACGAAGGATACTGTCCCTGTGGATGTAGACGCCGTGCTCTTCTGGGTTGTTTGGGATGCCGAGAAGGCCGCGCTCGAAGTGAAGGATTACCAGTCTGCCATTGCGTGGGCCGCGCAAACTGCCCTGCGCGAAATCATCGGCCAGATGTCGCTGGCGGATATTCTGGTGGGCCGCTCCAAGATGGACGATGATCTGCAAAAGATCATTGACGAGCGCACCACACCCTGGGGTGTGACCGTGCAGTCGGTGGAGATCCGTGACGTGATTATCCCGCAGGACCTGGAGGACGCCATGTCCCGCCAGGCGCAGGCCGAGCGCGAGCGTCAAGCGCGTGTCATTCTGGGAGAGTCGGAAAAGCAGATTGCCGCTTCGTTCGCCGAGGCTTCGCAGGCTTATGCCGACAACCCAACCGCGCTTCATCTACGGGCTATGAACATGCTATTCGAAGGCCTGAAAGAGAAAGGCGCGCTGGTGATCGTTCCCTCGTCCGCCGTGGATACGATGAACCTGGGCGGCCTGAGCGGAATCGTCTCGATGGCGGAGAAACACGCACCGAAGGAAAAAACCAATAAGGAGTAATGATGTCCACTCGAACTACCAGTACCCTTGTCCTAATTTTGATTGCCGCGGCTACGCTGGCGGGTCTTCTGCTTTGGGACCACCTGCCAGAGCAAATGGCCTCGCATTGGGACATCAATGACCAGGTGGATGGCTATATGCCCAAATTCTGGGGCGTCTTCCTTATGCCGCTGGTCACGTTGGGAATGTTCCTGCTCTTTCTGGTTGTTCCTTCCATTGATCCGTTGAAGGCCAACATCGCCAAATTCCGCGAGACGTTCAACACGTTCATCGCCCTGATCATCGCCTTCATGATCTACATGCACGGATTGACATTGGCGTGGAGCCTTGGCTATCAGGGCTTCAAATTGAGTATGGCCGTGTTGCCGTTCATGGGTGTGCTGTTTATCTTTATGGGTTACCTGATGAAACAGGCAAAGCGCAACTGGTTCATCGGCATCCGCACGCCGTGGACCCTCAGCAGTGACCGCGTGTGGGATGAAACGCATC
>DAOTXP010000051.1:0-3266 GCA_034435275.1 Anaerolineales bacterium | reverse complement strand
CAGCCGTTCATGGAAAAGTACGCGCCCGAATGGAAAGACCTCGCGCCGCGTGACGTGGTGGCGCGTGCCATCCATCAGGAAATGACCGAACACGCTTACACGTACGTTCTGCTCGACATCGCTTCGCACATGGAGGCCGCGGCGATCCGCGAACGCTTCCCCAACATTTACGCCACTTGTCTGAAAGCGGGCATTGACATTACCCGCGAGCCGATCCCCGTCGTCCCTGCCGCGCACTACTTTTGCGGCGGCGTCATGGTGGACGAATGGGGACGGACGAACATCGAGAATTTGTACGCGGTGGGCGAGGTCTCTTGCACGGGGCTGCACGGCGCGAACCGACTGGCGTCCACATCGCTGTTGGAGGGATTGGTGTGGGGGAATCGCGCGGCGGAGCGCATAGCGCAAATCGGCAATTTGCGCCGCACGCTAAAAAGAGATGATGTGCCCGCCTGGGACGAAAGCGGCCTGACCGACGACCGCGACCCCGCGCTGATCCAGGGCGACATGCAGACCATCCAGAACATCATGTGGCACTACGTGGGACTCGTCCGCAGTGGCGACCGTCTCTCGCGCGCCATCCGTGAGTTGCGTCACCTGCAAAACGAGATCGAGACCTTCTACCGCACCACCAAACTCAGCGACGGACTCATCGGCCTGCGCAACGCGGTCGAAGCCGCGCTGATCGTGGCACAGTCCGCACAGCATAATCGGCAGAGCCGTGGGTGCCATTATCGGGTCGATTCGGTGGAGGGAGGGGATCGGTTGATATAATGAGTACATCCGTCGTATAATTTCAACAACCCCACTGGTGGGAAATATGGCAGAAACCAAACGCGCTCTCAAAGTTTTTCTTTGCCACACCTCGGCAGATAAACCTGCTGTACGCGCTCTTTATAAACGCCTTGTTGCAGATGGAGTAGACGCGTGGCTTGATGAGGAAAAACTCTTGCCTGGTCAAAATTGGCGAGAAGAGATTCCTAAAGAGGTTAGAAATTCAGATGTTGTAATTGTTTGTCTCTCTTCAAATTCTATAAACAAAGAGGGGTTTGTTCAGAAAGAAATAAAAGAGGCCCTCGATATCGCAGATGAAAAACCAGAAGGAACAATTTTTATTATCCCTGCACGGCTAGAAGAATGCGATGTTCCTAACCGTTTGAGTTTGTATCACTGGGTGAATCTGTTTGCAAAAAATGGTTATGAAAGACTTTTGAATGCTTTAGATGAACGTGCAAGACAGATTGAAGCAACTTTACCTGTACACAAGATAAAACCATTAGCCAGCACAAATATAGTGGAGCAGAAATCCGAAAATCCAAAGCCCATATTCTTGCAAAACAGAATCATCATAGTAATTTTATTAGCGGCGCTTCTGATAACTACAATGGTTATTGGGGTCGTATCGAGATTGACGAACCCGAGTCAGCCAACCTCCACAGCACCTACGATAACCGACACTGCCACTGTCAACCTTTTTCCATCCTCAATTTCGCCCGAATCTTCAATAACGCCTCCTTCTGCTTTAGCCATATCTGACGCGCCTGATCAAATAGAATTATTGAGAACATTACGTGGACATTCAGGATTTGTATCTTTATCCTTTTCTCCCAACGGAAAAATCCTTGCCACATGTGCAGACGATGGTATTCGCTTATGGGACTCATCAAATTGGGAACAATTATATTTTCTTCCCGCGGATTCGGTTTGGGCAATTGCTTTCTCCCCAGATGGAACCTACCTAGCAGGGGCAGGAGCAAGTTATATTTCACTTTGGGATGTTGTGAATGGGAAAGAATTAATTCTCAACAAAGAATATTTCCTTGAGGATGAACACATAGATATTGAATTCTCTCCTGACGGCAATTTTATTGCAGCGACCAGTTTGGGATTAGGGCGTGTTAGGGTCTGGAGTATTCCAGATCTTACATTACAATTTACTTCAGAGGATTTCGGGGTAGTGACAGATTTGTCATTTTCTCGCGATCGCGGATTGTTAGCCGTGGGAACCATAGGCTATGGCACAATTCATGTTTTCGATAAAAATGGATGGAATGAGATATTCAAAATAGAGCCAATGCCAGGAGCAGGATGTCCAAGTCAAGCGGTTGAATTCTTAAGTAGAGGGCAACTTGTGGTTGGGTTGTGTAACGGTGGTATTTATGTATATGAGTATGCAGATGGTTCTTTACAATATAAGATTCGAGATGAAACCCATTCACCCATTTCACCAGGAGGGATCGTTGGATATCCTAATGGACAGTTGTTTGCAACTGTAACAGTTATTGGTAATCTTAGACTTTGGCGAACCTCTGACGGAAGTCTAATAAAAACACTGGGCTACGATAAAGATGTTAGTATGGCATTCTCGCCTGATGGAAGGTTTTTGGCTACTGGTTCAGCAGATGGTTCTGTAGATTTGTGGGGGATTGCAACCAATCCGTAATAACAACGTGCCCTTTTTTGATACACGCGTAGTCTTTTTGATCGAATAATTCAAATCGAGCAATTATATTATCTATGCTCTACAACTCAATCATCATCAACGCGAACGTGCGGTAGATTGGTATAACCAGAATCAAAAAGGCGCGCCGCGGGGCTGAAGCCGCCTGCTCAGTTCGTGGAAGACCATTCGGACTCGCGTCCAGCCCGCAGGGGAAGTCCATGTGCGGAGGCGGGGATAGGTCGGAGACCTTCGCAGGAATAGCGCGGACGTTCACGTCCGCCGCGAGGCGCAAGGGTGGACAACGTCCGTTCGACAGGATTCCGCTCGAGCGACGCGGCGCCGTGAAAGAGCGCTGCGCGTCTGGAGCATTTCCCCGTTTCGATTCGCGTTCGCGCGGCGACGCGACCCGCACGGGGATGGAATCACCCGTGCTAATCTTACAAAGTCCATTCGGACTCGCATCCAGCCCGCAGGCGAAGTCCATGCGCGGAGGCGGGGATTTTCGCGAAGCGCCCCGAAGCGCAGCGGAGCGGGCAATCCCCCGCCGATTCCCGTGAAGCAAAACTGCGCGCCGCGGACAAGTCCACGGGGCGCAGTTTTGAAGATCAACTCCCTGACCGAGATCGCGCCCGCCGTTTCAAGACTTCTGGAAATTGACTAACCCGGCCTCCATAAATAGCGGTTGATGCGTGTATCCGTCAGGCGGAAGCCGATGCGCTGGTAAACGCCGACACGAGTTCGATCGTTTGCTGCCTGCCGCCGCTTCCTTTCAAAAAATAAAACAATTTACCGGATTGCCTGTGCGATCAAACTACCGATCAAT
>DAOTXP010000050.1:0-2563 GCA_034435275.1 Anaerolineales bacterium | reverse complement strand
GTCAAGGCCGCGGACCGCATCGTGGTCATGCAAAAGGGCGCGATCATCGAAGAGGGCAGTCACACGGGCTTGCTGGCGCAGGGTGGTCACTATGCTGAGTTGTACAATACCTACTTCCGCCACCAGAGTCTTGCCTACGTGGAGCAGGTCAGGGAGATGGTCAAATAGGTCTATTTGTGAATATCGTCACTAATAATCAATGACATTTGACGATGTCTGACAAAAGGGAGTCGCGGTATCATACGAATGGAGACGGAACACAGACACCTCCAACATGCTCCTCACTGTCTCCTCCTTTGGCGAAAGCCACCACCGGGCACGGACACCCGGTGGTGGCATTTTAAGGGCAGGAATCGAACACTGTACTTGGGATGGCCTGAAAACACAAAGTGAATCACCTGCGCCCGGTGATCAGATTGTACACGTCACGCTTGCGCCAGCCCGATTTTTCGGCCAGTTCGCCTGCAACTTGTGAAGCAGACTTGCCGCGTTTGAGTTCTTTCTTGATGGCGACCTGCAATTGTTTTTCCGTCCAGCGCTCACTGCCTTCGGCCTTTTTTCCCTCGACCACAAGAGTGAACTCACCTCTGGCAGGCTGGGACTTGAAATACTCCACCGCTGTGCTCAGGTCCCCGCGCCAGTATTCCTCGAACATCTTGGTCATCTCGCGGGCGACGAGGACGCGGCGGTCGCCGAGTACGAAGAGCAAATCTTCGAGTGATTCAACAATGCGATATGGGGATTCGAGGAAGATGAGGGTGTAGGATAAATCGGCAATTTGCGCTGCGAATTTGCGGCGGTCGGTTTTTTTGTGAGGCAGATAACCGAGATAGAGGAACGAGTCTGTGGATAAGCCCGAAACGGTCAGGGCGGCGAGGGGAGCCGAGGGCCCGGGCACAGGCCGAACGTCGAAGCCCGAAGCGAGGGCGGCGCGGACCAGTTCGTAGCCGGGGTCGTTGATCGCAGGAGTCCCCGCGTCGGAGACGAGCGCCACGTCTCCACCGGAAAGTTTCTCGAGGATGAAATCCAATTTATTGAGTTTGTTGTGCTCGAAATAACTCGTGAGCGGCGTCTCGATCCCGAAGTGCTTGAGCAGTTTCCCGGTGTGACGCGTGTCCTCGGCCGCGATGAGAATCGACTCGCGCAAGACGCGCACCGCGCGCGGCGACATATCCTCGAGATTGCCAATGGGGGTGGCAACGAGATACAGCGTGCCCATGCGTGGATTGTATCACCTCGCCGAATGCTATAATGCCTGCAACCGATTTGCAGAGGAGCAGACATGATCGTCGTTTCGGATATGATGGGCACGCTGACCACCGGTTCGCCGTTTCTGGGGCTCGTGGATTGGGTGAAGCACAATCAAAGCAAACTGCGCGCGAATTTCTACATGGCGGTCATCACGCCGTCTTATTTGCTTGCAAAGAGCGGATGGATGGACTGGCAAACGTGGGGACAGAAGTTAATGGTGAACAGCCTCGGTTACATCAAGAACGCGGACGAAGCGAAACTTCGTCACGCCTCGGAATGGGTGGTGGAGCACAACCTGTGGAAAAAGCGCCGCGAGGACGTGGTCGCCCGCCTGACCAAACACCGCGAAGAGGGCGCGCAGGTGTATATCGCCAGCAGTGTGGTCGAGCCGTTCATCGAGCCGTTCGCGCAGCGCATCGGTGCACAGGTGATCGGCACGCCGGTCGAGATCGTGAACGGACGCGTGAAAATGGTTGGCGAATTGGTGGCAGACGAGAAAAAGATCGAACGGGTTTTGAGCCGCCTCGGCGTGGACCGCGTGGACATGGCCTACGGCGATACATGGATGGACATCCCCCTGCTGGAACACGCCGATCATCCTGTGGCGGTCTATCCCGACGAGAAGTTGAGGTCCGTTGCGCTGGAGCGCGGCTGGGAGGTCGTGGGGGATACGGCGTGGTATGCGTGATGATGCGAACACCAACCTCCCCTTGTCCCTCCCCAGATTCGACACCAGCGTCGAACCGGGGGAGGGCTACGCAACGGCCGAGGGAGTCAAATTCTCTCTTTATTGAATTGTGTTTCGTAAAGTTGCGAATACAAGCCGTTCAACGCGAGTAACTCTTCGTGCGTGCCTCTCTCAACGATCCTTCCCCGATCCATCACCAAAATCAAATCAGCAGCCAAGATCGTGCTCAGGCGATGCGCGATCACGATGCTCGTGCGTCCCGCCATGACGCGCTTCAAAGCGTCTTGAATCAGCGCTTCGGATTCGCTGTCGAGATGACTTGTGGCTTCGTCCAAAACCAGAATGCGCGGGTCTTTGAGAATCACGCGGGCGAGGGCGATACGCTGCTTTTCGCCGCCGCTCAGGCGGTAGCCGCGCTCGCCCACGATCGTGTCGTAGCCGTCGGGCAGGTCCGCTATTAACTGATGGATGTTGGCGGCGCGCGCCGCGGCTTCGATCTCCGCCTGGGTCGCGTCCATTTTCGCATACGTCAGGTTGGTGCGGATGGTGTCGTGGAAGAGATACGTCTCCTGCGTGACCATGCCGATTGCCTGTGAGAGCGATTCCAGCGTGACCTCGCGCAGG
>DAOTXP010000049.1:0-2633 GCA_034435275.1 Anaerolineales bacterium | reverse complement strand
CATGGCAAAACTCGGCGAAAAACTTGGCAAATTGAGTCTGGCAATCCTCGAGAACTTTGTCGAGGGTAAACTCGGCAAGAAGTTTGTGGAAGAATTACGCGCGCCCTCGGACAGGGCGCTGGCCGTCGCAACCGCATTGGAACATGCGGAAGAACGGCTCACCAAGACGTTTGATGATCACGTATTTGCCGAAAAGATATTCAAAGATACCAAGAAGAAGTCCCTTGGCCTGCTGGCGGAGGTGGTTGGGAAGTTTTTCGATCACCCGACTGATCCCGATTTCCCAAAGGCGCTGAAGCAGATTGTCAGGGACAATTTCCCTTATTTTGCCGATGAGCGTGTTGATAGGGGGATTGATGAATACATCATTATTCTGATCGAGGAACTTTCCCTCACCGATGAGGAATTTCGTGAGCGCGTAAGGGGGCTATCCGATTTGCGAATGGTGCAGTTGATGAAACGGGTCGAGAAACTGCTGGCTTCCCAACAAAATACGACACCCACGCAGATTCACGACGCCATCGGCCTCATTCCTCCTGTAAAGGCCGTGACCTATGTACATCGCGGCAAGGTCGAAGAGGATGTGCTGGCATTTTTGAAGAATGGCGGTACAGGCGCGATTGTGGGACTGCACGCCCCGGGCGGGTTGGGGAAGACCGAACTTGCCAAGCAGGCTGCCGAAAAGTCTCGAAACGACTACGATGGTATCCTTTGGGTGGATGTGGGAGACAGCGCGCCCGAGCAGGTGGTTGCAAACATGCTCCTCAAGTGCGGCGTGCGGTTGCAGCCCGGCGCGACTTTTGAAATGCAACGAAATGAACTGCAAGCCTATCTCACGGCGCGCCGTCTGCTGGTCATTCTCGATGATGTGCGCGCAAAAGCCGTCGATCGAATCGAAGAATTGCTGCCTCCCCGGCCGTGCGCCTGCCTGGTCACCAGCCGCATCCAGCAGATTGGCGGGGTGGCGCGCACCTTCGAACTCGACCACATGACACCCGGCCAGGCCCGTCAGTTGATGGAAGCGGTATTGGGCGAGGAAGTCGTTGCCGCAGAGACCGAGGCCGCCGCCAGACTGGCCGAACGCTGTAAATTCAACCCGCTGGCTCTTGAAATCGCCTCCCGCCGTGTTCGTCAGACGAAAATGGTGAATCCCATCGCTCATTATTTAGAGAAGGCGGAAAAGCGTTTCGACGAATTGAAGATGCCCGGCGACAAACGCTGGGACATGAATTCCATCTTCGACATCAGTTACAACGACCTCAGTCCTGCCGACCAGACACGCTTCCGCGCCCTGGCTGTCTTTCATCCTACAGGGTTTGCTCCCGAGGCCGCCGCATACGTATGGGCTGACGAAAGCAGGGAGGCGGGTCCCGCCATCTCCCGTTTGACCAATCTGTCGTTGGTCAAAGGCGTGGAGAATATCGAAGCGGAGCGTTACCGCCTCCACGATCTGCTGGATGAATATGCTGGCAGTAAACTGGCCGATAGTGGGGAGGAGGATGCCGCCCGCCGGGCTCTTGCCGAATGGCTCGTCGAATTATTCGGCGAGCATTATACAGATGATCCAAGCAATGCGCCAGAAGTTGAATTCGAACTTGAAAACCTCAGGAAATCGGCTGAGTGGGCAATTTCCCATGGGGACGGTGTTTTGCTGGCAATGCTGGCCACCCGGCCGCGTAATTGGCTCTTCAATGTATTCCGGGAATGGGACACCTGGCGGCATTGGCTTGAAAAGTCTCTCCACTTTGGTGTTGATGATAAAGAAAAAGAGGGGAAACAATTAAAAGCCAACGTCCTTCAAGCCATCGGCGACGTGCAACAGTTCCGCGATGAGCGGGATGCCGCGCTGGCCAGTTACAACGAAGCCTTGAAACTCTTCAAGGCCGTCGGAGATCGGTTGGGCGAAGCCAACGTATACCTTTCGTTGGGAGGAATGAAGAGGGAAAACAAGGATGTATCCGGCGCGAAAGATCAATTTCAAAACGCTTTGAGCATATATCGCCTGATTGGCGACAAATACAGCCAGGGGCGGGCGCTTTATCGTATTGGCGATTGTCTGGTTGACGAGGGTAACAAAACGGAAGCAAGGAAATATTATCTGCGGGCGAAGGATTTGTGGCTTGCGATTGGCCTGGCTGATCTAGTGGAACAAATTCTGAAACCACGGCTGGATGGAGTTTCGTGAGGGCTGTACCACGGTAGGGCAGGGGGCTTCTGCGAAGGATGAAAACGGAGGGATGAAAGCTGAAATTTCAGCCGCGTTTCTTTCCTCTTTCTTCTTTCCATAACTCTTATCCTTATCTTTTCATCCTTCATCTTTTCCCAGTGGGGGAGTACAGAAAGCCATCCCCAATTACCATCCTTGACAAATTACCCAATCATTCGATATAATTTTCAGTAGATGGAATGATTATGAAGGAACGAATCGAACACTTCCTGACCACATTTCAGCGCTCGCCAAAGACGATCTTCGCGTATCGGAACGCCCTGATTCAGTTTATCAAGGCCGTGGGCGATGACGCGGATTTGAGCACGGAAACTTACATCAAGTTTCTCACCGCCATCAAATCCAGGTCCCCTTCCACACAGAGAGTTTACCGGACCGCCGTCCTGAAGTTCTACGCCTTCTGCAA
>DAOTXP010000048.1:0-2128 GCA_034435275.1 Anaerolineales bacterium | reverse complement strand
GAGTTGGCGTAATCAATGGCCTCGTGGGCGGTGATGCCCGTGTCGCACGTGATGATAAGCCTGCTCCCGTTATCGAGAATGGATTTCAAACTTTCGACGTGAACGCCGTGACTCTCCTTGCCGCGAATGGGGATGTAGTAAGTTACGTGTGCGCCCAGCGCTTGCAGGGTTTGGACGAGCAGGGCAGTGGAAGTCTGGCCGTCCACGTCGAAATCCCCCCAGACACAAATCCTCTTCTGACTGCGTATAGCCAGGTTGATGATTTCAACCGCTTTTTCAATTTCAGGAAATGGAGTGGATAGGATTTTCTCTGGATGCAGGAACGCGCGCGCAGTGTCGGTGTCCGTGAAGCCGCGGCGGAGGAGAGTCCGCGCGATGAGGGGGGGCAGGTTCAGATCCGCGAAGGAAGCGGGAATCTCAATGGGAGGAGGATCGAGCCAGCGGGTCATAATTGGTTTGTCATTGCGAGCGACTGCAAGGCGCGAAGCAATCTCCACGCAAATGAGGAGATTGCTTCGTCGGTCTTCGGCTTCGCTGCGCTCCGCTCAGACCTCCTCGCAATGACAGACATTATAACGGCTCGAAGCGCGCCGTGAAGTGACGCAAGAGTTCGGGCGCGTAGGTGAATTTGTAGCCTTTGATTTGATTTGCCCGCGATTTGATTCTCACCGCGCAATCCGCGACGTAATCCAGGTGACTTTGTGTGTATGTACGTCGTGGAATGGCGAGACGGAGCAGTTCGAGTTTGGGATAGATCATCTTGCCCGAGTCTGGATCGGGATAGGCGAACATGACCGAGCCGATCTCCACGCCGCGGATGGCGCCCTCGCGATACAACTCCACGGCCAGCGCCTGACCGGGGAACTCGCTCTGCGGGATGTGCGGGAAGACATGCGCCGCGTCGAGGTAGACCGCGTGCCCGCCCGCGGGCTGGATGGTGGGGATGCCCGCCTCGTTGAGCCGCGCCGCGAGATAGGCGGTCTGCGCGAGGCGATAGGCGAGATAGGATTCGTCCAGCCCCTCATACAAACCAACAGCCATCGCGTCGAGGTCGCGGCCTGCCAGTCCGCCGTAGGTGGGAAAGCCCTCGCGCAGAATTAATTCGTTCTTAATTTGTTGGAACAATGCCTCGTCGTTCACGCACAGCAGTCCGCCGATGTTGACGATAGCGTCCTTCTTGGCGGACATGCACATTCCGTCCGCGAGGGCGAACATCTCATGCGCGATGTCTTTAACGGACTTCGACTCGTAGCCGCGCTCACGCTCCCTGATGAAGAAACAGTTCTCGGCGTAGCGCGCCGCGTCGATGAAGAACGGGATTCCGTTCTCGTGGTAGACCTCCGCAATGGACTTGAGATTCTCCATCGAGACGGGTTGTCCGCCGCCCGCGTTGTTCGTGACGGTGACCATGCCGAAAGGGATCTTCTCCACGCCGACCTTTTTGATGAAGGCGCGCAGTTTGGCGATGTCCATGTTCCCTTTGAAGGGATGCGGGTTGGCGGGATCGAAGGCCTCGTCAATGACGAGATTCGTTGGGCGTCCGCCGCGGGCGCGGATGTTGGCATCGGTGGTGTCGAAGTGCATGTTACTCGGCACGTACATCCCAGGCTTGACGAGACACGCAGCTAGAATATTTTCAGCAGCGCGTCCCTGATGTGTGGGGACGAAATACTTGAAACCGAAGATGCCCTCGACGGCGGCTTTGAGACGATGATACGAGCGCGCGCCCGCGTAGGACTCGTCGCCGCGCATGATGGCCGCCCATTGCTCCTGGCTCATCGCGCCTGTGCCTGAATCGGTGAGGAGGTCAATGAAGATGCCTTCGGCTTTGAGGGCGAAGAGGTTGTAGCCTGCCTCTTTGAGGGCAGATTCGCGTTCTTCGGGCGAGATGAGGCGAATCGGTTCAGTTACCTTGATTCGAAACGGCTCAGGGGGATAGACTGGCATTTATTTCCTTCTTGGTTGGCATGATTTTACGCTTGGACTTCGGAAGTCTTGTTGAGTTTATGTCATTGCGAGGAGCCGCGAAGCGGTGACGAAGCAATCCCCACGTAACAGGAGATTGCTTCGCTCGCCCTGTGGGCTCGCTCGCAATGACATGGTCACTTTGATGCGGAAGGGTTCGGGG
>DAOTXP010000047.1:0-25608 GCA_034435275.1 Anaerolineales bacterium | reverse complement strand
TTCTTCCCTCGACTTCGGCCTGCACGCCGTGACCAGGCTCCGCCTTGAACCCGGCCGCTTCCGCCAAACTCAGCCCGCGCGTCGTTGCCTCCGCCCAGATCGCCTCTCCAAGCGGATGCTCGCTTCCCTTCTCCACCGACGCGGCCAGCCTCAATAACTGATCACTGCTCACTGATGACTGATCACTGATTACTGATGACTCATCACTGACCACTATGTCCGTAACAGCAGGCTGCCCCTTCGTAATCGTTCCCGTCTTATCCAACACCACCACACTAACTTTCCCCGCGCGTTCGAGGGCCTCACTCGTGCGAAACAGGATGCCCATCTCCGCGCCTTTGCCCGTTCCCACCATGACGGCAGTCGGCGTGGCGAGTCCCATGGCGCAGGGACAGGCAATCACCAGCACCGCGACCATGTTGATGAGGGCAGTAGTGAATGGGGAATCGGTAAATTGGTAATTGGTAATTTGGGGAACGAGGAAATACCAGGCGGCGAAGGCCAACAACGCAATGGCAATGACAATCGGCACAAAGACCGCCGAGACCTGGTCCGCGAGTTTCTGGATCGGCGCCCTGCTTCCCTGCGCGTCTTCCACGAGTTTGATGATCTGCGCCAGGGCGGTTTCTTTTCCAACTTTCGTTGCTTCGAATTTGAGTAATCCCAGTTTATTGAGCGTCGCGCCGATGACGGGATCGCCCGACTTCTTTTCGACGGGGAGCGACTCGCCCGTCAGCATGGATTCATCCACCGCGCTGCGGCCTTCGACGACGACCCCATCCACGGGAATCTTCTCGCCAGGTTTGACGAGAACGATGTCGCCGACGCGGACCTCGTCCACTGGCACTTCAGTTTCGAGTCCCGAGCGAACGACGCGCGCGGTCTTGGCGCGCAGTCCCATCAGTTTTTTGATCGCCTCGGAGGTGCGCCCCTTGGCGCGCGCTTCCAAAAACTTTCCGAGTTTGATGAGCGTGATGATGACCGCCGCTGTTTCGTAATAGACATGCCCTGTCAACCAGCCGAACGTAATCGGGAGTGAGTAGAAGAACGCGGCAGAGGAACCCATCGCGATCAGCACATCCATGTTGGCGGATTTGTTGCGAAGCGCCTTGAACGCGCCAATGTAGTATTGCCAGCCGACGTAGAATTGCACGGGCGCGGCGAGGGCGAGCATCAGCCAGTTCGTCCACGCGGCAGGGACGCGGCTCATGCCTTCCATGGCGGCCATCGCGTAGAACGCGTCGGGCAGCAGGCCGAAGTCGCGCGCCATCGCGAAGAGGAACAACGGAACGGTGAAAACGAGGCCGACGATGAGCAGGCGGCGCTGTGTGTCAATTTCGTGCTGGCGCGCTTTGGCTTCCGCGTCTTCCGCTTCGCCGCCAAGTTCGAGCGCCTCGAATCCAGCCTTCGCGACGGCCTGGCGAATCTCAGCCTGAGTCACAATCGTCGGAACATATTTGAGGCGCGCCTTCTCGGTCGTGAAATTGACCCGGGCTTCCAAAACGCCTTCGAGTTTACTCAATGCGGTTTCGAGCCGCCGCGCGTCGTTATCGTCCGCGAGCCGCTTGATGACCAGGTCCGCTTCGCCTGTGGCGACGCCGTATCCCGCGCGCTCGACGCGCGCGATCATGTCGGGCAGGCCCAGTTTGGCGGAATCGAATTCCACCGTGGCGCGCTCGGACGAAAGATTGACGACCGCGCTGTTCACGCCGTCGAGTTTCTTGAGATTGCGCTCGACGGTCGCCACGCAGTTGGCGCAGGTCATGCCTGTGATGGGGAGGGTGAGTTGTTTAGTGTCGGTCATGGGGAGAAGGTAGACAAGTAAACAGGTACACAAGTACACAGGCTCAGGCCAAACGTGTTTACCTGTGTACGTGTATACGTGTCTACTCTACAGCGTAATCAATCCTTCCACAGGATAATCAATCTCTGCCAGCAAAGCCTTGATCTTCTCCTCGCTGGCGGGCGCGTCGAAGGTGATGGTGACTTTCTTGGAATCCTGATCAGCCTTCACGGATTGGACGCCCTGCAACTCGCCCACTTCCATTTCGATGGTGTGAGTGCAGTGTCCACAATGGATGGCGGGAACGTAATAAGTGACAGTGGTCATGGAGGTTCTCCTTTTGGATGTGGAAAGGTATATAAGTATACAGGTACACAGGTATACAGGTTCGCGTCAGACTTGTGTACTTGTCTACGTGCGTACCTGTGTACGCATCTAAGCGAGGGCGCGTTTGATGATCGAATTGATATTTCCAAGACAGCAGGTTCCCTGCGGGTTGCGGATGTCGCAGGCACACTGGCCGTTCTTCACGCCGCGGTTGACCTCCGCCGCGACGCGCTTCCCGTCGGCGAGAATTTCGCCGAGCGTATGGCGAAAGCAGTAACATACGAATACATCCGCGTCCCGGGGATGTTTTTGATACACGCGCTCGCGCAGGGCCGACTCGGCAAACGTCTGCAAACCGTCCGCGCTGTAATAGACCGTCGGACAATTCGGGTCAGGACAGAAGCGATATTCCACGTTCCGCAGGACATCGAGCGAAAGGTTCAACATCGCCTTGACGATCTGCGTGTCCACAGGCTTGCCAGGCTTTCCATTAGTGGGACAAGCCGAGCGGGTCGCATTCTGAACATTCAAAACAGGAATGAAATCGGTCATGGCTACACCTTCGTGGACATCTCGAAGACTTCCGTGATTTCCTTCAGCACGCGTTCGCGTTCCTTCTTGTCGTTGCCTTGAACGGCGGTGATGACGCACGAATTCAGATGGTTTTCCAAAATCTGCGCGCTGACTTTGTTGAGCGCGGCCTCCACCGCCTGAATTTGGCGGATCACGTCAATGCAATACGCGTCCTCCTCCACCATGCGGATCACGCCTTTCAAGTGGCCTTCGATTGTCTTCAAGCGTCGGAGAGTGTTGGCATCGTTTTCCATTGTTTCCTCTGTTTTCCAGATTGCAATCAGCCTGTAAATCCTACCCCCACCCAGGGGGGTGGGGCAGGATGATAATAACCGTGACACTCTTTTGTGTCAAGCATACGCAGGAAAAAATGTCACAATTCGTGAGTGAAAAATTTCCTGTTCTCGGAGTAGAATTGCCGCATGAAGCTCAAGCCCTCGGATCTGCGGCGGGTCAACGTGCTGGAACAATCCAGTGACGATGATCTTGCCCGCCTTCTCAACAACGCCATACTCCGCCCTATCGAGGCAGGCGAATTTTTCTTCCTGCAGGGGGATCCCGCCACACATTTCTACATCCTGGTCTCGGGTAAGGCCAAACTCTGCCAGATCAGCAAAAACGGGCAGACGACAAATCTGCGAACCATCAATGAATGGCAGATCTTCGGGGCCGTCGGCACAGTTCGTGACAAGGCCGTATATCCCGCCTGCGCACAGGCGCTCGAACACAGTGTTGCGCTGGCAGTCGAGAGCGGGATATTGCACGAAATGATGGAGACGCGGCCGCACCTTTCCTTCGGGCTGATGCAACTCATGACGGGTTATATTGCAGAACTGCAGGAACGATACCGCGAACTGGCGACGGAGCGCGTCGAACAGCGTATTGCCCGAGCCACCCTGCGGCTGGTTCGGCAGATCGGACAGCAAAACGGGGACGCAGCCTCCCCGCTGGAACTGAACCTATCCCACCAGGACCTTGCGGAGGCGACCGGCACAACCATCTACACGGTCAGCCGCACCTTGTCCGAGTGGGAGCGCCAGGGAATTGTAAAGGCGGGCCGCGGGCGAATCACGGTTCTCAACCTGCACAGGCTGACAGAATTGTCCGAGGGGACCGGCCAGTAAACAGGATCGGGATGCGGGGTCGAGGTTTCGAGCATGACGCGGTCGGCCAGGTACTTTTATTTGCTCCAGCGCAAAGAAAAACTCTACCATTTGGAGTACCTTTAGTGATATATCGCACGAATTTTGCCAATCCAAGAAATCCAGGAGCATACAATGAAATCTCTCGCCAAAGTTCTTAGCATGAGCCTGCTTATATCCGTGCTCATAAGCAGTTGCGGCGGACAGACGCCACCCAAAGAGGTCGGCTTTGTTCTGACCACCGGTCTGCAAAACGGCAAGCTCGTTTTTATCGGTGTCGGCAGTGACATCGAGGGAGTCGCAAACCCCGAGTTGAGAGTCGGCCCCGGCGAGGTCGTCACACTGACACTCATTAACGGAGAGGGCGCCGAGCACGACATCTTCTTCCCAGATTTCGATGCCAAGACCAGCCGCGTCAGCGGACAGGGAAACAGCGTATCTGTGACGTTCACTGCGCCTGAAAAAAGCGGGAGTTACATTTACATGGACACCGTCCCCGGTCACGCGGAAGCAGGGATGAAAGGCTATCTCCTCGTGGGGAACGTGGAAGCACCCGAGGCGGAGTCGCCGGCCGTGATGGGCAGCGAGACAACCGAAGGGTCGGAGAGCGAGGCGATTTTGGCCGCGTTCCAAAAAGGCGGATGCAGTGCCTGTCACGTCATCCCCGGCATTCCAAATGCGGTGGGCACCATCGGCCCAGACCTGACAGAAATAGCGACAACAGCCAGCGAGCAGATGCAAAGCAGTGAATACACCGGCGCGGCACAGTCGGCGGACGAATACATCCGCGAGAGTCTTGTTGACCCCAACATCTTCGTCGCGCCCACCTGTCCCAGCGGACCCTGCCCGTCCGGGCTGATGCCATCCACATTGAAAGACACCTTGAGCGAGAGCGAACTGAGTGCCATTGTGGATTATCTAAGCGGATTGCCTGAATCAGCCACCCGACTGGCTGAAGGAGGAACAGCGGAGACCGCCGCCCTCGGCGACGCACCCGAATTGACCGAGGAGGAATTCGCCTGGGCCAAGCAGACCTTCTTCGAACGCTGCGCGGGCTGTCACGGCACACTGCGCAAAGGCGCCACCGGCCCAGCCCTGACCCCGGACGTCACCCTGCCCAAAGGCACGCTGGCGCTCGCCTCGATCATCTTCAACGGCACGCCGCGCGGCATGCCAGACTGGGGCAAGCAGGGCTTCATGACCGAAGAACAGACCGACATCATGGCGCGCTTCCTGCAAAACGAGCCGCCCGCGCCGCCTGAAATGTCATTGGAACAAATGCAGGCTTCGTGGAAGTTGATTGTCCCGCCGGACCAGCGCCCGGCCTCGCCACAGACGACCCGCGACTGGCAAAACTACTTCGTCGTGACCCTGCGCGACGCGGGTCAGGTCGCCATCATTGACGGCGACACGTACGAAGTCATTACCACCGTGGACACGGGCTACGCGGTGCACATCACGCGCATGTCCGCCACGGGACGTTATGCCTACGTCATCGGCCGCGACGGAAAACTGGCTCTCGTTGACCTGTGGATGGAAATCCCCGAAAAAGTGGCCGAAGCCCAGTTGTGCTACGACGCGCGCTCGGTGGAAGTTAGCAAATACGAAGGCCCCGAAGGCGACTTCACCGATAAATACGCCATCGTCGGATGCTACTGGCCGCCTCACTTCGTCATCCTCGACGGGCAGACCCTCGAACCGTTCAAGGTGGTCAGCACGCGCAGTTACACCTACGACACCGGCGAATACCATTCCGAGCCGCGCGTAGCCAGCATCGTTGCCTCACACTTCAAACCCGAATGGATCGTCAACGTCAAAGAGACCGGCCAGGTCTGGCTGGTAAACTACGCCGACCCGCGCAATCCGACCATCACCATGATCGAGGCCGAGCGCTTCCTGCACGACGGCGGCTGGGACTCGACCAAGCGTTATTTCCTCGTAGCCGCCAACCAATCCAACAAGATTGCGGTCATTGATGCGCTCGAAGGCGACCTGGAAGCCCTGGTCGATTCGCCTGCCGTGCCGCATCCCGGGCGCGGCGCCAATTGGATCGATCCCGAATTCGGTCCCGTCTGGAGCACTCCGCATCTGGGCGAGGCCGCCATGCTCTCCATCAGCACCGATCCCGAAGGACATCCCGATGTCGCCTGGACGGCCACGCGCATCACCCCTCTCCCTGGCTCTGGCAGTTTGTTTATCAAAACCCATCCCAAGAGTCAGTGGATCTGGGTGGACTTCGTCCTGAATTCCGATCCCGCCCTCTCGCGCACCATCTGTGTCATCGCCAAATCCGATCCGACGAAGACGTACAAATGCTGGGAGATTGGCGACTACGGCCGCGCCGTCCACATGGAATACAACAAGGATGGCACGGAGGTCTGGATCAGCCTGTGGGGCACCGCCGACATCCCCGGGCAAACCGGTGAGATCGTGATCTACAACGACGAAACGCTCGAGGAAATCGCTCGCATCAAAGACCTGATCACGCCCACCGGCAAGTTCAACGTCTACAACACCGTAAACGACGTTTATTAATAAGACCGCATGCAAGACAAAAGCCCCGTCCACTCACGGACGGGGCTTTTGCTTTTCCAGTATAATCCGCGCATGAAATTCCGCCCGCTTCTTTTCTGGACCCTCAGCCTGCTCCTGCTTTCGAGCGCGGCCTGCGGCCCCAAGCCCGATCCCGACGCGGCGATTCGTCAGGCCGTGGCCGCGACCGTCGCCGCCATTCCTGCCGCAACTCCCTATCCGACGTTCACCCCCTACCCCGCGCCGACGCGAGTTGACCCCAGCGGTCTGTTCTGCGAGTACAGTTTCTGCATCGGCCATCCGCCCGAAATGGCTTTCTTCGACGTAAGCGCCCAACAGAACCCTGGCGCCCCCAGTACCTATGCACAAGGCATTTTGGCAGCCTATAGTGCGAATCTATTCATTCAGGTTCTCTGGCAGCACGCACCCGGCGCGACCGACTCTCAATTCCTCATTGACCTGATCCTCGAAGACGGCCTGGATACGCGCAGCGGCAGTTTGGACATCCAACTCGTCCGCGATTTGAACATCCTCTACAGCCCCATCACCTCGACCGCCTCCCCCCTGCTCCCCTTCGGAGGCGTGGCGGGCTGGGTCTGCGGGGACCGCGTCTTCGCCTGGAAAACGTATACTCCCGACACAACGACCGCGCAGGCTATATTCTCCAACGCCATCAACCGCTTCACCTGTTCAAATTAAGGCCGAAATAAAAACGGGATGACAAATGTAATCGCCATCCCGTTGATCGGCAACTGGACCTACTGCCCAATCGAGCCGTCTGGCAGGATGGCATCCTTGACGGAGTAAGCCTGATTCAACTGCTCGTCCGTGATGATTGCGCCGGTCATGTTACTGCCGCTCAGTCGTGTTTATTCAATTTCTTTGCCTGCTGCCACAAGGACTCCATTTCGTCCAACGAGAGTTCACTGAGACTGCGCCCCTGTTCCCTTGCGCCATTTTCGATATAAGCAAAGCGGCGCTTGAAGCGCGAATTCGTCTCGCGCAATACCGACTCGGCATCCACCTTCTTCCAGCGCGCCAGGTTCACGAGGGCGAACAACAAGTCGCCTATCTCTGCGGCCAGTTCCCTTTCATTATCGGCGCGTTTGACTTCCTCGACTTCCTCCGCGATTTTCTCCAACACGCCTTCGATCTCCGGCCAATCGAAGCCCACCCGCGCGGCGCGGTCCTGGTATTCCTGCGCCTGGCTGAGGGCAGGCAGTGTCAGAGGCACGCCGTCCAACAACCCCTTCTGCTCTTTTTTATCCCTTCTTTCTTTTTCCTTCAATTTCTCCCAGTTTGCAAGCACACCGTCCACACCGCTCAATTCAAGGTCGTCGAACACGTGCGGATGGCGGCGGACGATTTTTGCATGAATTCCATGAATCACATCATTGACATTGAACCGTCCCTCCTCGCGGGCGATCTGGGCCTGTAATACGATTTGCAGAAGCAGATCGCCGAATTCCTCCCGCATGGACGCGAAATCACCCGAGTCGATGGCCGAAATGGCTTCATAGGCCTCTTCGAGCAAATGCTTCCGCAGGGACTCGTGCGTCTGCTCGCGGTCCCACGGACAGCCGTTCGGGGCGCGCAAATGAGCGACGATCTCGTGGAAGGATTCGAAGGCGGTCCCTTCCACTAGCGGGGGGATGTAGATGCAGGTTGAAGGTTGAAAATTGAAAGTCGAAGGTCCCAGGTCGTTCAATCGTTCGACTTTTGACCTTTGACCTTCGACAAGATGTACCTCGTGCTCTCCCGGATACACCGCCAGCAACACCTCGCGGATATGCGCGGCCAGTTCAGGCGAGTCCACTCCCATCAACAGGGCGGGCAGGTCGGGCGGGTAGGGCGGCACGTGCGCGGATTGTAGAGTCCGCGCTTCGAGCAGGACCAGGCGCGGGGTCGAGGAGAGGCGGAGCGCGTCGAGCGTGGAAGTCACCAGGGAGAGTTCCATAATCCAATCCTGTTAAACATAAAACGTAATGCGTAATCATAACAGCAATCACGCATCACGTTTTGTTTTACGTCTTTTGTTTTAGAACTAACGCTTGGTGTAGGTCGGGGCCTTGCGGGCGCGCTTGAGGCCGGGTTTCTTGCGCTCCTTGATACGCGCATCGCGCGTCAGGAAACCCGCTTTGCGCATGGTTGCATTCCAGTCGGCGTTCATCTTGACCAGGGCGCGCGCCATGCCCAGGCGCACGGCCTCGGTCTGGCCGCTCACGCCGCCGCCGCTGACGGACACCGAAATATCGTAAGTCTTGCTGTCCTGGCCAACGACAGCCAGCGGGGCGAGGACGCTTGCCAGGTCGCCGAGGCGAGAGAAGTAAGCCTCCGCCTCTTTCTGGTTGACCATGAACTTGCCGGTGCCGCTCATGAGGCGAACGCGGGCGGTGCTTTCCTTGCGGCGGCCAATGCCCTCGAAATATTGAACAGACATGATTCCTCGTTCCTTTCTACTTCAGAGGCTGGGGGTTCTGCATGGTGTGTGGATGCTCGGCCTCGGCGTAAATCTTCAGCCGCTTCAGGATGGAGCGGCCGCGGCGGTTGTGCGGCAGCATACCCCACACCGCGGCGCGGATGGCACGGTCGGGGCGGGACTTCAACTGGTCGCGCAGCGAGATGGACTTCAGGCCGCCGGGGTAGCCGGAGTGGCGGTAATACATCTTGGTCGTGAGGCGGCTGGCGGTCTTCGTGCCGGTCACGGTCACTTTGCCGGCGTTCACCACCACCACGTAATCGCCCATCTCCACGCCCGGCGTGAAGGTCGGCTTATGTTTACCGAGCAACACGCGGGCAATGGCCGTCGCCATGCGGCCCAGATTCTGGCCGCTGGCATCCACCACGAACCACTTGCGCTCGATCTCGCCCGCTTTGGGATAATAGGTTTTGAACATCGTCTCTCCACTTACAGACAGAATTTACTTTGAACTTTGATCCTTGTACGATACCTCAACCAGCGTCAGACCATGCGCCGGAGCGAGACCCGCGAGGAGCTTGGACGGCTTCCCCAACGCGTCGGCAATGGACTGGACGGATAACCGTCCCTGCGCCGCGGCCACCTGGACGAAGACCAGCCTCCGCACCATGCGATACAGAAACGCATCCGCCCGGACTTCGAACTGCCACTCATCCTCGTACCGCTTCCACGCCGAGAGCGTCACCGTGCGGAGGGTGCCTCCCTTCGCACGGGTCGGCGAGCCGAAGGCCGAGAAATCGTGCCGCCCGAGGAACAGTGAAGCCGCCTCATGCAAAACCGCTTCATCGAACCCGGGCCATACTCTCCAGGCAACACGCTCACGATTGGGATCGCGGACCGGGTCACAGAACAGGCGATAGCGATAGCGCCGCGCGGTTGCGTCGAAGCGGGGATGAAACGAGGCGGGCGCCTCGCGGACATGGCGTACGGCCATGTCGCGTGGCAGGCAGGCATTCAAGGCGGCGCGTAACTCGTCGGGGCTGTGCGCCCACTCGAAGTCGAAGGCGGCGACCTGCCCGCTGGCATGGACGCCGCTGTCGGTACGCCCCGCTATCAGAATGGATCGTCCCGCCCAGCCGAGGGTCTGCAGGGCCTCTTCCAACTCCGCCTGAACCGTCCGGTGCCTGGCCTGCCGTTGACTGCCGAGAAAGTCGGTACCGTCGTAGGCAAGGATCAACTGGTAACGTGCCATCGTGCCAGTCATCAATCATCAGCGACTGTCTGCTGACGACTGTGAGAACTGAACTACTCTTCCACGAGTTCGAGCATCACCATTTCAGCCGAGTCGCCCTGACGCGGCCCGAGTTTCATGATGCGGGTGTAGCCGCCGGGACGAGTTGCAAAGCGCGGGGCGATCTCGTCGAACAGGCGCGCAACCACCCGGTTGTCACCGAGGCGGGAGGCCACCAGGCGGCGGGCATGTACTTTAGCCGCGTCGTCCTTTTCGGCGCTGTTGCGTGCAATGGTGATCAGCCGTTCGGCCTCACCGCGGACCGCCGCGGCCTTGGCGCGCGTCGTCTGAATCCGCTCGTGGGTGAAGAATTGTTTGATTAAAGTTCGGCGCAAAGCGATTCGGGCGCTCTTGGTGCGGCCGAGTTTATAACCGGATACTTGATGTCGCATCTCAAATTACTCCGCGGATTTCGTTTCGTCTTTCAGGTAACCCTTTTCACGCATCTTCTCGCGCAGCTCGTCGAGGCTCTTCTCGCCGAAGTTGCGAATGGACATGACCGCTTGCTCGCCTTTTTCCAGCAGTTCGAGCACGTCGCCAACCGTGGTGATGCCGGTGCGCTTCAGGGAGTTAAAAACGCGCACCGAAAGGTCAAGGGCCTCGACCGGCGTTTCCGCCACTTCGCTGGTCAGGCGGCTACCGGACGCTTCCTTTTCGATGGCAATGGTGAGCGTCTCTTCACTGATGCCCGCAATGTAGCGCAGATGATCAATCAGAATGCGCGCCGCGCTGCTGAGAGCGCGCTCGGGCGAGATGGTGCCGTCGGTCCAGATCTCGAGGCTCAGTTTGTCGTATGCCGTGCTCTGACCGACGCGCGCCTGTCCGACCTCCCAGTTGACACGCTTGACCGGGCTATAGATGGCATCCACCGGCAGTTCACCAATGGGCAGATGCCCGCCGCGTTCGTTTGCCGGGGAATAACCGCGGCCGCGCTCGACAGTGAACTCCAGGTCCAGTTTGGCCTTGGGGCTGTCTACTGTAAAAAGGAACAGGTCGGGGTTGACGATCTCGACCTCCGGCGGCGTGATGATGTCGGCGGCAGTGACCGTACCCTCGCCGCGCACTTCCAGATGCATGCGGGTGTTATCCACACCGTCCAATTTCAGGCGCAATTGCTTGACCTGAAGCATCACCTGAATCACATCTTCGCGCACACCGGGGATGTCGCTGAATTCATGAAGGACATCCACGATGCGCACCGACGTGACCGCCGCGCCGTCCAGCGAGGAAAGCAGGACGCGACGCAACGCGTTACCGACGGTAACGCCATAACCTCTTTCAAGCGGACTGATGATAAATTTACCGTAGTTCCGAGCCTCCGCTTCGCGCTCGATTTTCGGCATAACCATGTTCGTGATACCCGTCACGGTTCACCTCTCCCTGTCTAGCAAAGGCAGGCACTGGACAATACGCACATCCAGTTCCAGCCATTCCAATTAGCGGCGCGAGTAGTACTCGACGATGAGCTGTTCGTTCAGGCTTCCGTCAATCTCGGCGCGCTCGGGCAGGCGGTCCACAGAGCCGCTCAATCCCTTGAGGTCGCGACCCAGCCAGGCCGGGAAGGCCCGCTTCTCTGCAAAGTCGGGTAGTTCCTTGAAATAAGACAGGCCGCGCGAACCTTCGCGAACAGCCACCACATCGCCTTCTCCGAGGATCATGGAGGGCACATCCGTGCGGCGGCCGTTCACCATAAAGTGACCGTGCGTAACCAGCAGACGCGCCTGGGCGCGGCTGGACGCAAAACCGAGACGATACACAACGTTGTCTAGGCGGGACTCAAGAATCTGCAGAAGGTTGAGACCCGTCAAGCCGCGGCGCGTCAGTGAAGTCTCGTAATAGCGGCGGAACTGCCGCTCGAGAATCCCATATATGCGGCGGGCTTTCTGCTTGGCGCGCAACTGGCGATTGAAGTCCGATTCGCGACCGGTGCGGCCGCCACCACCGCTGCGGCTTCCGGTCTTGCCATGCTGACCGGGGGCAAACGAACGCTTTTCGAACGCGCACTTCGGCGTGAAGCAGCGCTCGCCCTTCAAATAGAGTTTTTCGTTTTCGCGCCGGCAGAGTTTACATACCGGACCAATAGTCTTTGACATATCTTTCCTTACCTCATACCAAATTACACGCGGCGTTTCTTCGGAGGCCGGCAACCGTTGTGCGGGACCGGCGTCACGTCGGAAATGGAGCGTACCTTCATTCCAAGCGCCTGTACCGCACGGATGGCGTTCTCGCGTCCGGGACCGGGGCCCTTGACGAACAGGTCCACTTCCTGGATGCCCAATGCCTGAGCGGCCTTCACGGCCTGCTCTGCCGCCAGACGGGCGGCAAACGGCGTGCTTTTGCGCGAACCTTTGAAGCCGGCCGACCCGGCACTTCCCCAGGCAACCGTGTTGCCAGAGGTGTCGGTGACCGTCACAATCGTGTTATTGAAGGATGCAAAAATGTGCACCTGCCCGGCGGACAGGGCGCGCTTACCCTTCTTTGCGCCACCGGCGCGTCGCGTGGAACGAACACTTTGAGCCATAGGACTGTGCTATCCCTTCTACTTCTTGGTACCGCGGCGGCGTCCGCGCCCGGCCACGGTCTTCTTCGGACCTTTGCGAACGCGCGAATTGGTGCGCGTCCGTTGGCCGCGCACCGGCAGGTTACGACGATGGC
Source organism: Anaerolineales bacterium (assembly GCA_034435275.1). GTDB lineage: Bacteria > Chloroflexota > Anaerolineae > Anaerolineales > Villigracilaceae > JBFMCC01. Next base: position 12,886 of record DAOTXP010000047.1, on the reverse strand, counting down.
GCAGGCCGCGATACGAACCGATCTCAACCAGCCGTTTGATGTTCAACTGGACCTCGCGGCGCAGGTCGCCTTCGACTTTGTAGTTCTTGTTGATGAACTCGCGCAATGCCGCGACCTCGGATTCGGTCAAATCCTTGATGCGCGTGTCCGGGCTGACTCTGGTCGCGGCCAGAATCTGTCTTGCGCGAGTAGGCCCGATTCCGTACAGATAAGTCAGGCCCACTTCGACCCGTTTGTTGCGGGGCAGGTCAACGCCTTCGATACGTGCCATATAGATCCTATCCTTGCCGCTGTTTGTGCTTGGGATTTTCGCAAATGACATATACGATGCCCTTGCGGCGCACGACCTTGCACTTGGCGCAGCGCTTGCGAATGGAGGGTGAAACTTTCATGAAAACGATCTCCTTACTCGTTCGGCCATATACGGCCAGCCAAAGTTTGAATTATACATTTACCTCTTACATCCGTCCAGTGGTTCAGATATTCTTTCAGGGTCATAGAACGGTCAGGATTAAGGGATCTCCTTCGGTAACAGCCACCGTATGTTCAAAGTGAGCCGTCAACGACCCATCAGCAGAGACAACCGTCCACTGGTCAGAAAGGACACGAGTTGCATGCGTCCCGATCAAAACCATCGGTTCGAGCGCGATGGTCATACCGGGGCGGAGAGGCTGGCCCGTACCGGGTTTCCCATAATTGGGAACCTGCGGACCTTCATGCATCTGCCGCCCGACGCCGTGCCCGGTGTATTCACGCGTGACGTGGTACCCGCGGCTTTCGACGTACTGCTGAATCGCCGCCGAGACGTCACCGGTGCGATTGCCAACGCGCATCTTTTCGATGGCTGTGCACAACGCGCCTTCCGTGACTTCGAGCAGTTTCGCGGCTTTGGGAGAGATCTCTCCCACCCCGGCCGTGTAGGCCGAGTCCGCCACGAAACCTTCCAACACCGTCCCGCAATCTACGGAGACAATGTCGCCTTCGCGCAGCTTCCGATTGTTGCTCGGAATACCATGCACCAACTCACGATTGATGCTGACATTGGTGGAAGCCGGGTAAGGCGGCCGCCCGTATCCTTTGAACGGCGAATAGCATCCGTGTTTCCGCAACACTTCCTCGGCAGCCGCGTCGAGGTCGGCTGTGGAAACACCCGGTTTTAAAAGTGCCCTTGTGGCCGCCAGGGCGGCCGCATTGATGCGTCCTGCCTCACGCATGATGGCGATTTCGGCAGGGGACTTCAAATGAATCTGTCGCGCCCAGTCCATGCTAACGCTTTATCGCAGCCAGCAGGCTCGAAGATACCTGCTCGATCGGCTGAGCGCCATCTATTTCGACCAGTTTGCCGCGCTCGCGATAATGAGCGACTAGCGGCGCAGTCTGCTCCAGGTAAACCTGGATGCGTCGTTTGACTGTTTCCGCTTTATCGTCGTCGCGCTGATACAGTTCTGAGCCATCCAGGTCGCACACGCCGGGTTTGGCGGGTGGATTGAACTTCTCGTGGAAGATGTGTCCATGGGCTCGGCAGGTCCAACGCCCGGAGAGACGCTCAACCAAGGTGGCTTCAGCCGCGGTGATGTAGGGAACAACGTCAACCTGACCATGAAATTCCTTGAGCATGACCTCCAGGGCTCCGGCCTGCGTTGTCGTGCGCGGAAAACCGTCCAAAATGGCGCCCGCCTCACAGTCCGGGCGGACGAGGCGCTCGCGGATCATGGCAATGGTCACATCGTCCGGGACCAGTTCACCCTTGTTCATGTACGTTTGTGCCAGCTTGCCAAGTTCGGTCTGAGCCTTCAGGTTCTCACGGAACAAGTCGCCGGAGGAGACATGCGCCAGGCCGGTCTTCTCCGAAAGGCTCTTGGCCTGGGTGCCTTTGCCCACACCGGGAGGACCGAGAAGAACGATGAAGGTCGCCATGCAGAAGCCTCTACTTGACCAGCAGGGTATCCTGATAACCGTGCAGTTTGAGTTCGGCTTCGATGTTCATAAACGTATCGCGAACAACGCCGACGACGATGAGCAGGCCGGACGAGGAGACCAGGAACAATCCTGCCGATCCGGATGAGGCCGCCGGGAAGAGTAGTTTCAGGAAGAAAGGCAGGATGGCCACGAGGCCAAGGAACAGCGCGCCCGGCAGTGTGATGCGTCGCTGGACGCGGGTGAGATACTTCTGCGTTGGCGCGCCGCGGTTGACACCGGGAATCTGAGCACCTACCCGTTTCAGGTTTTCGCCGTAATTCTGCTGGGAGAACATCACGTCCGTGTAGAAGAAGGTGAACCCGACCACCATGATAAAGTAAAGCAACCAGTAAACCCACGAGTTCAAGTTGAAGGTGTTCTGGATGCCTTGGGCGAGGTTGGCAACCCAGGGGGTGTCGGATTTGATGAACCATGACGAGAGGATGACCGGAAATTGAAGGAGTGCATTGGCAAAAATCAGCGGGATCATACCGGCCAGATTGACCATCAAGGGCAGAGTGCCTTTGACCGGCATGGACATGCGATTGCCCATGCGGCGACCAGGATACATCACCGGCACGTTACGGCGGCCCTGCTGGACAAAGACAATGGCAAAGATGGTCAGGACGATCATCAACAGAGTGAAGATGACCAGCGCCCAGTCATTCGAACGGATCAGGGCAAAGATATTGTACGGAATTTGCGCCACGATGCCTGCAAAGATGACCAAGGAGAGACCCTGGCCGCGGATGCCATATTCGGAAATCAACTCACCCAGCCAGATGGCAAACATGGTGCCGGCGGTCATCGAGAGCAGGATGGCCAGCGAGGGGATGATCTGATCGCCAGTGAAGCCAAATTGCACAATCTGAGCCTGCGCCAGCGAGTTGAAGATATTGATCTGACCCACCGCGGAAAGCGCCGCCATCGGCACCGCCAGGTAATAGGTCCATTTTTCCATCCACTTGCGGCCTTCGCGCGGATCCTCTTCCATTCTGCGCTGAAGGGAGGGAATGATCGGGACGAGCAGTTGAATGATGATCTGGGCGGTGATGTAAGGATACACACCCATCGAAAGCAGCGAGAAATTCGAGACGGTCCCGCCGGAAAGCAAATCGAGGAATCCGAGGAAGGTCCCCTGCCCGGCCGCAGACTCACGAAATGCCGCCAGCGCGGCCGCGTCCACGCCGGGGGCGGGAACATTGGCCGCAATGCGGTAGATCGCAAGCAGGATGAATGTGATGATCAACTTGCGGCGGATATCCTGCGACTTCCAAAGAAATCGCCAGGGGGACTGTTTCTTTTCAGCCATTTCAGGTCTCCTGACCGGCCGACTAGGCGATCAACTCGACGGAACCGCCAGCCGCTTCGATCTTGGACTTGGCGCCCGCGCTGACACGATGGGCGCGCACTTTCAAGGCGACTTTCATCTCGCCGCGGCCGAGGATGACGATCGGGTTGCGCGGGTCGCGCAGAAGACGTGCCGCACCCAGCGATTCGGGTGTGACCTCGGCGTTCGCCTTGAACGCGGCCGACAACTGATCGAGATTGACTTCGTTGAACTCGACGCGGTTGCGCGGGGTGAAGCCCTCGCCGCGCATGAACGGCAGGCGGCGATAGAACGGCAGGTTGCCGCCCTGGCGGTACAGGCGTCCGCCTTCGCCGGAGCGCGCGCCCTGACCCTTGGTGCCGCGGCCGGCCGTCTTGCCCTGACTGGCGGAGATGCCGCGCCCGACGCGCTTACGGTTTTTCTTGGAGCCCGGATTGGGCACGAGATCGTGTAATTTCATTGCTTGCCTACTCTTCGATCCGCAAAAGATGAATGATTTTGTTCAGCATCCCGCGCAAGGCCGGGTTGTCTTTGTGTTCGACGGTCTGATTCAAGCGGCGCAGACCCAGCGCGCGGACAGTCGCCTTCTGGTCCTTGGTATAGCCGATGGGACTGCGAACCAGGGTAACGCGCAGGGTCTTGCTGCCGGTGTCTTTCTTAGGCATTCTGTTTCCTCCGTTCCCAGAACGGCAGTACCTCGTGAACTTGTTTGCCGCGGCGGGCCGCCTCGGATTGCGGCGAACGCATCTGGTCGAGAGCGTCGAAGGTACCCATGACCACGTTCAGGACGTTGGCACTGCCCATGGATTTGGTCAGGATATCGCGCACGCCGGCCACTTCCAGCACGGCGCGCACGCCGCCTGCGGCGATCACGCCGGTACCGGGCGAGGCAGGCTTCAGGTAGACTCTCGCGCCACCCACTTTGCCGGTCGCTTCGTGAGGGATGGTCGTGCCGGAGAGATTCACCAGGCGCAGATTCTTGCGGGCGCGTTCCGAGGCCTTGCGCATCGCATCCGGGACGGCGTTGGCCTTGCCGGTACCCATGCCGATCGTGCCTTTTTTATCGCCGACGACGACGGTCACGCGGAACTGGAAGCGGCGTCCGCCCTTGACAACTTTCGCAACACGGGCGATTTCTATCACGCGCTCTTCGAACGCGTCCTGTTGTTCGAAATCCTGTTTTTCGGGATTCTTGCTATGATCTGCCATGTTCTACTCCACTGCGGCCTAGAATTGCAGGCCGCCTTCGCGGGCGCCGTCGGCCAGGGCTTTGACGCGGCCAATATAACGGAATCCGCCCCGGTCAAACACGACCGTCGTGATACCTTTGCCCTTCGCGCGCTCGGCAATCGTCTGCCCCACCAGTTTGGCCTGGGCGGTCTTGTTCAGTCCGCTGATCTTCTTGCTCAACTCGCCGTCCACCGTGGAGGCGGAGACGAGTGTGTGCCCGGCCTGGTCGTCAATGATCTGGGCATAGATCTGCGAGAGACTGCGGAAGACATTCAAGCGGGGACGTTGCGCAGTGCCGGCCAGGTCCTTGCGGACGCGCATGTGACGGCGCTGGCGCGCCTGGTTGCGAGACAATTTAGCCATTACTTGGCCGCTCCTTTCCCTGCCTTGCCGGCCTTGCGACGGACGCGCTCCCCGGCATAGCGGATGCCCTTCCCGTGATAGGGCTCGGGCGGGCGGACCTTGCGGATCTTGGAGGCAACCTGACCAACCAGTTCCTTGTCGAAGCCCATCACTTTGATCTGGCGGGTCTTTGCGTCCGCCTCGAACGAGATGCCGGCCGGCGGCTCAATTTCGACGGGATGGGAATACCCGACGTACAGCGTCAGGTTCTTGCCTTTCATCTCGGCGCGGTACCCCACGCCTTCCACTTCGAGGACGGACTCGAACCCGGCGCTCACGCCGCGGATCATGTTTGCTAGGAGAGCGCGCGTCGTGCCATGCAGGGCGCGCTCCGCGGGAGCATCGGAATGACGAGTGACCGTCACCTGACCGTTCTCCAGCGCGATGCCGATCAGCGGCGAAAAGGTGCGCTTGAGTTCCCCTTTCGGGCCCTTCACGGCCACCTGCGAACCAGAGATATTAACTTGCACACCGCCCGGTACGGCGATTGGCAAGCGTCCAACACGAGACATAATTGCTCTCCTCCTGCCTACCAAATCTTGCAAAGGATTTCGCCGCCGACGCCCAACTGGCGGGCGCGCGCGCCGGTCATCACACCCTTGGGCGTGGACAGGATGGCAACGCCCAGGCCGGAGAGCACCCAGGGAATATCCTTCTTGTGTGTATAAATACGGCGGCCGGGCTTGCTTACACGCTCAAGACCGCTAATGACAGGTTTGCGCTCGCGGCGCTCACCGACGTATTTAATCTTGAGGCGCAGAACCTTCTGGGCGGGATTCTCGCCCTCTACAACTTCGTACCCTTCGATGTAGCCCTCTTCCTTCAAGATCTTGGCGATTTCCATCTTGATCTTCGAACTGGGCATCGCCACCAGGGCGTGACCGGCCAGGACGCCATTGCGAATGCGCGTCAGCATGTCAGCGATCGGGTCAGTAACGTTCATCATCTACCTCCCACCGGCTACCACGACGACTTGGTGACGCCGGGGATTTTTCCTTGCAACGCCATTTCACGGAAGCAAATGCGGCACAGGCCAAAGCGGCGCATATAACCGCGCGAGCGGCCACAACGGTGACAGCGGTTGCGCACCTGCACGGCGTGCCGCCGGCGGAGTTCTCGATATTGCATGTTCTTTTTAGCCATAACCTACGCTTCCTTTTTGAACGGCATCCCAAGCATGGACAGCAGAGTGCGCGCCTGGTCATCATCCTTCGCGGTGGTCACGATCGTGATCTCCATGCCGCGCAGTTTGTCAATTTTGTCGTACTCGATCTCCGGGAACACCAGTTGATCCTTGAGACCGAGTGTGTAGTTACCGCGGCCGTCGAAAGCGTTGGCCGAGACACCGCGGAAGTCACGCACGCGCGGCAGGGCCACATTGATGACCCGGTCGAGGAATGCCCACATGCGGTCGCCGCGCAGGGTCACTTTGGTGCCGATGATGCGGCCCTCGCGCAATTTGAAATTGGCGATACTCTTGCGGGCCTTGGTCTGGATCGGCTTCTGCCCGGTGACCGTCGTCAGATCCGCCACGGCGAACTCCAGTGCCTTGGGGTTGTCCATGGCCTCGCCGATGCCGATATTCACTACCACTTTCTCGATGCGCGGCACCTGCATGATATTCTTGAGATCGAAGGCCTTGCGCAGGGCAGGCACAATCTCCTTCTCGTAACGCTCTTGCATATGATTCATGTTCATGCTCCGCAGCGGCCTAATCAATCTGGGCTTCGCACTGCTTGCAGACGCGGTGCACACCCGTCGCGTCGCGCTGGACCGCCACGCGGGTCGTTTTGCCACACTTCGGGCAGACCAGCATCACGTTGGAAATATCCAGCGCACCTTCGAATTTAATGCGGCCGGGATTCATGTTGCGGCCAGCCTGCGTCTGCACCTGCTTTTGATGTTTGGTGCGGATGTTGACGCCCGTAACAACGACCCGCCGCAGTTCGGGCATCACGTTGATAACCTCGCCGCGCTTGCCCTTGTCCTCCAGCTTGCCACTGATGATCTCAACAGTGTCGCCTTTACGAATTTTGACTTTCATCTCAACTGCTCCCGCGCTGGCCTAAAGCACTTCCGGCGCCAGCGAAACGATTTTCATAAAGCCCTTTTCGCGAAGCTCACGCGCCACAGGCCCAAAGATGCGCGTACCCTTGGGATTCTGGTTGTCAGCGTCTAGGATGACCGCGGCATTATCATCGAAACGGATGTGCGAACCGTCCTCGCGGCGCCATTCCTTTGAACAGCGCACAATCACGGCGCGCACCACTTCGCTCTTCTTAACCGAACCTTGCGGCGCGGCCGATTTGACCGCCGCGACCACCATGTCGCCCACTGCGCCATACTTGCGAGTGGAACCGCCCAGCACGTGGATCACCTGGATCTCGCGCGCCCCGGTGTTATCTGCCACTTTGAGAAAAGTTTCCTGCTGAATCATGGCTGGGCTCCTGCTTCCGATTCCGGCTTGGCTGGGGTTTCCGCGTGCATGACCGTGGCGGTATCAACATCCGCCGAAGCAACCGACTCCACCCCGGCGTCCGCCGTGCGACTTTCGTGCTTCAGGACGGTCTCTACCGCCCAGCGCTTCTCGCGGGACAGCGGGCGAGATTCCACGATTTGGACCTCGTCACCAATCTGACAGCCCAGTTCGTCGTGGGCCTTGACGCGCTTGCTCGAATGCACCACCTTCTTGTACAACGGGTGGCGGAACACGCGCGTGATCTCGACCACTACAGTCTTGGTCATCTTATTACTGGTGACGACACCAGTCATACGGCGACGATCGTTCATGCTTCACCTTCCAGGGCCGCGGTCTTCTGCTCGTTGAGCACGGTCATCATGCGGGCAATATCGCGGCGGAGAATGCGCAATCGGCTCGGGTCGGTCAATTGACCGCTTACCTGCCGGAAGCGCAGTTTCATCAATTCTTCGCGGGCATCCGCCAGTTTGGCTTCGATTTCTTCGGGTTTCAGATCACGGATTTCGCTGGCTTTCATAACTATTCTCCAGCGCCCAGATCATGACGGGCAACGATCTTGGTCTTGATCGGGAATTTGTACATGGCGCTCCGCAGGGCCGCCACAGCGACATCCTCGGGCAAACCACTGATCTCGAACATGATGCGGCCCGGGCGGACGACGGCCACGTAATATTCCACGTTGCCCTTGCCGGAACCCATGCGGGTTTCAGGCGGTTTGTGCGTATAGGGTTTGGCCGGGAAGATGCGAATCCAGATCTTACCGCGGCGCTTCATCTCACGGACGATGGAACGGCGCGCCGCTTCGATCTGCCGCGCGGTGATCCAGGCCGGCTCCAGAGCCTGCAAGGCATATTCGCCGAAAGAAATCTCGGCGCCGCGCTGGGCTTTGCCCTTCATGCGCCCGCGCATCTGCTTGCGCCACTTGACACGTTTTGGCATCAACATAATGACAACTATCCTTTTCTCTCCGCTGGCTACTCGCTGACGTACACGCCTTCTGTCGACTCGGCCTTTTCTTCCACTTCGGGCATCGCCTCGCCTTTGTAGACCCACACCTTGATACCGATGCGGCCATACGTGGTGTGAGCCTCGGCGCGCGCGTAATCCATGTTGGCGCGCAGAGTCTGCAAAGGGACGCGCCCTTCGCGCAACCAAACGGTGCGGGACATCTCGGCCCCGCCCAGGCGGCCGGCCACCTCAATCTTGATTCCTTCGGCGCCCTGCTTCATGGCCTGCTGGATGGCGCGTTTCATGGCGCGGCGGTAGGCGATGCGGCGCTGTAACTGATCTGCAATGTTATAAGCGACCAGCACAGCATCGGTATCGGGCGTGCTGATTTCCTTGATATCCAGGTCAACTTTCTTGCCAACCAAGGCTTCCAACGAAGTGCGAATTTTCTTGACGCCTTCGCCTTTGCGGCCAATCAAGATGCCCGGTTTGGCCGTATGAATGGCAACCTTGATCTTGCCGGGGAAGCGCTCCACGTCCACGCGCGAGATACCAGCCTTATTATTGAGAATATTCTCAGGCAGTTCCTTGCGCAGGATGCGCACCTTGGTATTGACCGCCGCGCTGCCCTTCGGCGCACCACCCGTTAACAAGTGACGAATGGCCATATCCTGCCAGAGCTGCTCGCGATACTGCGACCCTTCGGCAAACCAGCGCCCCTGCCACATCTGATTGATGCCGAGGCGGATACCTACGGGATGTACTTTGCGACCCATAACATCTCCTTATTACGATCCGCGCTCACGCAGGATCACAGTCACATGCGAATTACGGCGCAGGACCGGTTTGAAACGGCCGCGCGCGCCAAAGCGGCGCCATTTGCGCGTCGGAGCTTCGTCCGCGAAGATCGTGGCAACATACAGGTCGTCGCGGCTGACGCCAAAGTTCTCCTCGGCATTCGCGACAGCCGAAGCCAGCAGTTTGCGAATCGGGGCAGCCGGGCCTTTGGTCTCGAAGCGCAGCATTTCGAGCGCCTCGTTGGCGCTTTTGCCACGTACCAGGTCAACCATCAGGCGGACCTTCTGCGGCGGGATGGGAAGGTAGCGCAGATGCGCTTTAATATCGTGCATGATTTATGCCGCTCCCGGGGTCCCCGCGGTTTCGACCTTCTTTTCGGTCATGTGCCCGCGGAACGTGCGCGTCGGTGCGAATTCGCCGAGACGGTGGCCGACCATGTTTTCGGTGACGTAGATCGGCACATGGCGTCGGCCATCGTGGACAGCGATCGTGTGACCCACCATCTGCGGGAAGATCACGCTCGCCCGACTCCAGGTGCGAATGACTTTCTTTTCGCCCTTCTTGTTCATAGCTTCGACTTTTTTATACAGTTTCGGGTCAATAAACGGACCCTTTTTCAAAGATCGTGACATGGATGCGTTCCTCTACTCTGCCTAGCGGCTGCCCTTGCTTCGGCGGCGCACGATGTACTTGTCGGTCTGCTTGTTGCGGCGGGTCTTGTATCCCATGGTGGGTTTTCCCCACGGGGTGCGCGGACCCGGCTTGCCCACCGGTTGGCGTCCCTCGCCGCCGCCGTGCGGGTGGTCGCGCGGCGTCATCGCGGAACCGCGCACCGTCGGGCGGACGCCCTTGTGGCGTTTGCGTCCAGCCTTGCCCAGCTTCACGTTGCTATGATCGAGATTGCCAATCTGACCGATGGTGGCATAGCAGACTTGGCGGATCAGGCGCACCTCCCCCGAGGGCATGCGCACCTGGGCAAAATCGCCCTCCTTGGCCAGCAATTGTGCCGCGCCTCCGGCAGAACGAACCAATTGCCCGCCCCGGCCTGGCTTGACCTCGATATTGTGGATCATCGTACCCACGGGAATGTTCGAGATCGGCAGACTGTTGCCGGTGCGGATCTCCGAATTCGGGCCGGAGACGATCGTGTCGCCGACTTTGAGGTCGAGCGGCGCAACGATATAGCGTTTCTCACCATCCACATAATTCAGCAAGGCCAAACGCGCTGTGCGGTTGGGGTCATATTCGATGGCCGCGACTCTGGCAGGAATGCCGTGCTTCTCGCGCTTGAAATCCACAATGCGAATGAAACGGCGATTGCCGCCGCCCCGATGGCGGACAGTAATGCGGCCGTAAGCGTTACGTCCGCCGCTGGCGCGCGGCGGGATCAACAGCGAGCGCTCAGGTTTTCCCTTCGTGATCTCCTCGAAGGTATGACCGGTCATGCCGCGCTGGCCAGGAGTGACGGGTTTGAACTTCTTGATTGCCATTATTGCACGCCCTCAAAGATTTCGAGAGTCTGTCCCTCGACCAGGGTGACCACCGCCTTCTTGTAAGCGGGTTTGCGCACGAGCAGGCGGCGGCTCTTCGCGCGGCGTCCGCGCTTGGCCGGGACCATGATCACATTGACACGCTCCACGGTGACATCGAAGAGCGTTTCGATTGCGTCCTTCACCATGGTGCGGGTGGCATCCTGCGCCACCTCGAACGAATATTGATTCAATTTGCCAGACTGGTAACTGGTCTTTTCAGTTACGAGCGGGCGGCGCAAAACTTCGTAAATCGTGGTCATCCCATGCTCCTATCCCAGTTGCGCCGTCAGGGCATCCAGCGTTTTCACCGACATAACCAGCTTATCGAACCCAAGCAGGTCGCGGATGTTCAAATAACCGGCCAGAAGAATCTTGGCGTCGGGCAGATTCTTCGCCGAACGCATCACGACATCGTATGTCTGATCCTTCTCAGACATCACCACCAGCGCGCTGGACTCGCCCACGAGGCGGTTCAACGCCTGGGATATCAGGTTGGTCCTCGGTTCCTCGAGCGCGATCTCATCCACGAGCACTACCGCCGCGTCCTGCGCCTTGACCGTCAAGGCCGAGCGCAACGCGGCCTGGCGCATCTTCTTTGGCATGCTCTGGGAATACGAGCGCGGCTGCGGCGTATGGACGCGCCCACCGCCCACCCACTGGATGGCGCGGCGCGAGCCCTGACGGGCGCGACCGGTCCCTTTTTGCTTCCATGGTTTCTGTCCGCCGCCCGCAACCTCGCCGCGGCTCTTCGTCTTGTGCGTGCCGAGGCGCGCATTGGCCATTTGACGCTGATAGGCCTGGTGCATCAAGTCCACATTGACCTTGGCCCCGAAGATGGCGGCAGGCAATTCCACCTGCTTCACCTTCTTGCCTTCCATGTTGAAAACATCTACTTTCATGACTGCTTGCTCCCGTTATGCTGCGCCTACTGCTTGCGCGCTTCCTTGATGACAACCACGCCGCCCTTCGGACCCGGGATCGCGCCGCGCAGGCCGAGCAGGTTGCGCTCGGCATCCACCAGCACGACCTTCAATCCCTGGACAGTAACGCGGTCGGTACCCATGTGACCGGCGCGGCGTGTGCCCTTGTAGACGCGGCCCGGGGTCGTGGTCGAAGAACTGGAACCGGGTGCGCGCACGCGGTCCGAGGCGCCATGTGTCTTCGGTCCGCCCGCGAAGTGGTGCCGCTTGACATGCCCGGCGAAGCCTTTGCCCTTGCTGGTCCCGACAACGTCCACGCGTTCACCAACAGTGAAGGCATCCACTGTCACCTTTTCGCCGACATTCACATTGACTGTCTTGGTGCGGAATTCGCGCAAAAAGCGCAGGGGCGGGATTTCATTGGCCATGAGATGGCCGAGTTCGCCGCCGGATAGTCGCTTGGGGTGCACCTCTCCAAAGCCCAACTGCACCGCGGAATACCCCTCTTTTTCAGGGCTTCTTACCTGAGTAACGTAACATGGCCCAGCTTCGATGATCGTCACGGGATGCGCGACGCCTTGCTCATCGAAGACCTGGGTCATGCCGATCTTCTTTCCAATCAGGCCCTTTAACATGCTCGGTTTTCTCCTTTACAAGATGGTGGGGCGGAAACCAGCCCGCCCGGTGAGACTGTCAGCCTGGCCTTAGGCTGCATCATCTCAGCACGGAGCAGTCAGAGGGTCGGGAGTGAAGCGGGGTGTGTCGGTTCACCCGCGTCCCCTCTCTTGCGCCGTCTCGTGTGCGCTCCGTAAAAGGGACGGAGCGCAAGTTACGCAATTAGATTTTGATCTCGATATCCACGCCCGCAGGCAGGTTGAGACGCATCAACATGTCAATCGTCTTGGAGTCGGGATCGAGAACGTCAATCAGACGATTGTGCGTGCGAATCTCGAAATGCTCGTGCGAGTCTTTATCAATGAACGGAGAGCGACGTATTGTAAACCGTTCCAGTTTGGTTGGCAAGGGTACCGGGCCAACCACATGGGCGCCGGAGCGCTCGGCGGTTTCGACGATCCGCTTGGCGGACTGGTCAAGAACACGATGGTCGTATGCCTTGAGGCGGATGCGGATTTTCTGCTTCGTCATGGCTCTGCCTACTCGATGATTTTGGTGATAACGCCGGCGCCGACGGTCAGGCCGCCTTCGCGGATGGCGAACTTCGAGCCCTGCTCCAGCGCTACCGGAACGATCAATTCCACCGTCAGGTTCACGTTATCCCCGGGCATCA
>DAOTXP010000046.1:0-2303 GCA_034435275.1 Anaerolineales bacterium | reverse complement strand
ACGCGCTGCCCGACGGCGGGAAATATCGTGAAGACAACGTTTCGATGACATTCACTTTCTCCGACGGTTCGATGGGCGTGGTGGACTATCTCGCCAACGGCGACAAATCCTTTCCGAAGGAACGCGTGGAAGTTTTTTGCAACGGCAGGATCGCGGTGCTGGATGATTTCCGCGCCCTCGAACTCCTCAGCAACGGCAATCGCAAAACGACGCGAACCGCCCAGGATAAGGGCTGGCGCAACGAGTGGCTGGCCTTCGCCAGGTCCATTCGCGAAGGCGGCGGACCGCCGATTCCCTACGATCAACTCATCGGCGTGACTCGTTCCACGTTCGCGGCGGTGGAGTCAATTCATTCAGGCCAGACCGTCTTGATCTCATGAACTCACATTTCAACCTGATTGCCCCGATCTACGACCGCGTCATTCCGTTTGCGCGGCTGGAACAGATGCTCAAAGTTCTGGCTCTGCCTCACGCGGGCTGTCTGCTCGACGCGGGCGGCGGGACGGGACGCGTGGCCCAGGCGCTTCGTCCGTATGTTGGTTCGATCGTCATCGCCGACGTGTCGCGAGGGATGCTTGCACAGGCGCGTCAAAAAGACCTCGCCGCGGCCTCCGCGGAAACGGAGCGCCTGCCTTTTCCCGATGAATCCTTTGACCGCGTTCTGATGGTGGACGCGTTGCATCACGTCGTCCATCAGGCCGGGACCGTCCGCGAACTTTACCGCGTCCTCAAGCCGGGCGGACGGCTGGTCATCGAAGAACCCGACCTGCGCACCTTTCCCGTCAAACTGATTGCCGTCGCCGAGAAGCTGGCGTTGATGCGCAGTCACTTCCTTGCGCCCGCGCAGATCGCCGCGTTATTCCCATCCGAAGCGCGCACCAGGATCGAGTCCGAGGATCGAAACGCCTGGGTCATCGTCGAAAAACAATGACAAGGAGTCAACGTTGAGAACCCGCGCCGCCGCCATCCTCATCCAGAACCACGCCCTCGCCCTCATCGAACGCCACCGCGACGGGAAGCATTATTTCACCTTCCCCGGCGGCGGTGTGGACTCTGGCGAGAGTCCGCAACAGGCTGTCATCCGTGAGATCGAGGAGGAGTTGGGTTTGCAAGTCCGCGTTCTCGGTCTGGCCGCGGAGGTCTGGTTTCGAGGGAATCGCCAGCTTTACTATCTTGTTGAGCAGACAGGCGGCGTCTTCGGAACGGGTATGGGCGAGGAATATACCGATCCCCGGCCCGATGACCCGAACGTCGGCACCTACCACCCGATGTGGATGCCGCTGGCGGAAGTGCCTGCGCATCCCGTCCTGCCTGCCGATGTCGCCGCACTGGCCGTGAAATCCGAAAAGGAAGGCTGGCCGCGGGAACCAGTGTTCATCGTTGAAGCATCGAAATAGTCTGTATCAGCACTTTCGCAGATGAAAAGCACACCATCCGAAATTCAAAAGGCATTGACAGGCCTGGAGGAAACCCCGCGCCGCCTCGCGCGGACTTTGGGCCTGCCTCCGGCGAAGTTGAGTTCCCGCCCCGACAAGAAGGCGTGGTCCGCATCCGAGATCCTCGCCCACCTGCGCGCCTGCGCGGACGTGTGGACTTACAGCATTTATGCCATGCTGGCGGAGGAGAATCCCACCCTGCCGGACATCAACGAACGCAAGTGGGCCAAAGTTGCGCGCTACGCGGAGTTGCCGTTCGCCGAATCGCTCGCGGCCTTTCGTCTGCAACGCGAAAACCTGTTGCGCGCTTTGCGTGACCTGCCTCCCGAATCCTGGGAGCGCGGCGCGCTCATCCTCGGCCGCAGGCACACCGTCTTCGCGCAGGCGAGGCGCATGGCTAAACATGAGGCCGAGCACGCGGCGCAGATCGAAGACTTGTTGAAACTGTAGGAAATTTTGCAAGGGGGAACAATTCTCTCCTCATGGCCGTCCACAATGCAAATCTCACAGCCAACGCCGAAAATCCCCGGCTGTGAAAGAGGAGAAGAACGTGAAAAAGCAAATCCCCCTGCTCGCCTCTCTCTTGCTGCTGCTCGTGATTTTCCTGGCCGCCTGTGGAGCGGCCGCGCCGGCCATGAACTACGAAGCGCCGGCCGTCACCGAGCCGCCCGCCATGGGGTTCGACCAGGCCCCGGCCGCGGAATCAGCCTCCGGCGCGCCCGAGGCGGAGAAGTCCACATTACCCGAGGTGGCGGTCTATGACACCGGCGCGAAGATCGAGTCGCTCGCCGCCGGCCGCATGATTATCAAAAATGCCGAGTTGCGCCTGTTGGTGGCTGATACGGATGTCTCCATTGACCGCGCTAC
>DAOTXP010000045.1:0-1661 GCA_034435275.1 Anaerolineales bacterium | reverse complement strand
TTCCCTTCGGCGAAGCGCGGACAGTTCCCGCCTCCCCCATCACGGTGACCGATTTCGGATTTACAGGTCAGCGCAATTTGGGCGGCACAGGCTTGATGGATTATCGCGAAGCATCCCGCAGGGACAATGCCCGCTGGCCGCGCAGCCTCCCCGAAGCGCAGCGGAGGGGATACGACCCTTATTAATCGCTTCATCTACTAACCAGACAGCATGGTATCAGACGGGGAGTGGCCAATCTCATGGGTTTGCCGGGGATGTTCGCCGCGGAGAACGAAGAAAAATTCGCCGCAAAGAATAACCCATGCAAGGCCTTCACGATACCCTTCCGTCCCTGTCGTTCCCCGCTTATACTCCCGACCTGATACATGACTCACAAAAACCGCTGGCTCATCCCGCCGCCCATCACCCCCGAAGCCGATGCCGCGCTGGCGGCCTTTCCTTCCGTTCTGCGGCAAATCCTCTTCAACCGCGGCTATGCCACCGACGCGTCCGCCCGCGCCTTCCTCAAAGCCGAAACGCCCTTCGATACGAATCCTTTCCAGATGAAAGGCATGGACGCGGCGGTCGAACGCATCCGCTTCGCGCTCGACCGCGCCGAGCCCATCGCCATCTACGGCGATTACGATGTGGACGGCGTCACCGCCACCGCGCTGCTGGTCACGGCGTTACGCGCTCTCGGCGGAGATGTCCGCGAATACATCCCCAACCGATTCGATGAAGGCTACGGCCTCAACAACGAAGCGCTGACGGCCCTGGCGAACGACGGCGTCAAACTGGTCATCACCGTGGACTGCGGCATCCGCTCTCCCGACGAAGCCCGCCACGCGCGCGACCTGGGCCTGGACCTCGTGATCTCGGACCATCACGAACCCTCGGGCGACATCCCCGCCGCGCTGGCCGTGGTCAACCCCAAGCAGGAAGGCGACTCCTATCCAGAAAAATATCTGGCAGGCGTGGGCATTGCCTACAAGATCGTAGCGGCCATCCTTGCCAATCTTCAACCTTCCAACCTGCAACTTGAAACTTTCCTCGATCTGGTCGCTCTCGGCACCGTCGCGGACCTGGCGCCTCTCACGGGCGAAAACCGCACCCTCGTGCGCGGCGGCCTGCGTCAAATGCGGCAGACCGCGCGGCAGGGACTCTTCTCCCTCGCCAGCGTGGCCGAGATTCCGCTGGCCAAGATCGGCGCGACCCACATCGGCTACATGCTCGGTCCGCGCCTGAACGCCTCGGGGCGGCTGGAATCCGCGCTGGCATCCTATCAATTACTCACCACCACCGATGTGTTCGAGGCGGGCCAGCTCGCCCAGCAGTTGGACGTACAGAACCGCCAGCGCCAGCAACTCACAAAAGAGATTCAGGCCAAGGCCGAAGTCCTTGCCCTCGAAGGGCAGGACGATCCGCTCCTGCTATTCGCCGTCGATCCAGAATTCAATCATGGCGTGGTTGGACTGGCCGCCTCGCGCCTCACCGAAACCTATTACCGCCCATCCATCGTCGGCCATTACGGCGAGGAGACCACGCGCTGCTCGTGCCGTTCGATCCCCGAATTCCACATCACGCACGCGCTGGATGAATGCGCCGATCTGCTCGTCCGTCACGGCGGGCACGCGGCCGCGGCGGGATTCACCGTCCGCAATGAAAACCTCGACGAATTGGTG
>DAOTXP010000044.1:0-1640 GCA_034435275.1 Anaerolineales bacterium | reverse complement strand
CCCCAGCAGGGACGATGGTGTCCGCGCGGGTGAAGCGTCCCAGGGCGGGGTCGTACCACCTGGCGTTATAGAAATACAGCCCGAGGGCGGTCTCATTGCGCTGGGAGGTGAACTGGTAGGCGGTGTAGGCGTTGCCCTGACTGGCGAAGCCGTGTCGAAGGGTCGTGCCGTCAGGATGAGCCGAAGACATATATGGAGTGTACCACCTTTGCGGTTTGAGAGACCTGACGGTCACGCCTCGGCGGAGACAGGAGACCCACGCCGTGCGAGGACATCAAGGTATTATCGTTAGGAATACTTCGTTGGAGTTCAATTCTCCCTTCCAAGCAATGCGAGTATCGTCGGGATCAATATAGCTCGGATCAATATTGTTCTGATAATTCGCAACCACTCGATAAACACCACCTTCGATAAACTCGTAAGAAGACGCACTTAAGTTGTAGTTTTTCTCCATGTAATCACCCGGGCTGAGAGCAACAAAGTCACTGCTTTGAACAAACCAGTTGTTGATTTTCACGCTAGGCCAGTAATTCTCACCAGATGGAGTTGTGACCTTGAACGCAATTTCCCGAATTGGAGAAGGACGGTAGGGCAGATCCATAGCCATTCGTGAATTAATAAGAATCGCTTCCTTTCCAATATTCCTCAGAGTTACAACTGCAACTACAGGCTCGCTAACATAGTAGGTTGTTTGCTCAAATCGTAGTGTTAATTCCAGCGCCTGGTTCTGTGTGCTGTAATTGTCTGGCGGGATTGTAAGGTCGCAAGCGCCAATGAGCACAGAAATGAGCAAAAGGAATAAAGGGATACGCCTATTCATTCCACTTTCCTTATTCATGGACATGCATAGATATTTACATCACACACGCCCAACCCCTCCATACTATAATTTCCGTTTTGATAGCGTTCCAATACCGCTGGAGGTAAGAGGGCAATCATAGAATTAAGGTTTCCCTCGATGCTCTCTGTCTCCTCCGCTGAAAGTCCAAAATAGATTGCCAAATCAAGTTCCTTTTTATAAGCTTCTGCTTCATTCACCCAATCACCAGCGGCCCCTATGAAGTCATTTTCATCTTCCGGTTCATAAGCACGATCTTCAAGATGTTGTTCAACATGTACACTCTCGTGGAAAATGGTCGCGCCTAAATAGCCGGGGGACCTTAAGGCTGATGGACCTATTCTGATATGTCTGGAATCGTCAGTAATCCCATCCCCATTGAAGCTTTCATCATATGTTACAGACGCTCCATGAGTATCAACCTTGTAATGCACAATAGCTCGACGAATTGCACCATTCTGATTGCCGCCCAATATAAGCCCTCGGATTGCGTCTTCAGCAGTTCCTCCACAACCTTCTGTGTTGCACCCATCACTAATCCTGTGTCCCGACGGATTCGTATATCGCACGGGATTGTTATTTGCATACGCGTACCTGTCATAGCCCTGCACCCCGGCAGGGACGAGCGTGTCTGCGCTGGTGAATCTGCCTAACGAAGGGTCGTACCAACGGGCATTGTCCCTGCGGGATGCTTCGCGATAATCCATCAAGCCTGTGCCGCCCAAATTGCGCTGACCTGTAAATCCGAAATCGGTCACCGTGATGGGGGAGGCGGGAACTGTCCGCGCTTCGCCGAAGGGAA
>DAOTXP010000043.1:0-4547 GCA_034435275.1 Anaerolineales bacterium | reverse complement strand
CGGCGGCGCGGACGCCTGGCTGGTGGGCTACACGCCGGAGCGCGTGGTCGCCGCTTGGACCGGCTCGCGCGGCGGCGCGTCGCTTTTGCAGGGCGGGGAGATCACGCCGCGCCTGCCGGCGGTGCTGTGGTCCGCGCTGATGCAGGCCGCCAGCCGCGGCCTTTCGGCGGACGGCTGGGCCGCGCCGGTCGGGATCACGACGATGGAGGTGTGCAACCCGTCCGGCCTGTTGCCGACGCGGGATTGTCCCGAAATCGTGAGCGAGATCTTCCTGAACGGCAGTGAACCGACCCAGGCTGATAACCTGTACCGCGCCATACCCATCAACCGCGAGACCGGCTTTCTGGCCACGGTCTTCACGCCGCCCGAACTGGTGGAGGAACGCGTGTTCCTGGCCGTCCCGCCGGAGGCGCGCGCCTGGGCCGAATCGGCGGGCGTGGAGATTCCGCCGGACACGTACGATGTGATCCAGCCCGCGCCGGTGAATCCGAACGTGCACATCACCTCGCCGTCCATGTTCGCCGAGGTCAGCGGCAGGGTGACCATCATCGGTGCAGCCGGCGGGGACGGTTTCCAATATTATCGTATGCAGGTGGGTAAGGGACTGAATCCGCAGGAATGGCTCCTGCTCGGCGGTGACGTGACCGTGCCGGTCGACGAGGGTGTGCTGGCCGAGTGGGATACGACCGGCCTGAATGGGCTGTATGCCGTTCAGTTGCTGGTCGTGTATACTGACGACCGAGTGGCAACCGCCACCATTCAAGTGACGATCCGCTGACCAACGGGCGGCCAAAACAGGCCGCTTTTTGTTATTCGGTTGGTCTATCTTTTCTCCTCTCCAACAATCGTCGAATCCGTCCATGTTTCTCGCGGCTGAGAGGATACAGCCAGGCCATCAGCACCGCGCCCGAAAGCATGATTGCCCCGAACGGCGAGACCAGCAGGCGGATCATGGTCAACGCGGAGGGCGGTTGCGTGAAATATGTCGCGCCCGCGGGCGGATTCTGATAACCCGCCCAGCCAAGCAATTGCAATGTGATAAAGATGGTCAGCGCGCCGGTCATCTTGCGGATGAAGGCGCGCGCCCCGTAATAGATTCCCTCCTGGCGGCGGCGCGTTCGCAACTCATCCCATTCGAGGATGTCGGGGAAGATCGAATCGGGTAACACATAGGCCGAGGACAGGCCGACCCCAGCGAGCACGGAGAGTCCCAGCATCAACCCAATTTGTCCGGGCTGGACGGTGAAGATGAGGCACTGGATAAAAATCCAGAAGAGCATACCTGTTATGTAGGCCCTGCGCTTGTTCGTGCGGCGCGCCACCCACAACCAAAACGGGATGAACAGGATGCACGTCAGCATGAGCGCGCCCAGAAAAGCGGACTCCAGCGCCAGGTCCAGGGCGAAGACGCGCACCGTCGCCAGCGGGTCGCCGCGCGCGATCCAGTACAACGCAAAATAAGGGAAGGTCACCGCGACCATATCCACCGCCGACCAGTTCATCGTGTGAATGCCCGCCACGAAACGAAACGGTTTATTGGCCCAGGCGGTTCTCAGCATCTCGGACAGTGAAATCGGCCGAATCTCTTCGTCCAGTTTTTTCTCTTTGAAGAGAAAGGCCATCAGCAGGTAGGGCGGAACAGCCAGTGCGCCGAAAATCGCCCCCACCAGCAGGAAGCCCTGTTGCTGGCTGTAGCCCGCGGCCAGCATCGCATCCACGATCATCGGCGCGGCCAGGACGACCGTCAGCGCGGAGGTCAGTTGGAAGAAAGTGCGGAAACTGGTCAGCGAGGTGCGCTCGTCGTAATCGGGAGTCAGTTCGGGGGTCAGGGAAAGGAACGGGATGGCGATGAGCGTGCTGAGCGTATCGGCGATGGCAAAGGCCAGTGTGATGTGGACCGCCAGCGCCAGTTGACTTTCCCACGGCGGCGCCCACCACAGCAGGAGAAACGACAAGCCGAACGGGATTCCGAACCAGAGCAGGAAGGGCAGACGACGCCCCCGCTTCGTGCGGACCCGGTCGCTGATCATCCCAACGAGGGGGTCGTTGACTCCATCCCAGACGATTCCCGCCAGCGCGGCGAACGAACCGATGCGCGCCTCCAGGCCGACCACGTCGGTGAGATAGATGGCATAGAAGACCGAACGCAACATGCCGGAGGAGGATAGCCCCCAATCGCCGGAGCCGTAAAGTAATTTTTTCCAGAAGGATAAACGACCGTTAATTCGCAGCCTTCCGCTTTTCCAGAAGCTTCCTTATCCGCGCGTGTCTCTCCCTCGTCAGCGGATAGAACCAAGCCATCGTCACCGCACTGAAAAGCAGGATCGCGCCGAACGGTCCGATGAGCACGCGGATCGCCGTCAACGCCGACTCAGGCTGCATGAACTGTGTCGCGCCTTCGGGAGGAGTCTGGTAACCAAACCAGCCGAGAGTTTGCAGGCCGATGAAGATTGCCAGCGCACCGGTCAATTTGCGAATGAAGTTCTTGACGCCGTAATAGATTCCCTCGGCGCGGCGGCGCGTGCGCAGTTCGTCCCATTCGATCACATCGGGGAAGAGCGCGTCGGGCAGGAGATGCGCGGACGAAACGCTGATGCCCGCGAGGAAGCTCATGAACAGGATCACGTTCACCTGTCCGGGCCGAATCGAAAAGATCACCAGTTGCACAATGGCCCAGAAGATCATCCCAACCATGTACGCCGTCTGTTTGCTGAATCGATTCGAGATCCAGACCCAGACCGGCAGGATGGCCACCGCGGTGATGAGCAGGATCGCGAAGACCGCCGACTCGATGGGCAGGCTCACGCCAAAGACCGAAGCCTGCGCCAGCAGGTTTCCGCTTGAAATCCAATAAAGCAGATAGAACGGCAGGACCAGCGCCACGAGATCGAAGGTGATCCAATTCAGCATGTAGACGGCCGTGGCAAAGCGGAAGGGAATGTTAGCCCAGGCCGTGCGCACGGTCTCGATGAACGAAGTCTGGTGAGTCTGTTCGGGAGTCAGTTGATGCTCGCGCACCACCGCGAAGATGAGCAGAAAAGGAATCGCCGCCATGCCGCCGAATATGGCCGCAGTAACGAGATAACCTTGCTGCTGCGTTCCCCCGCCCGCAATCACGCCATCCACGATGGCGGGCGCGGCCACGGCCGTGACCAGCGAAATCGCCAGGTTGAAGAACATGCGGAAGCCGGTCAGCGAGGTGCGCTCGTCGTAATCGGGAGTCAGTTCCGGGGTCAGCGCGGAGAACGGCACAGCCACCAGAGTCTCCAGCGTGTCCGAGATCATAAAGGCGAGGGTGATGAAAATTGCCTTGGCCACCTGCCCGTCGAAGGGCGGGGCAAACCACAGCAACAGGAAACTCAGGCCATAGGGAATGGAGAACCACAGCAGGAACGGACGCCGTCTGCCCCAGCGCGTGCGCACGCGGTCGCTGAGCATGCCCACCAGCGGATCGTTGATGGCGTCCCAGATGATGCCGACCAGCGCGGCGATGGAAGCCAGCCGCGGCTCCAGCCCGACCACATCGGTCAGGAAGATGGCGTAGAAGATCTGGCGCAGGGTGCCGTATCCGGCCGTGCCCCAGTCGCCGGTGCCGTAAACCAGTTTCGTCCAGAACGAGAGATACTTCTTCGGTTGTGCGGATGCTGTGGTGGACATGGTTGCTCCTCTTCGGGCGTAGTCTCACCACAGAGCACACGGAGAACACAGAGTTCTTCTCTGTGCGCTCTGTGGTCTCCGTGGTTACTCCGTTGAACGCGTCATCGAATCCAACAGGTCTAACACCAACTCCTTCAAATCCCCTCGATTGGGGAGCGTGCCGATCAGTCCATACATCGGCGCCATACGACTCGGCAGACCACTTCCTCCGCCCAGCAAAGCGGACAACTTGCCCATCAGATTGCTGACCCACGTCTCGGGCAGGATTCGCGTCAAGCCGTTCGCGGCGCGGACGATGAAGTTGGTCGCCGTTTTTCGAAGCGACGGCCGGCGGACGGTCTCCGCGCACGCGGCCAGGTCGCGTAAAAATTCTCCCGCCGTCTGCGCGTGGACGAAGTTGACCGTCATGTGCAGGCTGGGCGGGAAGTGCTGGCGGTCGAGGTGCCAGCCGCGCAGTGAAAGTTCATCAGCAATCTCATAAACGTCCATCGAATCGGAGGCAATCGCGAAGACGCTCATCTCCGGGTCGGAGAGTACTTTCAGACCGGGGATGGCATTTACACCCTCCTGCATGGCTCTGGTGGTCCGCATCACGGCATCCGTGATTCGGAGATAGCCCTCCTCGCCTAGATAATTCAAGCGCGCCCACGCGGCCGCAATCGGCCCCGCGGGACGCGTGCCGGCCAGCGTCGGCGAGGGATAGATTCCGCCCGGCCAGTCGGTGGAGACGAACATCTGATGACGGCGCAGTTCGCGGGTCCGATAGAGAACGACCGAGGCGCCCTTCGCGGCGTACCCGTACTTGTGCAGGTCGGCTGAAATGGAAGTCACACCCGGAACGGAAAAGTCAAAATCGGGAACGGGATAGCCAAGCCGCTTGACGAAGGGAA
>DAOTXP010000042.1:0-5914 GCA_034435275.1 Anaerolineales bacterium | reverse complement strand
ATGCTGGCGCTGGCCGCGGCCGGGGTCTTCTTTGTTTTGGCCGAATTTTTTCCCGCTGTCGTGCTGGGCATCTATTCGGAAGACCCAAACGTGATCGCGCTGGGCAGTCAATATCTCCAGATTTACGCGTGGGCGTATTTCTTCTTCGCGGTCTCGTTCAGTTTCGCGTTGATATTGCGCAGCACCGGCGAAGTCAAAACGCCGGTGGCGGTTAGTATCACGGCCCTGTTCCTGAATATCGTGCTGGCCTATGGACTGATCTTCGGCCACTTCGGCCTGCCAAAGATGGGCGTACTCGGCGCGGCCGCGGCGGGATTGATCGCCCGCGCCGTCGAATGTGTGGCGATGGTTGCCACCACTTATATTCGGAAGTCGCCCATCGCGGCCAGCCTGCGCGAACTCACCAGCCTGGATGCCTCGTTCTTTGCCAGCATCTTCAAACCCGTCCTGCCGGTCATCCTCAACGAGTTGTTCTGGTCGCTGGGCGTCACGACCTATAACGCGATCTACGCGCACATCAGCACGGACTCCATCGCCTCCATCAACATCGTGGCGACAGTAGACCAGATGGCGCTGGTGCTGTTCTTCGCCGTCACCAGCGGGACCTCGGTGCTGGTGGGCAACCGCATCGGCGCGGGCGAAGCGGACGCGGCCTACACCTACGCGGCGCGCTCACTGGGACTGGTGATGGTCGCGGGGATGCTGGTCGGCGCGCTGGCGTTCTGGGCCTCGGATTTCGTCTTCGCCTTGTACAAAGTCTCGCCACAGGTGATCGAAGACGCACGGCGCATATTGATGGTTAGCTGTTCATTTCTCTGGCTGCGGTCCATGAACGCCACGCTCATCGTCGCCATCTTCCGCGCCGGCGGCGACACGCGCTTCGCCCTGTTCCTGGATGGCATGATCATCTGGATTCTGGGCGTGCCGATGGCCGCCTTCGCCGCGTTCGTGCTCCACCTGCCGGTCTACTGGGTGTATCTGTTCGTGATGAGCGAGGAGGTCACCAAATGGACTCTGGGCATGCGCCGCTTCTTCACGCGCAAATGGATCAATAACCTCGCGCAGACGGTTTGATCATCGCATTTCGCCGCGTTCCTTGACACCCCTCCCCCACCCGTGATAGACTCGGCCCGTTCGTAATTCTATAGAAAGGAGACGCGCCCGTGAACGTTTTGATCTTCGTTACACCCGATTCTGCTGGAAAATTGTTCCCTTCGCGGAGCGCGCCTGTTGACCGTCCCTAGGTCATACTTCTACCCTGGTCTCATGCCACGGATGCGCTTTGCGAAGCACTCCGTGGCTTTTTTGTCGCTGTTTTCAGGAGAATGAGAATGACAACTGCTGCAACCTCGCTGCAACCCTTCGACTTCCGCCGCGCCTTGACCAAGAATCGCATCGCCGGGGTGTGGCGCATGATGACCGACTACCGCCTGCCCTACGTCGGCGCGACCGCCGCGCTGGCGATCTCGGCCCTGGCAAAGACGGCCACATATCTTCTATTGCGCTATTTCGCCGACAACGTGCTGACACAGGGCGAACGACTGCTCGGTTCCCTGAGCCAGACATTGCTTCTCATCGGCGTCGGCTTCATCGTGCTGGCGTTGTTCGAAGGCGGGTTCGCCTACATTTCAGGTCGCCTGGCGGCCTACACCGCCGAGGGTGTGACGCGCCGCCTGCGCGACTATCTCTTCGATCACATCCAGCGCCTGAGTTTCGCCTATCACGGCAAGACGCCGACGGGCGACCTGGTCGAGCGCGTCACATCGGACGTGGATGCCTTGCGCCGCTTTTTCAACGAACAGGCCATCGGTGTGGGACGCATCGTGCTGTTGTTCGTCATCAACTTCGTGGCGCTGATTCAACTAAACGTCCAGTTGGCGCTCGTTTCGGTGGTCGTCATTCCGTTCATCCTGGCCGTCTCGGTCTGGTTCTTCAAACAGACCACCAAGCGCTACGAGGAATACCAGGCGCAGGAAGCGGTGCTGTCCACGACCCTGCAGGAAAACCTGACCGGCGTGCGCGTGGTCAAGGCCTTCGCCCGCCAGAGTTACGAGATGAACAAGTTCGAGAAAGATAACTGGGAGAAGTTCCTGCGCGGCAGGCGGCTGTTGAAGATGCACTCGCTATTCTGGCCGCTCTCCGACGTGGTGCTCGGCTTTCAGATGATCTTCGGCTACGTCTATGGCGCGAACCTCGCCATCAACGGCACGATCACGGTCGGCACATACCTGGCGTACATCGGCCTGCTCACCTGGCTAATCTGGCCGATCCGCAACCTCGGCCGCATGATCGTGCAGACCTCGACCGGGCTGGTCTCGTACACGCGCCTGATGGACATCGTCAAGGAAGACCGCGAACCGCTGACCGAAGGCAGAGTCCAGCCCAAGGGTCCGGTGCGCGGCGACCTGGTCTTCGAGAACGTTTCGTTTAACTATGAAGACAACCAGACCGTGCTGAAGGACATCTCGTTCCATTGCAAGCCCGGGCAGGCCATCGCCCTGCTCGGCTCGACCGGCTCGGGCAAGACCACGCTGGTCAATCTCCTGCCGCGCTTCTACGAGTACAGCGACGGGCGCATCCTGCTGGACGGCGTGGAGTTGAAGGACTATCCGCGCGAGTACCTGCGCCGTCAGATCGGCATCGTGGAGCAGGAGCCGTTCCTGTTCAGCCGCTCGATCCGCGAGAACATCACTTACGGCGTCGGCCGCCAGGTCTCGCAGGAGGAAGTGGAGCGCGCCGCGAAGGCCGCGGCCGTGCATGAGGTGATCGCCGCGTTCCCCGACGGCTACAACACGCTGGTCGGCGAGAAGGGCGTGACTCTCTCCGGCGGACAGAAACAGCGCGTGGCCATCGCCCGCACCCTGCTCAAGGACCCGCGCATCCTGATCCTGGACGATTCAACTTCGTCCGTGGATCTGGAGACCGAGGCCGAGATCCGCGAGGCGCTCAATGCGCTGATGAAAGACCGAACCACGTTCATCATCGCCCACCGCATCCAGTCGGTCATGATCGCGGACCTCATCCTCGTTTTGGATAAAGGCGAAGTGGTTCAAATGGGCACGCACGAAGAACTGCTGACCCAGGACGGCGGCATGTACCGCCGCATCTACGACATCCAGACCCGCATTGATGAGGAACTGGAACAAGAGATTGCACGCGCGAATTAAATCGACCCTCACCCCCTGCCCCTCTCCCTAAATGGGAGAGGGGTGCGAGGAGTAAAAATGTCTGATGAATTAATCGAACTCGAAGAAGAAGAATACACCAGCCAGTTGACCGCGCCGGTCTTCAAGCGCATCGTGGCGCTGATGGCCCCCCACCGCAAGTGGGTGCTCGGTTTTCTGGTGACCATCCTGTTCACGTCGGTGCTGGATGCGTATTTCACCTACCTGAACAAGCAGATCGTGGACACCGGCATCATCGCCGGCGACCGCGCCGCGGTGGCGCGCCTGGCGGCCTGGTACGCGAGTTTCATCATCCTGCAAGCCGGGCTGGTGTTCACGTTCATCTACCTGGCGGGCGTGCTCGGCGAGCGCATCCAGTACGACCTGCGCCGCCTGCTGTTCAATCACCTGCAGGACCTCTCGCTCTCGTTCTACAGCCAGAACGCGGTGGGGCGCCTGATGGCGCGCGTCACCTCGGACACCGGCCGCGTCGCCGACCTGCTGACCTGGGGCCTGCTCGACACGACCTGGGCTGTCATGAACATCATCACCTCCACCACATTCATGATGATCATCAACTGGAAACTCGGCCTGATCGTGCTCACCATCATCCCGCTGTTGATCGCCATCGCCATCCAGTTCCGCAAGAAGATCCTGGTGGAGTTCCGCGCCTCACGCCGCGCCAACTCGAAGATCACCGGCGCGTACAATGAGAACATCCAGGGCGTGCGCGTGGTAAAAGCATTGGGACGCGAGGCCGAAAACCTGAAAGAGTTCCAGGTGCTCACCGGCGCGATGTACCGCGCCTCGTACCGCGCCGCGTGGCTCTCGGCGCTCTTCCTGCCCACCGTGCAGATCATCGCGGCCGTGGCGCTGGGCTTCATCGTCGGCTACGGCGGGATTCAGATTCAAGCTGGGGCGATGACCATCGGCGGCATCTCCGCCTTCGTGGCCTACCTGACCTTCATGATGTGGCCAGTGCAGGACCTGGCGCGCGTCTACGCCGAGATGCAGCACTCCATCGCGTCCGCCGAAAGAATCTTCAAGGTGGTGGACACAGCCCCCGAGGTCCAGAATAGACCCGATGCGGTCGAGGCGCAGACCTTGATGGGCGAGATCGAATTCGACCGCGTCGAGTTCTACTACGAAGACCGGGTGCGCGTCCTCTCGGACTTCAGCCTGCGCGTCCGCCCCGGCGAGACCATCGCCCTGGTCGGCCCGACCGGCGGCGGGAAGTCCACCATCGTCAACCTGCTGTGCCGCTTCTTCGAGCCGCGCGAAGGCGTCATCCGCATCAACGGGCGCGACTACACCGGGTACACCCTGCAGAGCATCCACTCGCGCATCGGCGTGGTATTGCAGACACCGCACCTGTTCTCCGGGACGGTCAAGGAGAATATCCGCTACGGGCGGCTGAACGCCAGCGACGACGAAATTCTGGAAGCCGCCAAGATCGCCGGCGCGCACGACTTCATCGTCATGCTCCCAAAGGGTTACGACGAAGAGGTCGGCGAGGGCGGCGTCCTGCTCTCGGTGGGACAGAAGCAGTTGATCAGTCTGGCGCGCGCCGTGCTGGCCAAGCCTGAACTGTTCATCATGGACGAGGCCACCTCGTCGGTGGACACGCTGACCGAGGCGCTCATCCAGCGCGGCATGGAGAACCTGATGAAGGGACGCACGTCTTTCGTCATCGCCCACCGCCTGAGTACGATTCGCAGGGCGGACCGCATCCTGGTCATCGAGGACGGCCGCATCCAGGAGCAGGGCACGCACGCCGAGTTGCTGAAATTGCGCGGGCACTACTACCGCCTGTACACACAGCAGTTCCGCCACCAGTTGGAGACGCAATACGGGCTGGCGGAGGCCGTGGGCGCGAAGGAAGAGGCGCCCGAGGCGGTGCCGGCGGATTAGCCTGCGAGCAGGTTGAATGTCGGAAGGTTCGAATGTTTTGCCCGATGGAGATTCTCTCTGTCGGGCAAATTTTTGATTCCTGTTTCCGTGTTGCAATACCTGCAACATACCTCTCGTACAGTGGACAAAATCCACGCTGCGGAGGTGTGTCATGGCACGACCAATGAACCATGAACGGGCGGAAAAGATTTATCGTAAAATAGAAGAGCATCCAGGCAAAAAAGCGGGGTTCATCGCCCGCCTGTTGGGGTTGAACCGCTCTGAAGTGACAAGGACCCTCCCATCACTCGAAACCAAAGGACTGCTCATCAGTGAAGATGGCAAGGGAGGTTTGTGGCCGTTTCGCAAAAACCAGCAATGAAAATGTTGCAGAATTCGACAGGGTCTTGTGCTATGCTGTTGCAAAGGACCGATCGGAAAGATGAATAACCGTCCCGAAGGTTGTTTGGCCGGGCAGACCAGCCATAGGGGGCGTCCTTCGGGACGCTGTATTTGGGAGCCGATATGAGCGGAATGACCAAAGCAGAACGACTCGAAGAAATGAAGCGGTTGTACATCCAGCGCGCCTATTCGGATATTGAAATGGCGCAGCGGCTGGAGGTGGATCGCACCATCGTCTACCGCGACCGCATCGAACTGACGGGGCAATATCCCATTGAAAAGGACGACCAGGGGCGGTATCACATCCCGCGCACAAAACTCATTTCCGAGATCAAAGTCAATCTTCATGAGGCGCTTACCCTGTATCTCGCCGCACGTAAAACGTCACGACAGACGCGCTTTCATCACCCACATGCGGCAAATGCACTGGAAAAACTCGCCGCCACATTACGCCAGCC
>DAOTXP010000041.1:0-19411 GCA_034435275.1 Anaerolineales bacterium | reverse complement strand
GGCCCGGAGGGCATCCGCTGATCTTTCGATTTTCCTGTCCTTCGACTGCGCCCCTTCGGGGCTCCGCTCGGGACAGTTGGCCGCGGCTCGCGCCGCAGAACCCTCGTCCTCGTCATCTTTAGTCACGCATCTGCCTGCATTGCCTAACTAAAGACCGTGCGCTGTCCTTCCCAATGATATTGCCGTGACACCTCCTTTCGTGACGTTTGCGGGCGGGATTATACCGCAAAAGAAATCCCGGCAAAGTAAAAACGCTTTGCCGGGATTTTCTATTTATGCACCGACTAGCAGTCAAAGCAGGTGGTCGGAGTCCGTGTCGGGGTGAAGGTCGGAGAGGAAATCGGCGTGGGCGTTCGCGTCGGCGTGTAAGTCCGCGTGGGCGTCCTGGATGGCGTCAGTGTGCGTGTGGGTGTTCGGGACGGGGTCGGTGTGCGCGACGGCGTCGGTGTATACGTTCTGGTCGGTGTGGCCGAACGGGTGGGCGTCCTGGATGGGGTCAGAGTACGCGTCGGTGTGTTGGAGGGCGTCGGTGTACGCGAGGGGGTGCGGGTCCGGGTCGGTGTGCGCGTGAGCGTCGGGCTTAAAGTCCGGGAGGGTGTCGGCGTCCTGGAAGGTGTGGGTGTGCGCGACGGCGTCAGTGTCTTGGATGGTGTCAGCGTCCTCGAGGGGGTCAGCGTGATAGTCGGTGTGCGGGTCGGCGTACGAGTGGGCCGTCGTGTGCGCGTGGGTGTGATGCTGGGGGTCAAACTGGTTGTCGGAGTAGTGGTGGGTGTGCGCGTGGCTGTTGGGGTCGCTGTGGCGGGAGGCGTATTGGTCCGCGACGGGGTGAGCGTTGGGAGTGGGGTCTCTGTTGGTACGGGAGTGGCGGTGGGAGGCGGCGTGTTGGTGGGGGGAATTGCCACGGACGAGGTAGGCGGCAGGTTCACCAAACGCGAGACACGAAACTGTTCCACCGTGCCCTCGCGATAGGAAGCCAGGTGGATCATGGTTGGCTGGATGCCGAAGATCGGCAGGACCATAAAGCGGAAGTTGTAGTCTGTGGCGACAAACACGTGCTGGCCGGGTGCGCCGGCGAATTCTCCAGGGTCGCATTCCGCGTACTGCGGACCGCCCATTTGCGGCGGCGTAAAGGTGAAGTTGGGGTTACCGCAGACAGTAATCTTGAGATACTCTTCGTCGGCTTCGGTCAGGCCCTCATCGTAAGGCAGACCGATGATGATACGGCGGGTCTCGTCTTTGATGGTGGGGATGCGCGCCTCGTCAATTTCGGCGTCCTCGTCGTCGCCGCCGCAGGCGACCAGACCGTCGTCCGGGCCGTCAACGCAGTAGCCCAGTTCATACTGACCGGTAGTCGCGATGCGCACGCCGAATCGAGTGGAGTTTTCAACGATGAGCCAGGCATAGAACAGCCGCGCGTACTCGAGGATTCCGATCAGCAGGAGCAGGAGCACCGGCAGGACCAGGGCAAATTCGAGCATCCCTTGGGCCGATGATCCGTGAGGCGGCCGGGGTTTTTGTTTGGGAGAAAAGAATCGGTTCATAAGACGTCTCTTCTGCCAGCGGCTTACTGGCTCAGGCGTGTTGCAATGTTCTCGGCGATCTGTCTAAAGATTTCCGACAACTCGGCGGGGTCGGGCGCGAAATAGTACATGTCATCCGGATCGTTTGGATCTTCGCATATTGTTGCGGCATAGCAGAGCAGTTGTGCTCCGGCATCCGGGTCGCCGGACGGCGCATTATTGATCAGGTTGCCCAGGCCGATGGTGAACACCACCGCACCCTGTCCGTCTTCAGGATCGGATACGAAATCGGCCATGTCGCGGGCGTAGTCGTCGGCGTCATAGTGGTCTGTGTCGCTGCTGTCGTGCCGCGAGGAGGCGGACGCGTCACGGCAGAAAGGCGATGCCCATGTGGAGGGAGGGCAAAATCGGTCGGGCCATTCCTGCCCGTCTCCGCTTGGGTTGCTTACAACGCCGGTGTTGGCGGGGCCGCCCGCGAGCAAGATAACGACCCAGAGAGAATCCTCGCGGATGGGAGGTTCGGCGAACTCATTACCGGCCACGCGTAAGCCATCCCCGATATTGCTGGATGTGCAAGACGACGGATTATTGGGAACTGTATTACGGTATCGCGGACATTCCAGGCCGACATAATCTTCGAGTTCGGGAACGATTGTATCACCGTCGGTGTCGGGGTAGTTAAGGCAGGGACCGAAGTTGACGTCGCAAGGCAGGGGCTGAAATACATCCAGGTCATTAATGGCGTTGATCACGTCTGCTTCAATGGCCGTCATGGGAAGCATCAGGTGTGCGTCGCGGTCGAAGGTGACGATTCCCACGCGGTCGTAGCCGACGGGTGTGTCAACATTTTCAAGGAAGAGTTGACCGACAAAATCAATGGCCACATCCTTGATCTCGCGGAAGGGATGGCAAGTGTCTGTGGGGTTGCATTGAGCCGGGTCGTCCAGCGGATCATCGTTTCGGTTCGGGTCGCCGCCGCCTTCCGCGGACATGGAGGCGGAGGCGTCCAGAACGATGACGACATCCACTGAAGCGGCTTCACCGACCGCGGCGGTGGAGATGGTGCCATTGGGAATTCCCAGGACGGGCATAAAACCAAAATCAACGACTTCGGATGCGAAGACGCGCACCAGTTTGCGCGGCGGATCTGTGCAGAGCACAGGATCGCCCGGATTTGTTTCACAGGTTTCGATGATGATGTCGGTCTGTTCCACATTCACTTGATTTAAGAGGAGCAATTCGACGGCCGCATCGGTCAATTCCTGGATGGTGAATCCTTCGCGAAATTGAAGGGCGGCTGAAATCGCGGCCGCATCCACGGCGCGCTTGAGGCGGCCATATTCCAGCAGCATGATGCCGCCGTCAATCATCAGACCGACCATGGCGAACAGACCCATAACCGCAAAGGCGATCAGGATGATGGCCTGTCCGCGTTCGGTGTTACGAGATGATTTTTTGAAATGATTCATCGTCATTTGACTTTCCAGTTTTTCATCATCAGGGAGACGGCGTCGGCGTTGGCTCTGCGGCAGAAAGAGGCATGATGGTGTAAGCGTGCAAGGTTACAGGGTCGGGCAGGAAGGCTTGAATCCAAGGCAATGCCAGCACCTGGTCATAATTGTAGAATACTTCCACGAGCAGGATGCCCGTATCCGGGGCGCCGGCAATCAGGCGGGATTCGATTTCTTCGTTTGAGAAACGTGAGTCTAAATTGCCAAACCATTGGTACTGTCCGCCGAGCGAATCCGGGAAGCGGATGACGGCATTGTTGTGGATACTGAAGACCGAGATGACGACATCGTCTCTGGCCGAGTCAAGGGTGATGCGGCGGGAGGTATCTTCTGCAAATTGCGGCTCGAGATTGTCAACAAGATAACCGGCGGCGTTGGCGTAGAAACCTACGACATTGTCAGTGCCGTCTTCGTTGAAGGGGCTGAAATTGCTAAACACGCGCGCCGTCTCGCGGGTGGAATCGGTCAGGGCGATATAGTGATTCAGCATGAATCCGAATTCCAGCATTCCCGATAGGAGCATCAGCATGAACGGGAATGCAATGGCGATTTCCACCAGGCTTTGCCCCCTGCGTGAGGAGCCTCCCAGAGGGACCGATTGCCGCTTCTGAACGAATGCCTTGAGCAGATTCATCGAGCAGTTAGCCTTTCTCCGATTTAATCCTATGAGCCAGCCGCTATGTGCACAATCCTGCTTAAGTACGGGCGCTTACCGATAAAGGAAAAACACGGCTCCCAGAATGAGGAACGGCGCGTAGGGGATCGCTGTAAAAGCCCGGTAGCGCCGTGAGACCAGCATGCCGAGAATAATGGCCAGGCTGATCACACCTCCAGCCAAAATCCCGAAAAGCAGGCTGATCCAGATCAATGGCCAACCCAGCACAAGTCCCAGCACGCCCGCCAGGTTCACATCGCCAAATCCCAGTGCCTCCTCCTCGATCTCTGTGCCGCGCCGCCGCGATAGATACCGGCTGAACGCAATCCCGAGGTAGTACAGGCCGAGCATGAGGACATATCCAAACGCACCGCCGATCAAAGTGTTGATGATCCCGTGGGTCAGGGTGCCAATCCCAAGTCCCAAAGCGGCCCCGGCCAGGCTTGTAGGGTGGAGGATCAGGCGGTGCTCAAGGTCAATCACCAGGACGATTCCGAGATAGGTCAGTAAAATCAACCCGGCCAGGAAGCCCAGTAGTCTGGGAGGCGACATCCAAAGGAAAATTGCCGCCAGGGTTGCAAGCCCGAGGACAAGCGGGGCGCGAAAGCCGCGAGTCTGGCGGCAATTCCGGCAGGGGCGCAGGAGGATATAATCTATCGCCGGGTAGGGCGTTTGGCAGTGACGGCAAACCGGGCGACTCAGACGGCGGCTGACCGGCAAGACATCGGCAAGATAATTGACTGCCGATCCCGCGAATATGCCCAATAAGATGGGGATAGTTACCTCCATAATAGCATTATACATATAGTGGGGACGGATGTACATACAATGTAAGCGACTTGTAATGTTATTGCTGTATGATCGAAATTGCCTTACAATCCCGCAAGGTTGAGGTGCTCATGGAAAAACTCATTATCGAAGGCGGCGTCCCGCTGCGAGGGGAGGTGACGCCCTCTGGCAACAAGAATGCGGCCCTGCCTCTGCTGGCAGCGTGTCTTTTGACCGACGAACCTGTCATCTTGCATAACCTGCCCGGAATTCGGGATGTGGCCGATATGCGCCGACTGCTTGAGAGTCTGGGTGTGGAGGCCGAGGATCTGGGCGATAAATCCTGGCGCATCACCGCGCGGACCCTTCGGCCGGCTGAATTGGACCCGGACCTTTGCCGCCGCATCCGGGCATCCATCCTCCTGGCCGGACCCATGACGGCGCGCGTGGGCGAATTGCGGCTTTCCCCTCCGGGCGGCGACGTGATTGGCCGACGCAGGCTGGATACGCACATCCTTGCCTTGCGCGCCCTGGGCGCAGAAGTGACTTACGACCGCGCCTTCGAGTTCCGCGCGAAGAACTTGAAGGGTGCGGAAATTCTCCTGGACGAGGCCAGTGTCACTGCCACGGAGAACGCCATCATGGCGGCCGTCCTGGCCAAGGGACGAACCGTCTTGCGAAATGCGGCCTCAGAGCCTCATATCCAGGAGCTTTGCCATTTTCTCAACAGTATCGGTGCACATATCGAAGAGATCGGGTCGAACACACTGCACATCGAAGGAGTCAAACGATTGCACGGCGGCGAATTTCGCGTCGGCTCGGACTATATCGAGGTGATCAGTTACGTCGGCGCGGCCGCAGTGACACGCGGCTCGATTCGGATTCGCCGTGCCGGTGTGGCTCATCTGGAAATGATTTCGCAGGTATTTCGTCGTCTTGGCGTGACCTGGGAGGTGGATGGGGACGATTTGATCGTGCCTGAAGATCAGACGCTGGAGGTCATCCCCGACTTGGGGGGCGCTGTTCCCGAAATCAAGACAAACGTCTGGCCCGCTTTCCCGACCGACCTGATGAGTATTGCGATCACCGTAGCAACACAGGTCAAGGGCTCTGTCTTATTTCACGACTGGATGTATTCCGGGCGCATGTATTTCACCGACAAACTGGCAGGCATGGGCGCGCGCATCATCCTGTGCGACCCGTATCGCTGTCTCGTGCAGGGACCTACGCAACTCATCGGGGAGAAGGTGGAGAGCCCGGATATCCGTGCGGGAATGGCCCTGCTCCTTGCCGCGCTGGCCGCGGATGGGAAGTCCACGATTCGAAATGTGGGTCAGATCGAACGCGGCTATGAACGTGTTGACGAGAAACTCCGCTCGCTCGGGGCAAACATCCAGCGTTTGGCGGAGTAGGACATAAAAAGCAAAAGACGCGGCATTGGCTGCGTCTTCTTTTTTGTACTAAGCCGAGATTTTACGGGGGGTTGAGAATAACGATCTCGCCTCTGATGACGAAGGTCCATTTGTCTGAATTGTTCGCGCATAGGGGGCCGCCCTGCGCAGTGGACGGATTCTTAGGATCATTGATCCAGGCATAGGCGTAATAACAACCTTGGGGAAGCTCAACTGTGATCGTATCGTTTTTTGCGACGCTGAATCCGCGATACCCACACTCTCCAAAAGGAGTCTTGGCCAGCCATAAAGAGATATTGGCCGACGCTTTATTTTCGTTTTTGATCGCCGCGGTAAACTTCGGGCCGGTGGGTTCGTTCGACATCGGTGCATTGCAGGGATCCCCGGACGTGGAACCGGCTGGTGTGTTCGTGGGGAAGGCTCCAACCGGCTGAGTTGGCAGTGGTACCGGCGTCTCGGTGGGGAGGGGTGTTTCGGTGGGGGTCTCGGTAGGCGGGACGGGAGTTGAGGTGGGGATGGCGGCCAGAGTCTCTGCGGCCATGGTGAAGGCCATTGCCACAGCGGTTCCTTGCACGTCAGGGGTGGGTGTCGGTTCCGGGGCGCAGGCGGCCAGCAACAACCCGGCCAGCATGCTGATAAGTATCAATCGTTTCATTTTCTCTCCATGCTTTGGTTTCTGAGCGACCTGATTATCTTTGTTCAATCGCTAATTAGCAATCACTTTGTCCTTGTAGAATCGTATCACAATATTTCCCGCTCTGGTCAATGTAAAATGACCGGTAAACTTCCTTCCGCCGACCCAGGCCACATAGACATAATCGCCAATCGGCGCAGAGACCTTTATCACACCGTACACCGGATACTCCAGAATGATCAACTGTTCGTCATCCGTCGTGCACTGAAGCGAAACATACACTTCCGCCTTCGACTTGTTTGCCAGTTGCAAGTGCCCAAATGGCACGTTTGGCGGCTGTGTCCCATAGAACCGGGGATGAAGCGTTTCGGTCGGAGCGGCGGGCACCGCCGTTCCCGTAGCGGTAATGGTCTCGTTCGGCTGCGTTGGAACAGTCGTGAAAGTGGCAGTAGTATCCGTTGTCGCAGTGGCAGGCGCGCCTGTTGCGGTCGGCTGTGGAGTGTCCGCGGGCGGCGACGTTTCTGTGGGAAGCGGTTGTTCAGAAGCCGTAAGGGTGGGAGCGGCGACGGTCGCCTGGGCCTCGGCCGTCGGGGCGAAGGCCGGCAGTGGCAGTGCTATATTGCACGCACTCAAAATGAATGCAAGGAATATCCCTTTCCAGCGCCACCACGTCAAGGCGACCGTCCTTGTCATTCGATTAATTCTGCGACTGCCCGACGACTTCCATGAACTGAGCAAGAACGTCGCGCAACATACGCTCGGGCAGGGCGCCTGTCTGGCGGTGAACCAGTTTCCCTCCGGCCACGAACAGCATGGTCGGGATCCCCTGCACGCCATACTTCATGGCCCATTCCGGGTTCTCATCCGTATTCACTTTGGCGACCAGGAGTTTCCCGGCATACTCCTTTGCCAGCTTATCCAGGGTCGGCGCGACCATCTTGCACGGCCCGCACCAGGGTGCCCAGAAATCAACGATCACGGGAATTTCGGATTTCAAAACCGTTTGCTCAAAGGCTGCATCGGTTACGTGAATGGGTTCTTCGATCATCTTTTACACCTTCTTGA
Source organism: Anaerolineales bacterium (assembly GCA_034435275.1). Taxonomy (GTDB): domain Bacteria; phylum Chloroflexota; class Anaerolineae; order Anaerolineales; family Villigracilaceae; genus JBFMCC01. The sequence goes on along the minus strand of DAOTXP010000041.1, from coordinate 11,846 downwards.
ATGGATTTACTTACCTGACGCAGTCAACCTGCAAATCCATACACGATAGTTGCACATTCTTGGTTTTCGTCTCGCCTGCACCGCCGCGTCAACATCCCGACCCGGCGGAATAACAGGAACCTTGCGCCACGATTCGATCGTCCTTCACTACAATGGACCAGTTACCCGAATTTGCGCAAAACGATCCGCTCACTGTCTTCTTATTGCCGACGTAGGCAAAGGCATAATAACAGCCAAAGGGCACAGTGACGGACATGGATTTTTTGTAACTCCATCCCATGTAACCGCACTCGCCCTCCTTCGTAACCACAGACAGAGACAGAACGATGTTTTCTTTTGTGTCGTTGTCCAGGATGAAAGTGGTCGAGGGGCCAGCCCATGACCCCAGCGGATGATTGCAATCGCTGGCGGAGACGCTCGTCGTGCTGGTGGGGGAGGGGACGGCAATCAGTACCTGGGTGGGGGTTGAAGTTGGAGGGGGTGCTGGCGTCTCGGTGGGAATCGCCGTGAGTGTGGGTTGGGCGGCCTGGGTCTGTGCCACCATGGTCAGGGCCATGCTCATTGCAGTTGCGGCGGTATCGGGCGTCGAGGTCGAAGCGGGGGCACATCCGGCAAGCAGCGCGGCGATCAAAATCGTTTGCAGAAGTCCTGGTTTCATTCTCTTATACTTGTTGCAAATGGGATTGAGTTCCTGGAAATGGCCGATCTAAGCGACGGGAGTATAACACAAAATCCCGCGCGGCTCGCGTGCTATAATTGCGCCTTGTGTCCGACGTTCTTTCGCGGTGGCGCAGCGGTCTCTCGAAATCCGGCAAGGCGGCCTTTGGGCGTCTGGCCGGGTTGTTGGGCGCAACGGAGATTACCTCCCAAACGTGGGACGACCTGGAGGCCTTGCTCCTTCAGGCGGATGTGGGGATCGAGACGACCGGCGAGATCGTCCAGTCTCTTCAACGCGTCACGCGCACCTCGGGCCTGACGCGCGCCAGCGAGCTGGATTCCGCCCTTCGAGTGGAACTCCGCGCCCGGCTGGACGCCCCTCCCGCTCTCGAGTTTTCTGCACGGCCATTCGTCATCCTGCTGGTCGGCGTCAATGGCTCAGGCAAGACCACGACTGCCGCGAAACTCGGTCAGCGGTTTCTTGTGGAGGGCAAGACTGTTCTCTTCGGCGCGGCGGATACGTTCCGCGCCGCGGCGGTGGATCAACTCCAGGTCTGGGGCGACCGGCTGAACGTCCCGGTGGTGGCGGGCGCGCCGGAGTCCGACCCGGGCGCGGCGGCGTTCAACGCAGTCCAGTCGGGCCTCGCGCGCGGCGTGGATTTCATCCTGATTGATACAGCCGGCCGCTTGCACACGAGAACGAACCTGATGGAGGAGTTGAAGAAAGTGCATCGCGTGATTGGCAAGGCGCTGCCGGGCGCGCCGCATGCCGTGTGGCTGGTGCTGGACGCGACCACCGGACAAAACGCCTTGCACCAGGCGCGCTCTTTCAAAGACGCTGTCGGTGTGACCGGTGTGATATTATCGAAGCTGGACTCGTCGGCGCGCGGCGGCATGGCCTTTGCCGTCCAGCGCGAACTCGGACTGCCCATTCTGTTCGCGGGCCTGGGCGAGAAAGCGGACGATTTACAATCTTTTGACCCTGATGCTTTCGTGGATGGAATTTTGAATGCGTAGTGGCGACTTAAGTCATACGTTGGAGGAACCATGCAGGATTTGTTGAATCGTGTGAACGCGGTGGGGGAGACGGTCGCTCAAATATTGGAGCGTCTTTGACTTCGCCGCGAAAGAATCCCAACTGGCTGAATTAGAAAAACAAATCGCCGCGCCCGATTTCTGGAACGACTCGCAAACGGCCCAACGCGTGAGCAAACAGGCCGCCTCCCTGCGCGACGAGGTGGAAGGCTGGCGCGCCTTCCAGCGCCGGTTGCGCGACGCGCACGAACTGGCCGCCCTGGACGACGAGAGTCTGCGCGCGGATCTGGAGGTGGAGATCGCGGCGATTGAGGAAGAGGCTGAAAAGCGGGCCTTCGCGGCCATGTTTTCAGGTCCCTACGACGATGACGATGCCATTCTCGCCATCCATGCCGGCGCGGGCGGGACAGACTCGCAGGATTGGGCCGCGATGCTCGAGCGTATGTATCTGCGCTGGGCGGAGGCGCGCGGCTTCGAGACCGAAATTCTCGATACGACCGAGGGCGAGGAAGCGGGCATCAAGTCTGTGACTATCGCCGTGAACGGCAAATATGCCTACGGTTATTTGCGCTCCGAGAAGGGCGTGCATCGCCTCGTGCGACTCTCGCCGTTCGACGCGGCACATCGGCGGCACACGTCCTTCGCGCTGGTGGAGGTCCTGCCTCAGATTACGCTGGACAGTTCCGAGGTCCAGATTGACCCGGGCGACCTAAAGATAGACGTCTTTCGCTCATCCGGTGCAGGCGGGCAAAACGTCCAGAAGAATTCCACCGCCATCCGCATCACGCATATCCCGACGGGCATTGTGGTCACCTGCCAGAACGAGCGCTCGCAGACTCAGAACCGCGAGAGCGCCATGAGCGTGTTGCGGGCGCGTCTCTTCCAGCTTCAGCAGGCCAAAAAGGATGAGGAGATCGCGATATTGAAAGGTGATTACACCAAGGCCGAGTGGGGCAGTCAGATCCGCTCGTACGTGTTGCATCCCTACCAGATGGTGAAGGACCATCGTACCGAGTTCGAGACGGGTAATTCACAGTCGGTGTTGGACGGGAATTTGGATGGATTCATGGAAGCGTTTCTTAAACAAGGCGCGAGGTAGGCGGAATGGACACTCACTCAACCGAGGTTAACTAACAATGCCCAGCGAAGTTCAGGATGTAATCAATGAGTTCGTGACAGTCAAAATATTGAAACAGCCTCAGCGCGTCCTGCGCACGGATGAGGCGCTGATCTCCAGCGGCCTGATCGATTCGTTCAGTCTGATGGATCTGGCCCTGTTCGTGGAAGATACCTTTGGCGTCCGCATCGAGGACACGGAATTGAACGCCTCGACCTTCGATACGCTTGACCAGTTGACTGCGTTGATCCAATCGCGCCGGAAATGACGACCTTCTCGCATCTGCTCCGGGACCTTTACGGGCGCGTCCCCGAAAAGCCGATTCTTACCCTGCAATTCGCCGGCCAACCCGACCGGCTGATTTCATATCACCAATTGTTGAGCGGCGCGAACGCCTTCGCGCGGACCTTTGCCCGCGAAGGCATCCAGCCGGGCGAGGTGGTCGTTCTCATCCTCCAACACAGCGGGGAACTGGTGTTTTCCTTCTGGGGCGCGGTGTTGCATGGCGCCATCCCCTCGATCATGCCGTTCCTGACGGAAAAACTTTCGCCCGAGCGTTACCGCGCCGATCTGGCCGCGCTGATTTCGGTCACGCGCCCGGCCGCCATCGTCACTTACCCTGAATTCGAGGCCGAGGTGCGCGGCGCGCTGCGGAGCGGCGACTCTGTCCGCGCCGTGATTGCTGCAAACCGAATCGAGCCTCAGTCCGCGCCTGATTTTGATTCCCTGCCGGGGATGTCTCGCGCAGACACGGACATCGTCCTGCTCCAGCACTCGTCCGGGACGACGGGCTTGCAAAAAGGTGTGGCGCTCTCGCATCGCGCCGTCCTGAACCAGTTGCAGGCGTATGGTGATGCCCTGGCGTTGAACGACAGGGATGTGGTCGTCTCCTGGCTTCCGCTGTATCACGATATGGGTTTGATCGCGGGCTTCCTCATGCCCATTTTGAGCGGTACGCCGCTGGTGCTCATGTCGCCGTTCGACTGGGTGCGCGCGCCGTATCGGTTACTGCAATCCGTTTCGCAGTATCGCGGCACGCTTTCGTGGCTGCCCAATTTTGCCTACAATTTCTGCGCGCAGAAGATCCGCGACCGCCACATCGAGGGCGTGAACCTGTCCTCGTGGCGGGCGGTGATCAATTGCTCGGAACCAGTCCGCTGGGAAAGTCATCAGGCGTTCTATGAGAAGTTCAAATCCTATGGCCTGCGGTATGAGGCTCTGCAGACTTCGTACGCGATGGCGGAAAACGTTTTTGGTGTGACTCAGAGCCCGTTAAACGGCGAGCCGCCCGCGGTCGAGTTGGACCGCGAGGCGGTCATGGTCGAGCGCGTGGCGCGTCCGGCCTCGGAGGGTCGTCCCTCGATGAAGATGATGTCGTCCGGGCGTCCGCTGAAGAATACGCGCGTGCGCGTCCTGGATGACAAAGGGCGCGACGTTCCCGAACGCGTCATCGGCGAGATCGCCCTGCAAAGCGACTGCATGTTGACGGGTTATTTCAACCGCCCCGACATTACCAAGAAGGCGTTTCTGGACGGCTGGTACCTGACGGGCGATTACGGCTTTTTGCTGGAGGGGGAGTTGTTTGTTTCAGGCCGCAAAAAGGATATGATCATCGTCGGCGGCAAGAACGTGTACCCGCAGGACCTGGAGGCTCTGACTTATGAAGTGTCCGGTGTGCACGCCGGGCGCTCGGTGGCGTTTGGCATCTTCGATGAGGAGCAAGGCACGGAGGAAGTAGCCATCATTGCCGAAGTGGATACGGAGGACCCTGCCGAACAACAGAATGTCGCGGATGCCATCCGCCGGCATGTGACGAAGAATTCGGCCATTGCCTTGAGGCACGTCAAGGTCGTCGGCCCGAAGTGGATTCTGAAGACTTCCAGCGGCAAGACGGCGCGCTCGGCCAACAGAGAGAAATTTTTAAAGGAACTCGAAGCCGGCCAGAACGCCTGATGAACTGGCAGAGGCATTGGTCGTCGTTTCGCATTGAGGCGAGAGATGAAGACAAATTCCCATGAATTGTTGCAAGAGGCAATTCAAGCCGCCCGCGCCGGGCGGGAACTAACCGCGCGCGACCTGTTCCGCGATGTAATCCGTCTCGACCCGCGCAACAAACTTGCCTGGCTGTGGCTCATCGGCCTGCTGGACGACTTCGACGACCAGATTGACGCCTGCCGCCGCGTGCTCGAAATTGACCCCGAGGAAGCATATGTTCGTCAGCGGCTGACTGAATTGCTCGCGCGGCGCGGGGAGCAGGTTCGGTCGCGGGCGCGCGAGCTGCACGCCCAGGGCGAGACAGAACGCGCTCTGCTGCTCCTGCGCCGTGAGGTTCAGAATAACGACCGCGACCCGTCGTCCTGGCTGTTGCTGGCCGAACTCTCGCGCGATGTGGACGAACAGGCGCGGGCATACGAGCAGATCGTGTCGCTGGATCCGTCCAACAAGGAGGCGCGCAAGACGCTGGAAAAGATCCGCTTCCGTCAGGAGAACCCGTTCGATTTGCCATCCTTGCTGGAGGAGCAGGGCAGGATTGACGAGGCCATCCTGGAATATCAACGCGCCGCAGCGCGCGCCAGAACCTCACAGGAGTGGGATCACATTTATCGTAATATCACCCGCCTCGAAGACTTACGCAATGAGGGGATCGTGCATGTATCGCCGGCGGCTTCGATATCCCGTCTGACCGCCGGGCCTCCAATGCTTTACCTGTTGTCCCTGCTGATCCACGTCGGGCTCAATCCGTTTTCGGCTGACTTCATCTTCTGGATCGGCTTGGTCTGGACCCTGCTGGGCGGCTTTTTCATCGCACTAGGGACTGTCCGTTCGCGGCACCGCCTGTGGATTCTGCTAGGCGACCCGGCCGCGTCGGGCAAACCTCTCCCCCGCTTCGCCCTGCAGGCCTCGGGTTGGATTCTCGTCCTGTTGTCTTTTGCCTTGCTGATACTCGACGCTCTCCGGCGCCTGGCGGTTTTCGAAATCCCTCCCATTCCAAATTACCTGCAATAGTCTATGCTGCCGCTCAACGACGTCGAGCCCAATCGCTATTCCCCGATCCCGTTCATGACGGTCGGAATTATTCTGCTCAACATTCTGATCTTTGTGATCGGCCCCTGGCCGACATGGGACAACCTGATGATTTACGCGTTCACACCGCGTTTGATCCTGCGGCAGGAGGGATTGGGAGTGCTCTCCAGTGTGATGGCTACTTTCATGCACGGCGGGCTTTTCCATCTGGTGGGAAACATGGTTCCGCTCTGGGTCTTTGGGCGCCGCGTCGAGGATGCGTGCGGCCCGTGGCGATTTCTTCTTTATTACCTTCTCGCGGGTGGCCTTGCCCATATTGCCACATTATTGATTTTTCACGATTCGCCGATTCCCAACCTGGGCGCCAGCGGCGCCATCTTTGGCGTGATGGGTGCATATCTCGTTTTGTACCCGGAAGGGCGCATTCGTACATTGGTGCTCTTTACCCCTATCCCTCTCTGGCCCAGGATACGCGCGGTGTGGGTGATCTTTTATTTCCTCGGTGTCCAGATCATTCCCGCCATCGAGGTTGCTTTCAATAATGTAGACTACAACATCGGATACTGGGCGCATCTCGGCGGATTTGCTGCTTCGATTTTCATCTACCTGTTTTTGCGACCGGAGGCCTTTGCGCGTTACCTGAGCGACACACGGGTATGAATCAAAAAACGCCTCGTAGCGGAGGGCGTTTCTTGTTTGGACTTCCTAACCGCCGGTTGGGAGGCGGTTCTCCAATGTTTGATTCAGGATATCCTCGCGCTCCTGGGCCGCGCCGGCCTTGGGCGGCATGCTCTTGACGACCTTCGTGCGCGCATTGGCCCGCTCCCTGGCCATTTGGAATGCAATCTGCATGGCGGTGAATTCGGGTTCCTTCGGCGTCTCATCCACCTGAACCGCCTCTTCGTGTTTCTTGCCGCGTTTGGGACCGCGCCCTTTGCGGGGCTCGCGCTCGGGTTTCTTCTCTTCCACCGTGATCTCCGGCAGGAGGGCTTTCATACTCAGGCGGATCTGTTTCTTCTTGCGGTTGACTTCCAGAACTCGCGCCTCCACTTCATCCCCCTCTTTGACGACTTCGCTGGGAGTCTTGACGTACCCGCGCGTCAACTCGCTGACGTGGACCATCCCGGGCCGCTCCGCGCCGATATCCACGAATGCGCCGTAGGATTCGAGTCGGACGACTTTGCCTTTGACGACCATCTCCGGTTGAATCTCGTTCCATTCCAGGCCGAGTGGTTCGATCATGGTCAACTCGATGCGATCTTTTCTGACGCGGCGCACCCACACCTCCACGGATTGGCCCTCTTTCAACACGTCTTCGACCTTATTGACTGTTTCTTTTTGAATTTGCGAGATGTGGAGAACACCAGGGAGTTCTTGGCCTATGTCTATCAGTGCCCCCGCCAGAGTTGTTTTCAACACTTTGCCAGTCAGTTTCGTTTTAGGTTCCAGCGCGATTGCCGGTGGTGTAGCTGTCATTGCGCTCATCATCGTACTCCTGTATTTTATTTAGCCGAAGGCTGATTATACATGCATGGAGGGCAGTCGTCAACGTGAAAATGCTGATTGAACGGATTTCTCGGAGTCGGCTTTTTCAATATGCAAATTCAAAAGGTGGTCTCGATACGGCGGTGCTGATCGAGTAGGGCAAAGTCTGTATCGAGACCCGCCGCCTGCTTGATCACCCTGTAGTGCATTTTGCATACACGTCCCAATAAAATTCACTGTTTGCCGCAAAGGACAATATGGCCTGCCTGCAACACCTCGGCCTTCACCCGATGCATATAGAAAATGTATGCAACGGGATAAAACGGAGTGGTCCATCCTTGATTCCTTGACGGTCTTGCCGATATTGTGTATAGTAAATCCAATTGATGTCCAATTCGGAAGGAATCAGGACACATTATGTATGAAATCGACAAAATCGACATCAAGATTGTGAACCTTCTTCTTGGGGATGGACGGATGACTGCCTCCGAAATTGCGCGCCAGTTGGGTGAGATTTCTGAACGGGCTGTGCGGTATCGAATTGACCGCATGGTGGATGAGGGCGTGATTCGTATCAGTGCCATTGTCAGTCCGCGCGCGTTCGGCTTTACCACATATGCTGACGTCTGGCTGGAGGTCGAGTCGGATAAGATTCTCGAAGTGGCGCAAAAGATGTCAGAATATGATTGCGTGACCTACGTGGCCTGCTCGATTGGCGAGACCGATGTCAGCATTCAGGTGGTGGCAAAAGATACGGATGAGGTGTACCGCTTTGTAACGGAAGTCGTCCGCAAGGTCCCGGGGGTGAGGCGGACAACGACTTCGATTGTTCCAGTCGTTCTCAAAGACGTATATCAGTGGCGAGTCCCGGACGGCGTCGCCAAAGATTAGCAAGCAACAATTTGGAGGTTGTATGGATTTCATTGGGCCAAAGAGCAAGGCACTGCAGAAGCGGGCGTTTGAAGTGATGCCGTTGGGGGTCAATTCGAATTTCCGTTATTGGGGCGTGGGCTCGACGCCCTACGTTGATAAGGCAAAAGGGGCCTATTTGTGGGACGTGGATGGGAAGCGCTACATAGACTATCGGATGGCGTTCGGTCCAATCATCCTCGGTCACGCATTCGACGAGGTGGATGCCAAGGTGATCGAGGAGATCCAGCGCGGCTCGCTCTTCGCCATGACAAGCGAACTGGAAGTGGAAGTGGCGGAGATGATCGCGGCCATGTGTCCCGCAGTGGACATGGTGCGGCTCGCATGCTCGGGTACGGAAGCCACCATGCACGCCATCCGTGTGGCGCGCGCCTATACGGGGCGCGACATCATTCTGAAGTTCGAGGGAAACTATCACGGCTTCCACGATCACACCCTCTGGTCCACCTACGCGCCGACCGAGGCCATGGGCAACGCGCGCAGTCCGATTCCCGTGCCTTCGTCCTCGGGTATTCCGAAGGCTATGCGCGAATTCATCATCACCCTTCCGTTCAACGATGCGGACGGATTCGTGCGCGCTATGCGTTCCTATGGCGACCAGATCGCGGCCGTCATCACCGAGCCGTGTCAGGGTAACTGCGGCGCCATCGAACCCCAGCCCGGCTTCCTCGATCTGATCCGCAAACAAACGAAGGAACACGGGACGGTTTTCATTCTCGATGAAGTGAAGACAGGATTTCGAATCGCGAACGGGGGCGCGCAGGAGTACTATCGCATCCATGCAGACCTCGCGACGTATGCCAAGGCCCTGGGCAACGGCTACCCGATCGCGGCCTTTGGCGGCTCGCGCGAGATCATGTCTATCATCGGTCACGGCGTGTCGCAGGGTGGGACATACACGAACAACAAGCCGGGGGTCGCGGCCGCGTACGCCACGTTGAAATTGATGCAGGAAAAACCGATCTTGAAGACCATCGAAAAACGCGGCAAACGCTTGATGGATGGCTTGAAGGAAATCTTTGAAGATAATGATATTCCTGTTGTCTTCAGCGGCTACCCTGCCATGTTCTCCTTCGCCATCGGTGCGGACAGTGTCACCTGCCAACGCGATTGGGCCGCGAGCGATCAGGCCTTGTATGAATCCCTGATCGAGAAGGCTATCCGCCGCGGCGTGATGCCCGATTACGATGCGCGCGAACCGTGGTTCTTGTGTTATTCCCACAGCGACGCGGACGTTGATGAAACGCTGAACGTGTATGCGGAGATTGTGAAGGAAGTGAAGAAGTAAACAGGTACACAAGTGCACACGTAGACAAGGGACTTGTACACCTGTTTACGTGTCTACGTGTATACCTCACACGGAGACGTCATGACCAAATTGACCGCAAAAGAAATCGTTGACCTGAACAAAGAATATACCTTCTACTCCTGGTCGAATCAGGGGCAGGTCAATCCCATTCCCGTTGTGCGCGCGGAGGGGGTCTACTTCTGGGACGCGGACGGGAGACGCTATCTCGACTTTGCCTCGCAGTTGGTGAATCAGAACGCGGGTCATCAGCACCCAAAAATTGTCAAGGCAATTCAGGAGCAGGCCGCCAAACTGACCTTCGTCTCGCCCAGCGCCGCCACCGAACCGCGCGGCCTGCTCGGCAGGAAACTGGCGGAGATTACGCCCGGCGATTTGAAGAAGACCTTCTTCGCCCTCGGCGGAGCGGAAGCCAACGAGAACGCCATCAAGATTGCCCGCTTCTACACGGGGCGGCATAAGATTCTGGCGCGCTACCGTTCTTATCACGGCGCGACGCACGGCGCGATTGCGCTCACGGGCGATTACCGCCGCCTGCCCGCTGAGCCTGCCATTTCGGGCGTGGTTCACTTTCTCGACCCATACTGCTACCGCTGTCCCTTCGGCTGGACGCGCGAGACCTGTCATCGGGAGTGTATCCGCCACGTCGAAGAGGTGATTCAGCACGAAGGTCCAGACCAGATCTCCGCCATCATCCTCGAAGGCGTGACCGGGACGAACGGTCTCATCATCCCGCCCGACGACTACTGGCCCCGCATGAGGGAAATCTGCGACAAATATGGCATTTTGCTCATTTCGGACGAGGTGATGAGCGGCTGGGGGCGCACGGGCGAGTGGTTCGCGGTGGACAATTGGGGCGTCGTGCCAGACATCATCACGACGGCGAAGGGCATTACGTCGGGCTATGTGCCGCTCGGCGCAGTGATTGTGCGCGAGAAGATTGCGAAGTTCTTCGATGACAAGGTGCTGTACGCGGGCCTCACCTACAACGGTCACGCGCTGGCGTGCGCGGCGGCTCTCGCGACGATTGAAGTGTATGAGGAAGAAAAGATTTTCGAGAACGCCAAAAAGGTCGGCAAACATCTCGGCAAACGGCTGGAGGAATTGAAGGCGAAACACCCCTCCGTCGGCGATGTGCGCTACATTGGCTTGTTCTCGGCGCTGGAACTGGTGAAGAACCGTCAGACCAAAGAGCCGATGGATTTGACCCCGCTCAAGAACTTCCTGATTGCCAATGGCGTGTACGTCTTCAACTTCAAGAACATCCTGTTTGTCGTCCCGCCGCTGGTGATTACGGAGGAGCAGTTGGATGAGGGACTGAATCTCATTGACGAAGGACTGGCGGAGTTGATGGATAAACTAACAGTCTAAAGTCAAACGTCGAAGGTCGCGCGACATTCGACCTTTGACATTTGACTTGGAGAATAAACATGGAAATCCTCAATTACATCAACGGCGAATGGGTGAAACCCGATGCCAAAGAATATTTTGACGTGATCAACCCCGCTACGGGACAGGTCATTGCTCGAACGCCCCTGTGCGGCAAAGTGGACGTGGACGCGGCGGCGCGGGCGGCGAGCGAAGCCTTCCCCGTCTGGCGGCGCGTCCCTGTGCAGGACCGCGTGCAGTATCTCTTCAAACTGCGCGACCTGCTCAAAGACAATCAGGACGAAATCTCGAAACTCATCACCAATGAATGCGGCAAGACCTTCGACGAATCCAAAGCCGAGATGGTGCGCGCCATCGAAAACGTGGAGGTGGCTTGCGGGATGCCGCACATGAGCAAGGGTGAGTTTGTCGAAGATATCGCCTCGGGCATAGACGAGTTGATGATTCGTCAGCCCGTCGGCGTGTGCGCCACGATCGCGCCGTTCAACTTCCCTGGCATGATTCCGTTTTGGTATCTGCCGTATGCGCTCGCCGCAGGCAACACCTACATCATCAAGCCTTCCGAAAAAGTTCCGACCACGATGCAGTTCATCATGAAACTCATCGAGCAGGTCGGTTTCCCCAAGGGCGTGGTCAATCTCGTCAACGGCGCCAAGGATGTGGTGGACGGCATTCTCGAGCACCCGTCCATTCGCGCGGTCACGTTTGTCGGCTCGACGAATGTGGCGAAATACATCTATGCCACCGCCGCCGCGCATGGCAAGCGTGTGCAGGCGCAGGGCGGAGCGAAGAATCCCGTCATCATTTTGCCCGATGCGGATATGGAGATGGCGACCAAGATCGTCGCCGATTCAGCCTTCGGGTGTGCGGGGCAGCGCTGCCTGGCAGTTTCCCTGGCTGTGA
>DAOTXP010000040.1:0-2240 GCA_034435275.1 Anaerolineales bacterium | reverse complement strand
TGAAATTGTTCGAAAAGTGATATATCTCTGCCGCCTACATCCTTCTACGAAATTTATACCCATACACGATGATTCCCCGCTCGTCGCCGTCGTTGCGCATCTTGCGCGTGACCATTTCCACGGGCATGCCGATCTGCACTTCGGAATTATCCACGTCGGTCAACTGGGCAGTGACCATCGGCCCCTCTTCCAGTTTTACCAGTGCCACGGTGTAGGGGGCGTTTGCATCGTAGCCTGTGGGGGCTTCATAAATGGTGGTATAGGAATACACTTCTCCCTTACCGCTGAAGGTGTACAAAGTCTTGGCTTCGTCGCCGCAGTTGGGGCATACATCGCGCGGGGGGAAGATCTTGTAATCGCAGTGGGGGCAGACCTCGCCCACCAATCCGTAACGCTGTTGTTTGAGTCGCCAGTGACGCGGAATTTCCATTCACACTCCTTTTCTTATTGCAAGCGTAATTCTATTCCGTGCGACTCTCAGGAACTATCAAACTTTGTTCCTTCCGAAATCGGCAGGTTCTGTCATGGTTGGGTATCATACTCTCGACAGGTGTCGGCTTTGCAATCCTTCAATAATTTCAACCACTCGTGCAGTTCGTCCAGAAATTTGGGGTCGGCGGTTTCGTAGATGTTCTCCAACTGATAGGGATCGTTTTTCAGGTCGTAAAGTTCCTTGTCGCCGTTCTTGAACTCCACGTACGTGTAATCATAAGTTCTCAGGGCGATGAACTGCCCGCCAGCTCTGGCATCGTAGATCGAGTCGAGGGGTTCGACCTCGCCCTGGGGTCCGAGAGCCGGGACCGGGTCCAGCCAGACCGTTTCGTCAACGCTCGCCTCTCTCCGGATGAGGAGTCCCTCCCGCCACGAGAAGATGATCCTGTTTTTTAGAAGAGGCACCAGCGAGCGGCCGTCCACGAAATCGGGCGGGATGACGCCAGCCAGTTCCGCGAGCGTAGGCGCCAGGTCAATGTTGCTGGCCAATTTCCCGATCACCGTCCCGGCCTTGATACCGGGCCCGCGGACGAGGAGCGGGACGCGGATGTCCTCTTCGAAGGGCGTGTTCTTCCCGGCCAGCAGGCGGTGCTCGCCCAGGTGATAGCCGTTGTCTGAAGTAAAGAAGATGTAGGTGTTGTCCAGTTGACCCGCCTCTTCGAGCGCGGCATAAATCTTTGCCACCATTTCATCCACCGCCTGCAGGGATTGGGCGCGCAAACGATATTGCTGGCGCAAATATTCCATCTGCTCCTCATCGAACAGCGGATTGCGGGCGAAAAATCTTGACTTGTCGCTAATGTCCTCTTCATTGATCGCAGGCGAGGCGGGCAATTGGATATCCTCGAACAGGTCGGCGTGACGCGGCGCGGGGACGCTCGGCCGGTGCGGGGCGTAGGTTGACAAGTAGACAAAGAAGGGTTGATCGCCCTGGCTGCTTCGCTGGATGAAATCAACGGCCTTCCCGGCGAATACGTCCGTTGTGTAATCCTCGGGCGCGTCGCCGTAATCCACGATCTCGCCGTTTTCGTTCAGGAAATAATTGAAACCCTGATAGGCAAAATCGTTCATCAACTCGTCGCCCGCAGGGACGTACCATTCGTCCCAGCCGGGCGGGATGTAGGTGGGGGTTGCGGTGGCGGGATAGCCGTTGAGATACTTCCCGACCAGCGCGGTCCGATATCCCTGCTTCTGCAGCCAGACGGCGATGGTCGATTCTTCCAGCCCGAGTTGGTACACCATTTGAAACCCGCCAGCGGGCGGCTTGTTGCCGACGATCTGCGAATTGTGCGGATACTGCCCGCGCAGGATGCACACCCGCGAGGGACAGCACAAGGACATGCTGACGATGAACTGGTCGAAGGTTGCGCCCTGCTCGCCGATCAGCCTCTTCGTCTCAGCCATATATTCCAGGTCGGCGAGCGTCATATCGTCGGTCAGAATCAGGATGATGTTGGGCCGTTTGCTTGCTGAAAGGGGAGCGGTCGTCCCGTTGCAGGACGCCAGGGTGAGAATCACGATCCCCACTGCGCAAGCATGAAGGGCCTTCAATAGTTTCCTCATTCGCCATTACCTTGTTGTCAAAATATGGCTTACAGCGACAGAGGCTGGCCCGCCAAGCGACTGGATCAAGGCGGTCTTCGCGTCCGCGACCTGGTTCGCCTCTGCCTGACCCCGCAGTTGAATCGTTGCTTCGACGGCCTGATACACGCCCGCGGCCCCGCCCGCGAACCCGCGCGCCTTCATCC
>DAOTXP010000039.1:0-39907 GCA_034435275.1 Anaerolineales bacterium | reverse complement strand
AATAACAATTCGTTTCATATCTGCCTTTTCATGAATACTTGTCATTGCAAGCGGAGCAAAACAATCTCATCGCGTGAGGGGATTGCTTCGTCGGGGAGAGCACCCTCCTCGCAATGACGGCACCTAAAAAACCATCAAACTACGAAACTATCCAACTACCTACCCAATCTCAATCATCCTCTGTACCGACCGCGCGGCGCGGACGCGGATGTCTTCGGGGACATCGATCACGTAGCGGTTGAGTTTCAGCGCGTTGAGTGTATCTTCCATCGTGATGGTGTTCATGTGCGGACAGCGGATCATGCACAGGCGCAGCATGTCCTTTTCGGGATTCTCGGCGGCGATGTTGTCGCCCATCGAGCATTCGGTTAACACCAAGTACTGCGGGGCAGTGGATTCTTTGACGTACTTGATCATGGCGTTGGTACTGCCTGAAAAATCGGAGGCGGCGGTCACTTCGGGACTGCATTCGGGGTGTGACAGCACGGCCACATCGGGGAACTGTGCGCGCACGGTCTGGATGTCGTCCACGGTGAATTTCTCGTGGACTTCGCAGCGTCCGCGCCAGCCGATTATGGTTTTACCACGGAGACCACTGAGATCGCGGAGTTTTTTTAAATTCTCTGCGCTCCCCGCGCTCTCTGCGGTTAATTTTGTATCGGGGAAGATGATGTCCCATTCCAGTTCGCGCGCTACGTTCCCTGCCAGATACTCGTCGGGGAGGAAGATGACCTTGTCCGTTCTCAGGGATTGCACCACTGCAATTGCATTGCTCGACGTGCAGCAGATGTCGCTTTCGGCTTTCACGTCCGCGTAGGTGTTGACGTAGGTCACGACAGGCACGCCAGGGAAACGCGCCTTCAATGCGCGCACATCCTGCGCGGTGATCGAAGCCGCCAGCGAACAGCCCGCCTTTTCCGAAGGCAAGAGCACGGTCTTGGACGGGTTCAAAATTTTGGCGGTCTCGGCCATGAACTTGACGCCGCAGAAGACGATCACATCCTTGTCGGTCTGCGCGGCTTTGCGGCTCAGGTCGAGCGAGTCGCCTGTGAAATCGGGGATGGAGTAGAACAGCGCAGGTTCCATGTAGTTGTGGCCGAGGATGACGGCGTTGCGTTCCACTTTCAGCGCGTTGATCTCCACGGCGATTTCGGCTTTGATACGCAGTTCCACATCGGGGACAACCTTCTCAAGTTTCGCCCGCATTTTGTCATACATCGCTTGGGCTTGTTGGTTCATTTTAATTTCCTTTGGCATAAAGTGGTTGAGTAGCCCTGAGCGTTCTTTGCGAAGGACGCATCGAAACCACAACAGTTGATCACGGGTACCGCTGGTTTCGATACGGCGGAAGAACGCCGCCTACTCAACCAGCGTGGTTAGATAATCAAAACTCACATCGAAGGCTTTGGCCGAGTGTGTCAGCGCGCCGACGGAGATGAAATCCACGCCCGTTTCGGCGATGGCGCGGACGTTCTCCAGCGTGACGTTGCCCGAGGCTTCGAGTTTGGCGCGGCCATTCGTCAGACGCACCGCTTCGGCCATCTCTTCAACCGACATGTTATCGAGCAGGATTCTTTCGACTCCCAATTGCAGGGCGATGTTAACATCGCCCAACGTTCGCGCTTCGACCTCGATCGGGAGGCCGCTTCGAGCGGCCCTCGCGCGTCGGACGGCTTCTTCGATTCCGCCCGCGTAGTCAATGTGATTATCTTTGATGAGGATCATGTCGTACAAGCCGATGCGGTGATTCCCGCCGCCGCCGAGTTTGACGGCCAACTTGTCCACAGCGCGCAGACCTGGCGCGGTCTTGCGCGTGTCGAGGATGACGGCGCGCGTGCCAGCGACCGCGTCCACAAATTGACGCGTCAGCGTGGCGATGCCAGACATCCGCCCGAGGAAGTTGAGCGCCGTCCGTTCGGCGGTGAGCAGGCTTCGGGCGCGGCCAGAGACGAGGACGAGAATCCCGCCTCGGGTCACGCGTGAACCGTCCTCCACCTGGGCGGCAAAGTCCACATCCGAATCCAAAAGTTGGTAGGCGGCACGCGCCGCGTCGAGTCCCGCAATGATCCCGTCCTGCTTGGCGATGATCTGTCCGCGCATGGCCGCTTCGGGCGGGACGATGGAGAGGGTGGTCGCGTCGCCCGTGCCGATGTCTTCGTCGAGGGCGCGGCGGATGCAGTCGAGAATTTCGCGTGAAAGTGCCTTCTCTTTTTTCATTCGATGACGTTATGAAACCAGAAACGGATTGAAATTCGTATCGCGGTCGTAATAATCCTCGTTTTCCACCCTCTTGAGCGCGCCCACGATCACATAGGTCAGAGGCGTGAATGCGACTTCGATCAGGACCTTGAACAGATAGTTGGTGAGGCTGAGCGTGAGGAACAGGCTCCATGGAAAAACGCCGAAGAGCGAGGCGACACTGACGAAGACGACCGAGTCCGCCAGTTCGCCAACCAGCGTGCTTCCGATGGTACGTGTCCACAGCCATTTGCCATTGGTAAGAATCTTCATCTTCGCGAGAGTGAATGAGTTGGAGAATTCACCAAGCCAGTATCCTGCCAGGCTGGCCAGCACGATACCGCCGCTGCTCATGCCGCCGAGAATGGCGCTGTACGCGTCGTCACCGGCGTAGCCCTGCCAGGTCACTTCGCCGGGCAGGCGTTGGATGGCCCAGAAAATCAGGGCCGAGAAGGCAAGGATGGCGAAGCCCGTCCAGATGACGCGCCGAGACCTTTTGTAGCCATAGACTTCGGTCAGGATGTCGCCAAAAATATAACTGACGGGAAAAAGGATCGTCCCCGCGTCGAAGGCAAGGGCAATACCCAGAATACGAATGCCGAGGTCAACGATCTTAGCGGAAGATGCGACGTTGCTGACGATAAGCACCGCAACGAACGCGGCCATGATGAGATCGAAATACTTGTATTGGCGCATGAAAATACTCGCGACACATATTATACAAACAAAAGTACCCGGCGGGCTAATCCACCCGCCGGGTACCTGCCGAATCGATTACCTCCTCCTGCGTGTGACTTTCGAGGATTTGGATTTCTTCGCAGGTGTCCGCTTCGCACTGGACTTCGGTTTGGCCTTTGGGGCCGCCTTCGGCTTCTTCTCTGCAACCGTTCTGTGTTTGAGCGCCATATGCGCCGCGGCGAGACGGGCGATCGGCACGCGGAACGGCGAGCAGGAGACATAGTTATTGCCGATGACGTGGCACCACTCAATGGACTCGGGATCACCGCCGTGCTCGCCGCAGATGCCTACCTCGAGATTCGGACGGGTGCGGCGGCCTTCGTCCACAGCCCACTGCATCAGGCGCCCGACACCGTCGCGGTCCAGGGTCTGGAACGGATTCTTGGGCAGGATGCCTTCCTCCACATACGTGACGAGGAAGTTGCGTTCGGCATCGTCACGGCTGTAACCGAAGGTCATCTGGGTCAGGTCGTTGGTGCCAAAGGAGAAGAACTGCGCCAGCTTGGCAATCTCCGCCGCAGTGACGGCGGCGCGCGGAATCTCGATCATCGTCCCGAACTTATATTCGAATTTGACTTTTTTCTCGGCCATTACAGTCGAGGCGATGCGCTCAAGCCGCGGTTGGATCCATTCCAATTCCTTGACTGTGCCCGTCAGAGGGATCATCACTTCGGGCTTGACAACGATACCGCGCAGAGTGCAGTCCGCGGCAGCCTCGAAGATGGCGCGTACCTGCATTTCGACGATCTCCGGCATGGCAATACTCAAACGCACGCCCCGCAGCCCCATCATCGGGTTCGATTCGTGCATGGACTTGATGGAGGCTAACAATTTTTCTTTGGCAGGCAGTCCGTCCGTGATGCCGCGCACGCGCATCTCGATCACTTCTTCGAGAAGTTTTTCTTCGTCCGGCATGAACTCATGCAGGGGCGGGTCGATCAGGCGGATGATGACCGGGTAACCGTTCATCGCCTCGAACAAGCCGTCGAAGTCCTTGCGTTGATACGGCAGGAGTTTGTTGAGGGCGGCGGTGCGCCCCTCACTGGTCTCGGACAGGATCATATCCTGCACAATGGGAAGGCGTTCAGGCTCGAAGAACATGTGCTCGGTGCGGCACAGACCGATGCCCACCGCGCCGTACGAACGGGCGCGCCGCGCATCCTTCGGATAATCGGCATTGGCCCAGACCTGAAGTCCGCGCGCTTTGCGTCCATCCGCGAGGGTGCGGATTCCACTGCGGGCGCAAATCTCGTCGGCCCATTTCAGCAGGGTCAGCAGATCGGTCTGCTCTTCGAGTGAGGGGGTGGTCGTGGGAATCTTACCGAGGAAGACCTCACCCGTGCCGCCGTCCACGGACATCCAATCGCCCTCTTTGATCGTCCTGTCGTCAATGGTCATCTGACGGCGTTCCATGTCAATCTTGAGAGCCGAAGCGCCGACTACCGCAGGGATGCCGAACTGCCGCGCCACCACCGCCGCATGGGAGGTTGCGCCGCCTTCGCTGGTGAGAATGCCTTTCGAAGCGATCATGCCATGCACGTCATCTGGTTTGGTGAACGGACGCACCATGATGACATCCTGTCTGCCTTCCTTTGCCATCCGTTCGGCGGTGTCCGCATCGAAATAAATCTGTCCCACCGCCGCGCCAGGCGAAGCGTTCACGCCCTTGGCAACCTTGTTGCCCTTCTTGAGCGCCTCCTCATCGAACTGTGGATGCAGGAGCGTGTCCACATTCTCGGGGGTCACGCGCTGTACCGCCTCGTCCTTCGTAATCAGGCCCTCGTTTGCCATATCCACCGCGATCTTGACCGCGGCCTTGGCGGTGCGCTTGCCATTGCGGGTTTGCAGCATCCACAACCTGCCGCGCTCGATGGTGAACTCGACATCCTGCATATCCTTGTAATGTTTTTCCAGCCGCGAGGTGATCTGCATAAACTCGTTGTACGCCTGCGGCAGATGTTGCCTGAGGTTTTCGATGGGATCTGCGTTGCGAATGCCCGCCACCACGTCCTCACCCTGCGCGTTGAGCAGATATTCGCCCATCATCTTCTTCTCGCCCGTAGACGGGTTGCGAGTGAATGCCACGCCGGTACCGGAGTCGAAGCCCATGTTGCCAAAGACCATGGTTACAATGTTGACCGCCGTGCCAAGATCGTCGGAGATGCCCGTCGCGCGGCGATAGTCCACGGCCCGTTTGCCGTTCCAAGACCGGAATACGGCTTCGGTCGCAAGCGAGAGTTGCTTGTTGGCATCCTGTGGGAACTCATAACCAACGAACTTTTTGAAGACCGCCTTATACATCACAACCAGTTCCTTCCAATCGCCGGCGGTCATGTCGGTATCCACTTTATAACCCTTCCCCATCTTATACTCCGCCAACGGTTCCTCGAAGGCCTCGTCGGCAATATCAAAAACGACGGTGCCAAACATTTCGATCAGGCGGCGGTACGAATCCCACGCAAAGCGGGGATCCCCGCTGAGATTCGCCAAGCCTTCCACGGCGCCATCATTCAACCCGATGTTCAGGATCGTGTTCATCATGCCGGGCATGGAAAATTTTGCCCCCGAACGACACGAGACCAGCAATGGATTCGTGGAACTGCCAAACTTCTTGCCCGTCCTTTTTTCCACCTTTTTCATGGCGGCCAGCGCTTGATTCCACATGCCGGGCGGGAACTTGCCCGTTTTGCGGTATTCATTGCAGGCCTCGGTGGTGACCGTGAAGCCTGGCGGGACAGGCACGCCCGCACGGGTCATATCGAACAGGCCCGCGCCCTTGCCGCCCAGCAGGGAGCGTACAGCATCCCACGCGCCGCCCACGGCCCTCTCGGCATCGGCGACTTCGTCGAACAAATAGACCCATTTTTTCATCATGACCTCCAGGATCATAAAGATTGTGAAATTCAAAACTGACCGATGAAGTTTACCACAAGCATCGGTCGGCAAGAATGATACCAGGATGCTGAATGTAATTCATCCTCCGGTTACATCCATCACCGATTCGGACCCCTCCGGTCATTTCTGTAAACCAACTGCAAAGTAAAACTCCGCATGATTGGATGATAATAGCGGGAGAGAAATCCTATGTCCTTCAAAATACTCGTTATAGACGACGACACTGCCATGACCGAGTTGTTCAGCATGTTGCTGCAATCGCACGGCTTTGAGGTATTTGTAGCCAACAACGGCTCCGAGGGTCTGAATGCCATGCACACCAAAAAACCCCAGGCAGTCATCCTGGACCTGATGATGCCCGATATGGACGGCCGCATGGTATGCAAAGCCATCCGCGACTTCAGCAACGTACCCATCCTGATTCTTTCCGCGTTGGACGATCCCGAACTGGTTGCAAGCGTACTGGACAGCGGCGCGGACGATTACCTTGTCAAGCCCGTCACCAGCGGGATGCTGATCGCACGCCTCAACCGCATCCTTAAGCGGACCGGCGGCCTGATCCTGTCCTCCGAGCCGCCGACCTCTCCCCTGCGCGCGCCGGCCACCAGCTGAAACACAAGACGACCCTTTGGGTCGTCTTCGATTCTAGGCCAGAAATCTTTTCAAGGCACTGGCAACGGCGATGGCATCCTCCATCATTGGCATGTGGCCGAGGCCCGCCAGTTCGATCAATTGTGCAGATGGAATCAAAGCCTTGATCTCGCGGGCGCGCTCGACGGGAATCAACGCATCCGCATCCCCGTGGATGAGCAGGATGGGGCATTTCAAGTCAGACAAAGCCGCGACCAAACTCTCGCGTTCCGCCATCGCTCTGAGAGAGCCGATCAAGCCTGCCGGCTTTTGTCTGCTCATCAAATCGCGGACATAGGTCTGCACGTGCACCTCCGCGGTGAGTTTCGGCGTCATTGCCTCCACAACAGGGCCGACGCCCGTCTCAGCCACCTGCTTGGCCGAGGCGTAGCGCCCTTCTTTGCGTTCGGGAGTGTCTGCAACAGCCTGCGAAGAGACCAGTGCCAGGCCAAGCAATCTCTCAGGATAGGCGCGGGCGAACGCCAGCGCAATATAGCCGCCCATCGAATGGCCTGCAACGAAGGCATCATTGATTTTCAGATGACCGAGCAGGGAGGCGAGGTCATCAGCGAGGTCGCTCATTGTATAGACCGCGTCGGCGGCGGCGCTTTCGCCGAGTCCGCGCACATCGGGCAGGATCAGGTCGAAGTCCTGCGCGAGAAGCGAGGCGGTTTCGTCCCAGGTTGAATGGTCGAGCGGATAACCGTGGATCAAGACCAGCGGCGCGCCGCTTCCGCGTCTTTCATAAGCAAGTTTGAGCCCATGATGGGTAAACGTTTGCATGGTCATCTCCAGTTCACATTCACTTTCAATTTGCTTCCAAGTTTGGAATAATAATGCACGAAGCCGTGTTCGCGGCCGAACTCGTGGACGCGGCGGGTGATGTCCACGTCGGCTTTGCAATACTCGGCCACCTTATCCAACTCGCCGTTGCGGAACCATTCAACACTTTGCAGGCCATCGGCGGTTTTTGCGATGCCGAGGGTGGCCTTTGCCAGCGAGCCGAGGCTGACACGAAAACTCAGGGCGCGGTAAATATCGGCCAGCATGTCGGTTGTGCGGAAGGCGCGGAAGTTCTCCTGCGGCGCGTAGGGTCTCAGCACTTCGTAATCGAAGCCAAGAAGGTTGAAGCCGACCACGCGGTCGGCGGATTTAAGTTCTGCCACAAGGGCAGGCGCGTCGGATTCCCAATAGACAGCAAAATCATTCCGCTCGGCCGACCATGTGACGCCACAGGCAAGTTTCAGATTGGAAATGCCCGCGCGGCCGCCAACTTCGTCGAAGGTCTTCTGGGTTTCGAGGTCGAAGTAAACAAGATTCATGGATTCACCTGTCAGGATCGTTCGGAGTCCAACGATTGGAGATATTGGGCTCCGCCTCCATCACGTTTCAGGATTCTCCTCCAGCCATTTTCTCCCAAACGCAATCGCCTCCCCGCGCGTGGACACGCTGCCCATTGCCTGGGCTTCGCGGATGGCATCCAGTACCTGTCCCACGCGCGGACCGGGCTGGAGTCCAAGTTCGCGGATCATATCGTTCCCATCCACCAAGCGCGGCGGAGCGACGATTTCTTCGGGATGTTCCCAGTAGTTTTCGAGGAAGATGCGGCAAACGTCGAGGCAGGCGGCCCAGGTTTCTTGCGAAAGAGTCTCGCCATAGGTGGCGCGCGTGTCGGCCAGCGCCAGCAGGACCAGGTCCACGCCTGCCGCGCCGCCGTCGCGGAAGAAGCGGTAGATGGCGCGCCGCGAAGGAGTCTTCTTCTCGCCTGCCATTCGGCGGGTGTGATAATGGATGCGCATGTGGTTCTTGACGACAACCGCCACGCGTTCGATCTCGTCATTGCTCAAGTGCAGATGGCGAGCGCGAGTGGATGCCATCTGCGCGCCGAGTTCATCGTGACCCAGGAAACGGATGCGCCTATCCTCCTCCACCGTGCGCGTGGAGGGCTTGGCGACATCATGATACAGCGCGGTGAAGAACAGCAGTCCGCGGGGAGAACGATCCGCATTGAGCGCGTTCGACAGATGAGCGGCGAACTGCCCGCGGTAACGTCCCAGCCGCAACACAAGCAGACCCGTGAACAGGTCGCGCGTGGATTCGGGATCGTAGCCGACGGCCAGCGCGGCCAGCACATCCTCCAGCGCGGCCAAAATCCGCAAGGTGTGCTCCCACACATCGTAAACGTGCGGCGCGGGTTGTTCCACGCCTTTCAATGGGACGAGTTCGGGCAGAAGATGAGGCAGGACGCCGAGCAGGTCGAGAGCGCGTATCGACGCGGCAGGCTGTGAACCTTCGAGAATGCGGAAGAGTTCGTCGCGCAGGCGCTCGGGCGAGACGCGCGGCAAAAGCGGCGCGGCGGCGCGCATGGCCTTGCGCGTCTCTGGCTCGATCTTGAACCCGAATCCCGCCGCGAGGCGCACACCGCGCAGGACGCGGACTGGATCGTCGGCGAACGAAGTCGGCAGGCAGGCACGCAGACGTTTGGCGTGCAGGTCGGCCGCGCCTCCCAGAGGGTCGAGCAGGGACATCGTCCGCAGGTCGAGCGCCATGGCGTTCAGGGTGAAGTCGCGGCCCTGCAAATCAATATCGAGGTTATCGCCGCGATAGGTGGCGAAGTCGAGCAGGTCGCGTGAGCCGTCCGCGTTGGTTACGAGCACGCGGCCCGTGTCGCGTTCTTCGTCAAGAGGGAAGAAATCCGCCTTAAGTTTATCCGCAACGCGGCGCGCGTTGCGGATACCGTCGGCGGGCAGGACAAAGTCCAAGTCATGGCTGACGCGGCCCAGCAACACGTCGCGCACCGATCCACCCACAAGGTACAGTTCCCGGTCGGGCAGGATGGCGCGGACTTTGTCCACGAGGGGGGAAAGGCTGAGAGGGGAAGATGGCGGCATGAAGACGATCTCAGGATTCTCTTTCGGGCGGGCGGCGGCCGCGGCCCGGCGCGCCTGCTCCGGGGTCCCGCCCTGACCGACAATCTGGCCGCGCACGCGTGCGATCCAGCGTCCCGCGTACGGAGAGCGATTCTCTTCGGTTCGTGGAGCGCCGCCCTGGTTCATGGTGAAGGGTTAAGCAGGACGATACTTTTCCAGATCAACAACACCGATGAAAGGCAGGTTGCGATAATATTCATCGAGATCGAGGCCGTAGCCGAAGACGAATTTGTTGGGAATGGTAAAGCCGCGATAATGGATGGGGACAACCGTCTCGCGGCGTTCCGCCTTATCGAGCAGTGTGCAGACTTTGAGAGTCTTCGGCTGGCGCGTCTCGAGCAGTTCCAGCACCGAGGCAATCGTATGGCCGCTGTCAATGATGTCTTCGACAAGCAGGACATGTTTGTCGTGGATGTTGGTCATCAAGTCCATCGTCACGCGGACGTTGCCTGTGCTTTCGCGCGCCCCCGCGCCGTAGGACGAGATCGCCATGAAGTCGAGCATGTGCGGGACGGTGATGTGGCGCATGAGATCCACAAGAAAGGGAACACCGCCGCGAAGGATACAGATGAGCAGAAGCGGGCCGCCAACATCCGCGTAATCGCGGCTGATCTCCGCGCCCAATTCAGCCACACGCGCCTGGAGGGCCTTGGGTTCGATCAGAGTTTCAGCGAGAAAATCGTGATAGTCCTGCATGTTATTGGCGATTAGCGCGGGACTTCGTGATGGCGCCGACATCGCGCCTCGTACATCTCCGACGCGCCGACGATGACAATGGGATCATCGTATCGCGCGGGTTTGCCGTTGACCAGTCTCTGCGTGCGCGAGGCCTCGTCGCCGCAGACCATGCATATGGCGTGCAGTTTGTCTACGCGCTCGGCCATGGACATCAACAGGGGCATGGGGCCAAATGGCTCGCCGCGAAAGTCCATGTCCAGACCAGCCACGAGCACGCGTACGCCTTTCTCGGCCAGTTGGCGCGCCACTTCCACCACTTCGGGATCGAAGAACTGCGCCTCGTCTATGCCAATGACAGTTGTGTCCACGTCCATCTTCGAGGGAATCTCTTTGGCGTTCTTGATCGGGATGGCGTCGAAGTTCGCTCCCGTGTGTGAGGTCACTTTTTCGACCGCGTAACGCACGTCAATGGCGGGTTTGAAGACCTGCACCTTTTGTTTGGCAATCTTGGCGCGGACGAGCCGGCGGATGAGTTCATCCGTCTTGCCGCTGAACATCGAACCGCAGATGACTTCGATCGAGCCGTGGGTATGGCGCATTGATTCTCCTCGGCCTCACCCATCCCCACGCCGCGAAACGGCGGGAGGGGCAGGGTGAGGGGAAATTCAAACGGGCAGACGCATCGCGCATCTGCCCGTTAAGTTTACCTGAGATTGGCCTATCCGCAAATCCCTTATGCGGCCGCGGCGGCCGTTTCGGGAAGTTCGTATCCCAGCGCTTTCAGTTTCTTCTTGGCATCGATCAGGGATTTCTGGCCGAAGCCCTCGATCGCCAGCAATGAGGCATCACCCTCGGCCAGTTTTGCCAAGAACTGAGTGACCATGGTAATGCCTGCCTTGGAAAGCGCGGTAGTAGCCCTTGCGGACAGATCCAATTCTGTGATCGGGCGCTCGGGCGCCTTCTTGGCCGCCTCGCGCGCCTTTCTGGTCTCGACATGGGTTGCGCGAGCCTGGAGTTTCTTGTAGAAGCGATCCACCTGGCCTTCGATATCAATGATGCGCGCCGACTCACCGCTGAAATAGGGGTGACAGTTGGAGCATACATCCACGCGCAGTTCTTTTCGCGTGGAGCCGGTCGTCCAGGTGCGGCCGCACGAGGCGCAGGTGACCTTCGCCTCCGGGTAATACGTCGGATGAATTTCGGGCTTCATAATTACTGATCCGCCTGTGGAACGATGTTGACACGCTTGTGGCCGCGCACCACATCGAACATCACCACGCCATCGGCTGTGGCAAACAAGGTATCATCCGTGCCGACGCCCACGTTCAGGCCCGGTCGGATGTGAGTCCCGCGCTGACGCACGAGGATGTTCCCGGCCAACACGAATTGACCAGCATAACGCTTCACGCCCAATCGCTGGGCATTACTGTCTCGTCCATTGCGGCTGGAACCGCCGCCTTTTTTGTGTGCCATAATTTCACCTCACCATCTACTTCTTGGTGGATTTCGTCGTCTTGGAAGCGGACTTGGCCGGTGCCTTTTTGGCCGGGGCCTTCGCGGAAGCCTTTTCGGACTTCGCCTTCGGCACGGCAGGCTTCCTCTCCGTCTCGGCCGCCGCTTCCTTCTCGACCGCCATCGGCTCCTCAACTTTAGCCGGTTTCCCGCCCGGCTTACCAACGTGCTCGATCATCAGCCGGGTAAACTGGTGGCGGCTGCCACGTCGCACGCGGATGCGCTTCTTCGGACTGTAGCGAAAAGCCAGCACCTTCGGGCCTTTGAAATGCTCCACCACCTTCGCCCGCACCTCGAAGCCCTTCAGGGTCGGGGTGCCGACATTGAACTGGTCGCCGTCCACAAGCATGAGGATGCGGTCCAGGCTCATCTCGTCCCCGGCCTTGACCGGCAGGCGATCCACCGCGATGGTCTCGCCTTCGACGGCGCGGTACTGTTTGCCGCCGCTTTCCACGATTGCATATTTCATCTTTCACTCCACGGATTCACTTCGCCGTCAGTCCCTGCGGGGTTTCGATTCCTCACCAGCGCCGGTCTGCGGGGAAGCCATGATTCAAGCAACCGCCCCAGCGAATCCTACTGCCGGGGCAGAAGCGGACGGTATTATAACGGCAAGTCGGTGGGCTTGTCAACGGCGGAATCCAAT
This sequence comes from Anaerolineales bacterium, assembly GCA_034435275.1. Lineage (GTDB taxonomy): Bacteria > Chloroflexota > Anaerolineae > Anaerolineales > Villigracilaceae > JBFMCC01. The sequence goes on along the minus strand of DAOTXP010000039.1, from coordinate 27,640 downwards.
TCCTTTGATGGAAACAGGCCCAAGTCCCGCACGAGGCGTTATTTCGGCAGGATGGCGCTCAGGCTGCGCGTCACGGCCTGCAGTTCCCCGGCGTGCCCCTTGAGGCGGTTGATGTCGCCCGTCTTCAAACCAACCTGTACATCGCCGATCGTTTTGGAGGTCGAGGCCTGGTTGTCAATGATCTTCTGTGTGATACTTTCCAGGTTGACCAGCATGGCCGTGACGTTTTTGGGAATGAGCGGCAGGTTCCTGGCAATGGGCAGCAGGGCATCCAAGATGGCATTGGCAATGCCGGCATACTTGACAGTGAGCGTGTGCAGGGTGCCGATGGAATTGGTCAACTCGAGGGCTACCTCCTGAATAGAATCGATCATGGCCGCATTGTCGTTGATCATGTTCGAGATCTGATCGAGCGAGCCGGTCAACTTGGCCGAGAATTTGGTGTAGGCAACGGGCCGGGCGGGGACGGCACCGCTGGTGGAACGTGCTTTGATTTGAGGCATGGGAGGTCTCCTTTGAATAAGTTTGGCCAACTATACAATGAAACCGGCCCGAAAACAATGTGGAGTAATTCCGAATGAACAGTAGTACAATTTTCAAAATCCATTTAGGAGCGAGCGAAACATGGGCGAGACGATTCAACTTGGTGGAATTTCAGGTCATCTGGCAAAGCCATCGGGCAACGGGCCCTGGCCCGCGTCGATCGTCCTTCAGGAATGGTGGGGGCTCGACGCACAGACCCGATCCATCGCGGACCGATTCGCGGGGCAGGGTTATCTGGCCTTTGCGCCCGACCTCTATCACGGCGAACTGGCCGCGTTGGGAGATGCCGCAAAGGCCTCGTTCCTCAAGGAAAAATACGCGCCCGGCGCGCCGGCCGAACTGGAAAAGGTCTTCGACGCCCTCAAGTCTCGTCCCGACTGCACCGGCAAGGTCGGCAGTGTGGGCTTCTGCTTCGGCGGGCGCATGTCGCTTGCGCTGAGCGTCCGCCGCCCGCTCGACGCGGTTTGCACCTTCTACGGCGGCGGGATGCAGACCATCTTCGACGAACTGCGGCAGAATCTCAAGGCACCCGTGCTCGGCCTGTTCGGTGACAAAGACGAATCCATCCCCGTCGGCACTGTCGAGGCGTTCGACAAACTGCTCGACGAGGTCGGCGTGGAGCACGAGGTCGTCATCTATCCCAATTCAGGCCACGCCTTCTTCCGCGACAGCGACCCGAGCGTTTACAAGCCCGAAGCATCCAGGGACGCGTGGGAACGCGTGACGAAATTCTTCGCAAAGCACCTGACGTAATGGACCTGACGCCCGAACAAACCACCGTCGCGCGCCTGCCGCACGACTCGAAGACCCTGCTGACCGGCCGCGCGAGCACGGGCAAGACGGCCGCGGCCGTGGCGCGCATGCGCTTCCTCCTCGACCAGGGCGCGCGCGCCGATTCCATCCTTTTGCTTACCCCCCAGCGGACCCTGCACGAACCCTACCTCGAAAGCCTCATCCGCGACCCCTACGCAGGAACCGAAATCACCCCCGCGACCATCGGCGGCCTGGCGCGCCGTATGGTGGATCTGTTCTGGCCGCTGGCCGCGGAAGCAGCGGGGTTCGCCCATCCCGACCGCGCGCCCATCTTCCTCACCCTCGAAACCGCGCAGTACTACATGGCGCATCTGGTCCGTCCCCTGCTCGATGAAGGTTATTTCGAATCAGTCACGATTGACCGCAACCGCCTATATTCCCAGATCCTCGATAACTTGAACAAGTCCGCCGCGGTGGGATTCGATTACCGACAGATCGGCGAACGCCTGACCGCCGCATGGACTGGCGACCCTGCGCAGAAACGCGTTTACGCCGACGCGCAGGATTGCGCCACGCGCTTTCGAGAATACTGCCTGCACAACAACCTGCTCGATTTTTCGCTCCAACTGGAAATCCTCTGGAACGTGCTCTGGCGCGACGCATCCGTCCGCAGTCACTTGACCGGCACGTACAGGCATCTCATCTACGACAACATCGAAGAGGATGTTCCTGTTGCACACGACCTGATCGCCGACTGGTTCGCGGATTTCGATTCGGCTTTGATTATCTACGACGAGGGCGGCGGTTATCGTCAGTTTTTGGGAGCGGACCCGAGGTCCGCGCGGAGATTCGAGGAACTATGCAACGAACGGATTGTATTTGAAGACAGTCTCGTCATGTCAGCGAGCATCGCCGAAGTCGAACGATCCTTGAGCCATATCATCACGGGCGAACCGACCACACGGGATAGGCGCGGAAATCTGGATTCCATACATATCGTCTTCCGCGAGGACAGCGAAAGAGAGACTCCCCATTTTTATCCCGAACTGCTCGATGCGATTACCAGGCGGGTACAGGGCCTGATCAACGAAGAAGGCATCCCGCCCGCGGAGATTGCCATCCTCGCACCGTATCTCGCGGATGCCCTGCGTTTTTCGTTGATGAACCGGCTGGAGGCCGCGGGCATCCCCGTCCGTTCGCATCGCCCGTCGCGTTCCCTGCGCGACGAGCCTGCCAGCCGCGCTCTGTTGACCCTGGCCGCGCTGGCGCATCCGCAGTGGGAGATGCATCCTCCGCGCCTGGATGTGGCCTACGCCCTCATGCTTGCGCTGGACACCGATCTGGTACGCGCCCAATTGCTGGCCGAGATTGTCTACCGTCAAAAGGATTTGCGTCTGTCCCCATTCGACGAGATTCGCGGCGAGACGCAGGAACGCATTACCTTTGTTATCGGAAATAAATACGCCCTGCTGAGACAGTGGCTGAATGTTTATCGCGAGACCGAACCTATGCCGCTGGATCATTTCCTGCGCAAGTTGTTCGGCGAGGTACTGTCCCAGCCGGGATTCGGCTTTCACCGCAACTTCGATTTTGCGCGCGTAGCCGCCAGCCTGATCGAATCGGTGAAGAAATTCCGCCGGGCGCTGGAGCCGACCATGGCGGAAGGCGGGGCAGCCGTTCCATTCGATGAACTCGGCAGGGAATACTTTGCGATGTTACAGGACGGCGTAATCGCGGCGCAGTACCTCCTGCCCTATCGGCAAAAAGAAGACGCGGTGCTGGTCGCGCCCGCTTACACATTCCTGATGATGAACCGTCCCGTGACCGCGCAGTTCTGGCTGGACATTGGCTCCTCGAGTTGGGTGGAACGTCCCTCCCAACCATTGACCCAGCCCCACGTGCTCAGCCGCAACTGGCCGGCGGGACGCCTGTGGACCGACGCCGATGAGGTCGCCTCACAAACCGACATTCTCGCGCATCTCGTCGGCGGATTGTTGCATCATTGCCGCGAGCGCGTCTATCTCGGTTTTGCGGACCTGGGCGAAAGCGGGTTCGAGCAGCGTGGGATATTACTGCGGGTATTCCAAAAGATCCTGTCTCATGGGACAGAATAAAAAAACGCGGCTCTCGCCGCGTGATATATCCACTGCCAATCTTATTTCCTGCTCCCCCCCAACATCTCCTCGCTGATCTCGTCCAGTTTCAGGCTGATGACCTGACTGCTCGAATCGCGGCCCATGGTCACGCCGTAGATCACGTCCGCGGCCTGAACGGTACTGCGGTTATGCGTGATGACCACGAACTGCGTATCGCGACTCAGTTCATGCAACAGGTCGCGGAAGCGGCCCACGTTGGCCTCGTCCAGCATGGCGTCCACCTCGTCCATCACACAGACGGGCGTCGGCGAGACCTTTAGCAACGCAAAGACCAGCGCGATCGCGGTCAACGAGCGCTCGCCGCCGGAGAGGAGTGCCAACCCCTGTTCGCGGCGGCCCGGCAGGCGCGCCTCGATCTCGATGCCGGTTTCCACCAGATTATCGGGATCGGTCAGGGTCAGCCGCGCCGACCCGCCGCCGAACAACCTCACGAAGATATTGCGGAACTCGCTGGCCACATGCTCGAACGTCTTGTGAAATTCGCGCTGGGTCAGGTCATCCAGTTCGGCGATCACATGCCGCAGGTCGGCCTCCGCCTTACGCAGATCCTCCACCTGCGCGGACATAAATCCATAGCGTTCACTCTCGGCCACGTATTCCTGTTGTGCTTCGGGATTGACCGCGCCCATGCGGCGCAACTGCTGGCGGGCACGCGTCATCTGCTCTTCCAGTTCGAGCGGCAGGGTTAACACCACAGGCAGTTGTTCGACCATGCCGTCCAGCGGCAGAGGCACCGGCCCGGACACGTCCTCGCGATAATCGAACTGCACCAGGCCGAAATCATCCTCCACTCGTTGCCGCAAGGTGACCAGCGCCTCCTGTTTGCGCGTCTGCTCCAACTGCACCTGCCCCAGCATGCGCTCGGCATTGGTCATCGCCCGTTGCGCTTCGGCTTCCTTCGCCTGTAACTGCGTCTCCTGCTGCTCTGCCGTTTCCAAATCCTTTTCGGCAGGCTCGATCTTCAAACGAAATTCCTCGATCTGCCCGCCCAATTCGCTTTCCTGTCCTCTCAATTCGGTTTTGTCCGCATCGAGTTCGGCCACAGAGCGTTCGATTTCCTTCAGCCTGTGCTCCAACTCCCGCTTTTGAGTCTCTAGGCGTTCCAGAGAGAGCAGGCGCTCGTTTCGCCGCGAAGCGGAATCCGACAAAGCCCTCTCGGCGACAGCCGCCCGCGTGCCCCAATACGAGACCTGTTCCTGCAATTCATCCAGGGTCAACCCGGCCAGTTCGCCGGACAGGATGCGAATGGATTCGTGCGCCGCAGCCGCGCTCGCTTCGATCTCGGACTGGGAATGGATCAGCCGCGCCCGGTCCGCTTCCGCCGCCGCGATCTCGCCCGCCAACTCCTCCAACTGGGACCTGGCGAACTCGAACTGCCGCCGCGCAGACTCAGCCTCGATGATGGATTTCTGCTCTGCGCCGCGCGTCTCTTCAACCTGTTGCCGCGCAGAACGCACATTTGCTTCGCGCGAGGCCTGGTCGCGGCGGGCCGCCTCGAGGTTCGAGGTGATGCGGGCGATCTCAGTTTCCAGCGCGGACAATCTTGTCGCCAAATCCGCCAGGGACGCCTGGGCCTCGCGCTTCTGGCGCGGCCGGCCGAGGGTCCCCGAACGGGGCGCTTTACCAGCCAGAATCAGCCCGTCGGCGCGGAAGACCTCGCCTGCCAGAGTCACGATGCGCGCGTGTGACGGGAGTCCATGCAAGAGGCGGCGCGCGGCGGATCGGTCTGTGACGATCACTGTAGTTCCGAGCAGCAACTCCACCGCAGTGCGCAGTTCATCGGAAACATTCAAGAGTGCGGCCGCATTGCCGAGACAATCGGAATCGGAGGGCGCCCGGAGCGATTCGGCCTTGCGAGCGCCGTCCAGGGGGAAGAGCGCCGCACGCCCCGCCTCGTCGGATTCGAGGAGGCGCAGGGCTTCATCGAGCGAATCGTTCGTAAGCAGAATGGCGTCGAGCGAATCGCCGAGCGCGGCGGTGAAGGCGGTTTCGAGTTCGGCGGGGACATCCAGCGCCGCGCTGAGCGCGCCGCGTGCGTTGAGGCGCAACTGGCGCGCCGCGTCCAGCAGGAAGCGCGCGCCTTCGGCGTAACCCGCGAGCGAAGCCTCCGCTTCCTCGATGACCTGGAGCTGCGCCTGCAGGCGGGTTTGTTCCGCGGCGCGCGCATCGCGTTCCTGTATCTTGCCGCGTAACTCGCCATCCAGTTTTTCGAGATGGTCTTTCGCCGTTGTTTCTTTTTGCTCCGCCTCGCGCAAGGCGGCTTCGGCGCCCTCGCGTTTCGAGCGCGATTCTCTTAACTGCAATTCCGCTTTTTTGAATTGGGCCTCGGCCGTCTGTATGGCCTGTTGTGAGGCCTCCAGTTTTCCCTGCTGGGACTGGAGACGGCCTGCGAGTTCGTCCAGCCGCGCCTGGATCTCGGCGCGCTTCGCGCTCAACTCGTTGACCCGGTTGCGGCCCTCCGTCAATTTTACTTCGACGGCCTCGCGCTCGCCCTGACGCTCCGTCAGCGCGGCCTGCGCGGAGGCTAACTGGTTTTTAGCCTCATCGGATTCCGTCTGGAGGCGGGTGAAGTCCTGCTCCACGTCCGCGAGGCGTTCACGGGCGAGGGTCTCTTCACCGGCAGCGCGCTCCCGATCGGAAAGCAGGGTTTGCTGAGATTCGAGCAGGGCGCGGCGGCGTTCATCCAATACGGCCAGTTCGCGGCTGAGGCTCTCGCGTCGGTTGTGCAATTCAGCAGATTGGCGATGCCAGGCGTTGAGCCGGGCGCGCAGCCCCGAAAGCCGTTCGCGGAAGACGCTGTATTCCGCCTGAACCTTCGCGTGGGCTTCGCGCGCCTCGTGGGCTTTGGCTTCCTGCTGGCGGACAATGTCGCGCGCCCGCGTCAATTCCTCCTGGGCGTTGTGCCAGTGATAGCCATACCAGTCGAGCAGGAGCACGCGCAGATCGGCCTGGGCGCGCTGATATTCCTGAGCGCGGCGCGCCTGCCGTTCCAGCGACTTCAAGCGGGGACCGAGTTCGGCCATGATGTCGAGCACACGTTCGAGATTGCGGTGGGTGGTTTCGAGGCGGCGCAGGGATTCTTCGCGGCGGGCGCGGTAGAGGCCAATGCCCGCGGCCTCCTCGAAAAGACGACGACGCTCGTCGGCCTTGAGCGCGAGGGAGGCATCCACCAGTCCCTGGCCGAGGATGGTGTACGTGCGCTCCCCCAGGCCCGACTGGGCCAGCAGTTCGTGGATGTCGCGCAGACGGACGTGTTGCCCGTTCAGCAAGTATTCGTTGTGGCCGTCGCGGTAGGCGCGGCGGGTCAAAGCAACTTCAGAGAAGTCAACCGGCAGCCAGCCATTTGTATTATCGAAGACGATGGTCGCGGAAGCCATGCCCGCCTTGGGACGATGTTCCGAACCCGCGAAGATCATATCCTCGGTCTTTTTGCCGCGCAGGAGTCCATAGGACTGCTCGCCCAGCACCCAGCGCAGGGAATCGGCAATGTTCGACTTGCCCGAGCCGTTCGGCCCGACAATAGCGGTGATCCCTTCGCCGAATTGAAAGTCCACCCGGCTGGCGAAGGTTTTGTATCCGTGAAGTTCGAGGGATTTAAGGCGCAGAGGCATCTACGATTTTAGATCCACAATGGAAGATTTACGATTTCAGGTTTTCGAGGTGGAAGGCAGTGATTTTACTCCAAACCCAGTGCTTTCAATGCGGCCCTGGCGGCTTCCTGCTCGGCCGCGGCTTTGCTGGAGCCTTGGCCGCGTCCCAGCGGCCTGCCGTCCACGCGGACTTCGACCTCGAAGCGCTTGGCGTGATCGGGGCCGCTGGTGCTGACCGTGGCGTAACGGAGGGCGCCGAGTTTCTGACCCTGTATCCACTCCTGCAAACGAGACTTGGCATCTGCCAGATCGGTTTGGGCGAAGATCTCCGCGCGGGCGCTCTCCAACAGGGGGAGCATGAACTGTTCCACGAAGGATATGCCTGCTTCCAGATATAACGCGCCGATGATCGCCTCGAACGCGCCGCACAAGAGGTTTTCGCGGTCGCGGCCTCCCGAGGTGAGTTCCCCGCGTCCCAAACGGAGCGCGGGCCCGAGGTCTAGGGCTCGGGCGAAGCGGGCCAGTTGATCCGTTTTGACAAGCGCGGAACGCAGGCGGGTCAGCTCGCCCTCGGCCATTTCGGGGAAGTGGTGATAGACCCACGCGCCGACCACGAAGTCCAGTACGGCGTCGCCGAGGAATTCGAGCCGTTCGTTATCCTCCAAAGCGCGCGGGTTTTCGTTGACATAGGAACGATGTGTCAGGGCGCGCGTCAGGAGGTGCAGGTTGGAAAAGGGCAAACCGAGGCGCTGCGCCAGTTCTGCAACGGGCGCGGGGTCCGCCTGCGGGTCCGGATTAGAGTTCATGGGAACCTCCCCGGAACTCAGGGAGCGCCAGGCACCTCCCCTCCTGCCCATCAGAGATGAGGGCGGGGCCTCGCGGTCCATCAGTTCCGATTTCAAGTGGTGCGCCGATTGTAACGCAGAATACACCGCCTGCAAAGAAAAATGGAAGTGACGAAAAGGATGGGCCAACGACTCTTTCACCACAGAGAACGCAGAGTTCACGGAGAACATCAAAGGAGAATCTCAATGTTCTCCGCAGGCTCCGTAGCGAATATCCTTGGCAGGCCGCGAGATTAGCCGCCCTCGAAAAAACTCGGAGGCGGGGGTTTTTTAAGGCAATGGTACAATCAGGCGAGTTCCGTTCGGAGAACACATGAGCGACACGATCAGCAACGAGGTGCGCTTCCTGCACGCCATCGAATTGGGGGTGGGCGCCTGGCAGTGGGGCGACCGCGTCCTCTGGCAGTACGGTCAAGGCTACAACGATGAGGATGTCCGCGCCGCGTTTCAGGTTTCCATCGAGGAGGGCATCCGTTTTGTGGATACGGCCGAGGTGTACGGCACGGGCCGTTCCGAGCGCCTGACCGGCGAGTTCATGAAAGAAACCGATCAGCCCGTCCTGGTCGCCACCAAATTCTTCCCCATGCCCTGGCGTTGGACCAAGGGCTCGTTGATCAACGCTTTGCGACATAGTCTGGAACGCCTCGGCCGGGAGACCGTGGACTTGTATCAGGTGCATTGGCCAAGCCCCATCCTGCCCATCGAGGCGCTCATGGACTGGATGGCGGAGGCCGTTAAGCTGGGGCTGGCGCGCACCGTGGGCGTTTCCAACTTCAGCCCGTCACAGACGCTGAGCGCGTACTCCGCCCTGGCGCGGCGCGGCGTCCCGCTGGCGGCGAATCAAGTGGAATATCACCTGCTCAACCGAACCATCGAAAAGAACGGCCTGCTGGCGCGTTGCAAGGAGTTGGGCATCCGCGTCATCGCGTATTCCCCGCTGGCCAAGGGACTGTTGACCGGTAAATATTCGCTCGAACACCTTCCGCCCGGTCCGCGCGGCCTGACAGCCGCCTCGATTCTTGGCAGAATCGGTCCGCTCCTCAAGGCGATGACCGAGATCGGTCAGGACCACGGCGGGAAGACCAACGCGCAGGTCGCGCTGAACTGGCTGATCTGCAAGGGGACCCTTCCCATCCCGGGCCCGAAGAACGCCGAGCAGGCCCAGCAAAACGCCGGCGGCGCGGGCTGGAAACTGACCGAAGCCGAGGTTGCAAGGCTCGACTCGGTCAGTGACGAAATCATGAAGTAGCCTGAACCTTGATCCGCGCCGGAGAGATGACAAGTCTGTGCTATAATGCCGCCATGCAATATCACCCGCGCTTCGCCAACAACAATAATAACGATCATGACGATCTGCTGATCGTTGGGCGAAGCCTTGCAGGTTGACGAAACACTGAGGTCAAACCAATCGCCCGACGCTCCTGAGCATGATGAAGGAGGCGAAGGGCGATTTATTTTGCATATTCATTAACCGCGAAGCACGCAAAGAGCGTCAAGATTCTTTCGTCTTTCTTCGTGTCCTTCGTGCCCTTTGTGGTAAAAAGAATTTGGAGGCGCATATGTATAAAACTCAAACTTGCGGCGAATTACGCGCCGGCCACGCGGGACAGACGGTCACACTGGCGGGCTGGGTGCATAATGTCCGCACATTTGGCGGGGTGATCTTCCTCGTCCTGCGCGACCGCTTCGGCATCACCCAGATCGTATCCAACCCGGACGCCTTCCCCGAGGCACACAAGGCAATCGAGTCCGCGCGGGCAGAGTGGGTATTGCAGGTGGAGGGCGTCGTGAGAATGCGCCCCAGCGACCAGTTCAACCCGAAGATGGCGACGGGTGAGATCGAGCTCGAGGCCCGCAAGGTGACCGTGCTGAATCAATCGAAGGCGACCCCCATCGTGGTCAGCCGCGACGAGGATGAGAACGAAGACATCCGTTTGAAATATCGTTATCTCGACCTGCGCCGCGAACGCCTGACGCGGAACATGATTTTGCGTCATCGGGTCGTCAAGTTCATCCGCGATTACATGGACAAAAAAGGCTTCCTCGAAATCGAGACGCCCATCCTGTTCAAGGCCACACCCGAGGGCGCGCGCGACTATCTTGTTCCGTCGCGCGTCCATGCGGGACAGTTCTACGCGCTCCCCCAGTCGCCGCAACAACTCAAGCAATTGCTGATGGTCGGCGGAATCGAACGCTATTTTCAGATCGCCCGCTGTTTCCGCGACGAAGATCAGCGCGGCGACCGCCAGCCAGAATTCACGCAACTCGACATCGAAATGGCTTTTGTGGACCGCCGCGAAGATATCATGGATCTGCTGGAAGGCATGTATACCAAACTAGTCGCGGAAATCGTTCCGCACAAGAGACTTCTCAAAAGTCCCTGGCCGCGGCTGACGTACACCGAGGCCATGGAACGCTTCGGACGCGACAACCCCGACATCCGCTTCGGGCTGGAACTGAAGGATGTCACCGATCTGGCCGCGGGTTCTGGCTTCAAAGTCTTCGAGGAGACCGCGGCGGGCGGTGGTCACGTGCGCGGCATCAACGTCAAGGGGCGCGGCGATTACACCCGCAAGCAGATCGACGCGCTGGCCGCATCCGCGCAGGAATTCGGCGCGAAAGGACTTGCATGGCTGGCAATCACTTCGGGAGGCGAACAGAAATCTTCCTTCGCCAAGTTCCTCCCCGAGGAACGGATTCAGGCTGTGATGTCCAGAATGGACGCGCAAAAGGGCGATCTCCTGATCTTCGTCGCAGACAAGCCGTCCGTTGTGCTGGATGTCCTCGGCCGCCTGCGCAACAAACTCGGCAACGACCTCGGCCTGTGCGATCCAAATGTGCTTGCATTCTGCTGGGTCATTGATTTTCCCTTCGCATTCTGGAGCGAAGAGGAGCATCGCTGGGATCCCAGCCAGCATCCATTCACCATGCCCATGCCCGAGGATCTGCATTGGATCGACTCGGACCCGGGCAAAATGCGCGGCACGCAATACGACGCCGTCTTGAATGGAAATGAGGTGGCGGGCGGCTCGATCCGCATCCACGAGCGCGGCATCCAGGAAAAGATTTTCAAACTGATCGGCCTAGACATGGAAGTGGCGCGCCAGCGCTTCGGTCACATGCTGGAGGCGTTCGAGTATGGCGCGCCTCCGCACGGCGGAATCGCTTCGGGGCTCGATCGATTCGTGATGCTGCTGGCAGACGAGCCCAATATTCGCGAGGTGATCGCCTTCCCGAAGAATCAGGCCGCCCGCGATGTGATGGCCGACGCGCCGTCGTTTGTGGAAGAGAAGCAGTTAAAGGAATTACATATCAAGGTCACAGAATAGCACGTCATTGCGAGCGGCGTTCTCCCGCCCGAAGCAATCTCATCACCATAGAGGAGATTGCGTCGTCGCTCCGCTCCTCGCAATGACGGATGAAAGAGGAGAATATTATGCCAATCATCCGCGTTGACCAAATTTCAAAATACATCGGCCAGGAAGTCACCATTCAGGGCTGGGTTTATAACCGCACCGACAAGGGCAAGTTATGTTTTCTGCTGGTGCGAGACGGTTCGGGCTTCATCCAGTGTGTAGCTTTCAAAGGAGATCTGCCCGAGGAACTCTTCAACCAGATCATGCGCCTGCCGCAGGAGTCGTCGGTCATCATTACGGGTGTGGTGCGCGAGGACAAGCGCGCACCTGGGATTCCCGGCGGCTACGAGGTCGGCATCAAGGATTTGAAAATCGTCCAAGCCGCCGAAGCCGATTACCCCATGGCGCTCAAAGACCACGGCGTGGATTTCGCCCTCGACAACCGCCATCTGTGGATACGGATGCAGAGTCAATGGGCGATCCTGCGAGTCCGCGCCACGGTCATGGCCGCGACCCGCGAGTGGCTCGACAACAACGGCTTCATCGCCATGGATACGCCCATCCTGACGCCTGCCGCGGCCGAAGGCACGACCACCCTCTTCGAGACCGAATACTTCGACGAGGGCAAGGCCTACCTGGCGCAGACCGGTCAACTCTACAACGAAGCAAACATCTTCTCGTTCGGCAAAGTCTATTGCTTTGGTCCGACATTCCGCGCGGAGAAATCCAAGACGCGCCGTCACCTGACCGAGTTCTGGATGCTCGAACCTGAAATTGCGTTCTGCGATTTGGATCAATTGATGGAAGTCGAAGAGCAGATGATCACGCATATCGTCCAGCGCGTCCTGCGTGACCGAATGCCCGAATTAAAATCCCTTGGACGAGATTTATCCAGGCTCGAAAACGTCAAAGCCCCCTTCCCGCGCATGTCCTACGACGCCGCGGCGAAATACCTGATCGAACTCTACGAAAAAGAGACCGACCCCGAAAAGAGGGAACTGCTCAAATTCGAATGGGGCATGGACTTCGGCGCGCCGCACGAAGTGGAACTGACGAAACTGAATGATAAACCCTTGTTCGTTTACGGATATCCCACTGCGGTCAAGGCTTTCTACATGGAGCCGTGGCCTGGCCGGCCCGACGTCTGCAAATCCGTTGACTTGCTCGCGCCCGAAGGTTACGGCGAGATCTGCGGCGGCTCGGAGCGCATCAGCGACCACGACGCGTTGCTGGCGCGCATTCACAGAGACGGCCTGCCCGAGTCGGCGTTCAAATGGTATCTGGAGTTGCGAAAGTACGGCTCGGTTCCACACTCTGGATTCGGGATGGGCGTGGAACGCGTCACCGCCTGGATGTGCGGCATCGAACACATCCGCGAGGCGATTCCCTTCCCGAGAACGATCAAGAGGGTGTACCCTTAATCGCAAAGACCCTAACTTGGACGATTGGCGCTTTTATGCCTTTGCGTTGATAAGATGGCTTTTTGCAGTGAACTCGCTAAATATCCCGGTTTTGGAACGTATTGATGGCCGCGCCCAGCGCCATTACAAGATACACGACGGCATAGAGGATCATCGTGACACTCGGAACGGATGCTGCTCCAAATGGCGACACGCTCAACCCTCCCACGAGGGGCGATTGCATTTCGAAAGCAGCCCGCCGCCAGATGGCCTCGCTGGGAATCACCAGGCTGGTTACAATCCCGATCTTCACCGCAACCGGGTTGTCCAGCAGCGCGCCGAGTTGCTCGATCCAGCCGCCAATAAAAGCCAGGCCGTACAGTCCGAAAACCACCCCGCCGGCAGCCAGGGCCGGTATGGCGCTCGAAAACGCCAGCGCGACCGTCATCATCAGCAGGGATTCGAGGTAGATGAGCGCGATGCCCACCAGGAGGTTAGGAGCGACGTAACCGGTTTGGGCGAAAACACTCAACGCAGTTCCACCGGACATTAGCAGGGAATATAACGCCAGCAAGGCGGCAAATCCCAGCCATTTGCCCAGCACGATTTCCGCCCGGCGCACCGGTTTGGAGGCAATCGTTTGAATCGTGCCGGAAGCGATCTCTCCAGCCAGCGTGTCCGCGCCCAGCAGCGCACCCATCGCCAGCGACAGAAACGAAATTGCGTACAGCCCCGCCAGCAAAAGGGTATTCGTCGCTTCGCTGCGAACGATACGGTAAATCGTGCGGTCTGCCGATATATAGAATGACGAATAAATGAAATGAAAACCGATGGAGAAAACAAAAAGGAAACAAAGCCCAAGCGTCAGGCCGGTCAGGACAATGCGGCGACGAAGCGCTTCACGGTAGGTCATGCGCGCCAGGGACCAGATGTTTCTCACAGCCCGCCATCCTTTCCAATCGTTTCAATGAAGACCTCTTCAAGTGATATACGCTTGGGAGTGATGGCATAAACCCTGACCTGCCGCGCCACAAGGTAATCTGTAATTTCCGGCAGGCAGTCCTCTTTATGGACGATCAGGGTCGCCTCACCGCCGTTGAGGCTGACATTCTCTGTCCACTTGGCCAAGCCGGCGGCGACCTCCGTCGTCAGGCCATCAGCGCGAATGGTTACATGTGACAGGCTGCGGTCGAGCGAATCCACATCCAGGACGCGCACCACCTCTCCACGGTTGATAAAGGCTACCCGATCACAGGTCGCTTCGATTTCGCCCAATAAATGAGAGTTAAGGAAGACACAAGTCCCCTGCCCGCGCAACTCGTGGATGATGTCGCGCACCAGCAGGCGCCCCACAGGGTCAAGACCGGAGGTCGGCTCGTCCAAAAATACCAGTGCGGGACGGTTGAGCAGGGCCTGCGCCAGCCCAATGCGCTGGAGCATCCCTTTCGAGAAGGTTCGCAGCTGCGCATTGCCAAAACCGGCCAGCCCTACCCGTTGGAGCAATTCTTCCTGGCGTACACGAAGGCTGCGGGATTCCATCCCCAGCAGTTCGCCGTGCAACCCGAGAAATTCGCGGGCGGTTAACCACTCCTGAAAGCGGAAATGTTCCGGCAGGAAGCCGATGCGGGCGCGGGCGGCGCGGTCGCCGATGGATTTCCCCAGCAGTGCCGCGGAACCGGAGGTGGGAGCAGTCAGCCCTAACAGCATCTTGATTGAGGTGGTTTTCCCTGCACCGTTCGGGCCGAGAAAGCCGAATACCTCACCCTGCTCTACTTGCAGGGTCAGCCCCTTCACCGCAGCGCGTTCGCCGAATATTTTGCTTAGTTTATCGGTGACGATGGCGGGAACAGTCATAAATAAACCCTGCCTCGGTCGTCATTGCAGCGAATTCGCCATATCCAGCGCCTTTTGATAGTCTGTTCCCACCGCGCTGATAGCATGGATGATTTCATCCTTGACCCACAGCAGGACGTACTGCGCGTGAGCGTCTGCCGAGCGCCGAATGAGGGTGCCGGGTACGCCATCCACAGTCACCACCTCGTAAAAGGCGGCGCCCTTTGGAATGGGGATGACCAGAGTGGAAGTCCAATCCACTGTACTGGTAAAGACGGCAGCTTCGATGGGGGTCATGCCGGTGAACTCCAGGCCGATCAGCGCCAGTTGTTCAACATTCACTTCTGCGGGCGCGCTGACCGTTGGGCTGGGCATCTCGACCAGGATCACGCAATCAGGATATTGCCGCGAAGGGATTCCGGCATTAACCAAGTAACCCGTGTGAGGCGCGGGGCAGGCATCATAGCCAACGCTGACCGAGACTGGAATGGTGGCATATATTTCCGCGCCGTCAATCGCTTCGGGCAGGATCAGGTCGCTTCGCCCGCTCTCATCGAGCAACGCCTGGGCTTTCCGGCGGTCCACCGTAATAGTAAATTCCGCCCCGTCCACCACATAGATTTGTGAAGGCGATATTCCCTGCGGCAGGCGGACATTAAATCCCGCCAAACGGCTGGCTTCCTCGGCATCCGCGACCGCGATGGGGTCGCCAGGTTCCTGTATCAATTTCATAGAACTGGAAATGAGGTCGGTGAACTGATTCCCGAGCGCGCCGTCGCCGGTCAATTGCTCCAGGCCGGTAAAATCCACCGGGATAACCGTCACCTGCTGGACGCGAAACAGTTTGAGAATTTCATCAGCCAGCGCGCGGGTAGCGGGGAAGGCCAGCATCAACGCTAAAATCATGGCCAGGACCGTTCCATATCGCACGATAGGCAAGGCAAACATTTTTTTGAACATGGTCCTCCTGAATAGAGAATGAGCGCCAGCTCGCCGTTATCGAAAAATCGAGAGGTCTTTTCCCAAAAGGCACGCCTACACCTTGGGTATCAGCAGTGTGTCGCCGTCAATGATGATGTTCTTGTTCTTGATCTGGGGATTCAGCGCCATAATGGCCTCGATGGTTGTACGGAACCTCAGGGCAATGTCACCCAGTACGTCGGTCGGCTGCACCACGTATTTGAAGGTCTGCGTCACCGGCGCGGCGATCGGTCCCGGGCCGGGACCGCCGGGCTGTACCACGACCGGAGGCACGAATCTGGCCGGGATGGAGAGTTGTTTCCCCGGTTGAATCAGGGCCGCGTTGTTGAGTTCCACGAGTTCCTTCAGGTCAACATCGTGCTTGTTGGCAATGATTTGCAGGGTGTCACCCGCCTGAACGGTGTACTTCGTAAGGTCCGGCACGGTCAGGTTCGCCAATTGATACAGCTGGGCCAGCGTCCCGTTGAAGAAATTGAAATCCACATCCTCATTCGGCGGAAAACCGTTCAGACGGCCATGCGCCGAATACTGCCAGAATTTCCATGCCTGGTAGCCCGCTGGCTGATTCGGCATGTTGGTCCCCTGCACCGGCCTCTGGTGCGCGTCCTTCATCTCGATCCATTTATTGTTCGTGCCCAGAACATATGGATATTGGGCAATCCACAGCGGATAATCCTTGGCCCAGGCGGGCCCCGGGACCAACCCATGCGAAACGAGGAACTCGGTGCGTGTGTAAAGCATCGGCTTTCGACCAAAGGCCTGTTCCACCGCGTCCAGCCAGGTCTTGATACGGGTCGCCAGGGTGTTGCCCTGCGGCAGAGGCACCT
This sequence comes from Anaerolineales bacterium, assembly GCA_034435275.1. Taxonomy (GTDB): domain Bacteria; phylum Chloroflexota; class Anaerolineae; order Anaerolineales; family Villigracilaceae; genus JBFMCC01. The sequence continues at coordinate 11,356 of DAOTXP010000039.1, read as the reverse complement.
CCACCCGCTCCTTCTTTGCATTGCGAGTGTAGACGTTCTCGAGATCCAGAATGGGCATTAACTCGCCCTTGTCCGCGCCGACGGTTCGAATGAATATATCAGCCTGCTGCGCCGCGGTGTTAAACTCGGGATGAAAATAATGGTAGGCGGCCCGCAACATGCCGTTCTCACGTGCCTTTTGCCAGTTCTCGACGAATCCCGGGTCGGCGAAATTGTTCTCACTCGCTTTCACGAAAACAAACTTCGTGCCCTCCCTTCGCACCGCGTCCCAATCCACTGGCTTGTTGAAGGCATAAATGTCTATCCCGAAAACGAAGTTCATGGTTGTCTCCTGTTGGCGGAAAGAATAAAATAACCGGCGGGATTTCCCTGCCGGTCATCACGATCACGTTGGAATAATCAGAACCTGCCCAACCTTGATGCTGTCAATGTTCGTGATGTTGTTGAGCGACGCAATTTTCGCGACCGTCGTCCCGAATTTGACGGCAATCGCCGCAAGCGTGTCGCCGGACTTGACCGTATAGGTCTTTGGCGTCGAGGCTGAGCCGCCTCCACTTACGGATCCCGGGCCGCTCCCGCTTTCCTGCGGGATCGCCACGGCAACCGGTACCGTTAAATTATCCCCCACCTTGAGCAACTGCGGGTTGGCACTGACCAATTCTCGCACGGTCACGCCGTATTTGTTGGCAATGCTCTCGAAGGTGTCGCCGGTCGAGACGGCATGCTTTTTGGGCTTATCGTCGGGGATGGCCGCGCCCGCAAATTTATACAATTCCTCCAGCGTGCCGTTGAAGACATTCATATCCACTGCGGCGTTGATGCCGTTGACCACGCCCTTGTCCGTGTATTGCCAGAAGGTCCACTTGAACCAGCCGCGCGGCAGGAAGGGCTGCTGGCCCGGCATATACTGGCCTGGATACTGCGCCAGCCAAAGCGAATAATCCTTAGCCCACGATGGCGGTCCACCGCCCGCCTCAGAAAAGTGATCTTGCAGGAAGTACTGACCGGAATAGATGATTGGCTTCCTGCCAAATGCGGCTTCGACCGCGTCCAGCCAGATCTTGGCCTGCGAAATGATCTTGGACTTGCTTTGATTGTCGTGCGCCTCCAAATCCAGCACATGCGGGAGTTCGCCATTATCTTTCATGGCTTTGACGGTTTTGATGAACAGGTCCGCCTGGTTCACAGCATCGAGGTTTGGGCGAAAGAAGCAGTACGCGCCTCGGAGGAGGCCCGCCTTCTTCGCGCCGACCCAATTATCGTCGAAGGTCGAATCGACGAAGGTCGTCCCCTCGGTCGCCTTCACAAAGACAAAGCGCTGGCCGGTGGCGCGCACTTTCGGCCAGTCAATGCCTGCATCCCAATACGAGACATCAATACCCGGTACAGTTGCCATGCTTCCTCCTTTGACCGAATTTACGTTCATAGACTAGCACAAAAAGTCGGACTATGCAAGCCAATTGTAAATGCGCAAAGTTAATCTTTCTCTCCCCGCACGAATGAGTTTATGGTATAAGAGTCGTGCCCTGCTGTGTTCGTGATGCGACACTCCCGTTTTGAGCCAACATCCACAAAAAGGGCCCTCATCTTTCTGGAATAACGCGATAGGCCTGAGCCAAGGCGGCGTTCCCGGGTAGGGGCCCATCCTGCCAAAAGCAGGTTCAAAACTTCGTCGCACACGGCATGAGCGGGGTATCTTTTTACCGAATCAAAAATGGGATGGACACTCATCCATCTCATCTTGTATTTAAGCCGAGCGATGGATGGCAACGGCCGCGCGCAATCCCGACTCGATCGCGCCCTGAATCCATGCATGATAAAGCGAGGCATGTTCCCCCGCAAAGTGAATGCGACCTTCGGGCTTGACGATTTCTTCATGCAAAAGAGTCTGCTGACCGGGGTCGAAGAGCGCGAACGCGCCGCCTGCGAATTCGTCGTCGTGCCACATGTGCGAGGCGCCTGCCTCGAATTCCCCGGTAATTTGCGGATGGATGAGCGCTACGTTCTCCAACGCCTGCTCGATGCGGTCGCGCGGCGAAAGCGAACCCCAGCGCTGGGCGTCCTCGGACCAGGTGTAGGAAGCCAACAATATTCCGCGCCCGGTTTCCTTTCCATAATCGGTGTAATACAGGTTGCGGATGGGCAAGTCTGTGACCGTGCCGCCGCCGTAAATACCCTCGTCCATCTCCCAGAATCGCCGGCGGGTCTGGAAGAAGATCTTGGCCGAGGCGTCATAGTGTAACTGGCGGATGGCGCGCTGCTTGGCGCGCGAGAACGGTTTGAGCACCTCCACATGCCGCAGGACGGGGAAAGGCACGGTGACGATGGCGTAATCCGCGGAGACCTTGAAGCGGCCGGCCGCGGTCTGATAATGGACGACAGCCTCCTCGGGAGTCTGATCGAGGGCGATCATCTTCGCGCCGTAGCGGATCCTCGGTCCGAGCGCGGGCAGGAACGCGTGCGGGAAGTTGTCCGAACCGCCGACGATCTGGCACATGTTGGTGTAGTAATTTCCGCCGTCCTCACGGAACAACTCGAGGAAGGACGAATTCATCATGGCTTCCTGGTTGTTCAGCAGGCCGAACATCTCGATCATGCCCTCCGACCAACCCTTGAGTTCGAGGAATTCGCGCACAGAATACTGGTCATACTCGGCGTAGATCTGATCCCAGCCGGCCTGGCCTTCCTGTTCCACTTTCTCCACCAGCGGGCGGATGGTCTCCTCCCAAAACGTCCCGGAGATTTTCCCCTTCTCTTTTGCAAAGGTCTCGAAGCCCATCAATTCGGGGTTGGCCTGCACTTCGGCCATGCGCCGTTTTACGCCGCCCACATACACATAGGCCTGCGGATTCCCCATGACGAAATCCGATGTCGGCAGATTGAACTTTTCGATATAGGCCATTGTGAGCGTATGCGCGCGCGGGATGCGCATCGCGCCCGCCTCGCCATACAGGCCCTGGGCAAACGGCTCGCGCAGGGTGTAGATTCGGCCGCCGACGCGGTGTTGCGCTTCCAGAATCAGCGGATCGTGCCCCGCCTGAAGCAGTTCATACCCGGCGACCAGTCCCGCCACCCCCGCGCCGACAATTACGACTTTTTTAGGCTTGCCGCCCGGCTTGAACTTCGCCGAAATCCCGCGGCGAATCGTTTCCAAACAATCATTGACCGAAAGTTCCACGGACATCGAGACCTCCACAGCAAATCTGTAAATTGCACCAATCATATCTATAAACCCCAAATAATTCAACTGCACTTTTGTCTCTTGACTCAAACTGTGGCAGAGAGTAGAATTCGCCGCGAGTTTGTCCCTGAAAAGGGTTAACAATTGAATACACGGAGAATTAGCGGCTGGGTCTCGTTTTGACAACGAGATCACGAGGAAGAGGTTCCGTCCCGCGAGGGACGCGCTAATTCAACCTCACCCCATCCCCTCTCCCAAGGGGAGAGGGGCGCGGTTGGAAAAAATCGGATCGATCAGCGGATGCCTCCGGAGCCGGTCACAGGCTCCCTTCTCCCTTCCAAAGAAAGCGCAGGAGCGACAGGTTTAAAAAAACGCTGTTGCCCGCCGTCGAAAACCACGCGGTGACGTGTGGCACAAGGCGTGCGCAGTGACCAGGCATGGCGGTACCTGCCTGTGTTAAGCTGGAAGGGCTGCTTTATTTAATGGCATATTGCTGTTTGAAAAGGCACGCCCGCGCGTGCCTTTTTCTTTTGGAACGAGGTTACGTGACAAAGCAATCGCGCAAGAATCGGGTAGCCGCCGCCGGGCGAGATTCATAAAATTGAGAATACACCACCCCAGGAGTCTCACATGAATCTCTCCGCCACGGATTACCGTCAGTTGAATGAAGATTACCCGCTCATCGAGCGGGCGATCCAGTACCTTGAAAACAACGCGCAACGCCAGCCCGAGTTGGGCGAGGTCGCCGGCGCGGTCGGACTCAGCGAGTTCCACTTCCAGCGGCTGTTCACGCGCTGGGCAGGCATCAGTCCCAAACGATTTCTGCAATTCGTGACCAAGGAAAACGCGAAAGACCTGCTCGACCGCTCCGAAAACCTGCTGGACACCACGCTTCAAGTCGGACTATCGAGCCTGGGCCGCCTGCACGACCTGTTCGTCACCACGGAGGCGGTCACGCCCGGCGAATACAAGAGCCGCGGCGCGGGCCTGACCATCCGCTACGGTCTGCACCCCACGCCGTTTGGCAAATGTCTGATTGGTCTTACGGACCGGGGCATCTGCCACCTCAGTTTCGTGCAGGCCAGCGAAGGTGATGCCGTGGACGCGCTGACGGCGGACTGGGGTCGGGCCCGAATGCTCGAAGACCATCGAGCCACCCTCCCGTTTGTGGAGCCGATCTTCGACTTGAACCAACGCGGTAATCGGTCTTTGCGCCTGCATCTGCGCGGTACGAATTTCCAGATCAAGGTATGGGAGGCGCTTTTGCGAATCCCGCCCGGGAGCGTGACCACCTACGGCGGCATCGCGGACCACGTCGGGCGTCCGGGCGCGACGCGGGCAGTGGGAAGCGCCGTCGGGCGCAACCCGGTCGCGGTGCTCATCCCGTGTCACCGTGTGATTCGCAAACTGGGCGAATTCGGCGGCTATCGCTACGGGTCCGCGCGCAAGAAGGCACTGCTTGGCTGGGAACTGTCGAGATCGAATGTTGCAATGGAAACAGCATTGGAGTAACGCATGAAAACGAAAATCTGGATTGCTTTGCTGGCACTCTACATCGTCTGGGGCTCGACCTATCTGGCAATTCGCTTCGCGGTCGAAACCATCCCGCCATTCCTCCACGCGGGGATTCGTTTCTTTGTCTCAGGCGTGATCCTGATCGTCTGGCAACGCGCCGCAGGCTTTGAAATGCCCACGAGATCGCAATGGCGTTCGACCGCCATCATCGGAAACCTATTGTTGCTCGGCGGCAACGGACTAGTGTCCTGGGCGGAGCAGACCATCCCCTCGGGCATCGCGGCGCTCATCATCGGGTCGGTGCCGTTGTTCCTGGTCGTGATCGAGGCGCTGCGCCCGGGCGGCGTAAAACCCAGCTGGCAGGCGATCCTCGGCATCGTCATCGGCTTTGTCGGCATCTACATCCTCGTCGGGCCCTCAGAAGTTGCGGGGGGCGGATTGCAACTGAATCCGCTCGGCATCGGCGCACTGCTCATCGCATGTCTGCTCTGGTCTATCGGATCAATTTACAGCAAGACCGCCGACCTGCCAAAATCCTCCCTGATGAACAGCGGCGCGCAAATGCTGATGGGAAGCATCGGCCTGTTCCTCGTCTCCGCCGTGACGGGTGAGTGGTCCAGCTTCGAGGCGGTGGGCATCACGACGCGCTCCATGATGGGTCTGCTGTATTTGATCTTCGTTGGGTCGCTGATCGGCTTTGTATCCTACGGCTGGCTCCTGCAGAACGCACCCGTGTCGCTGGTTGCAACGTACGCGTATGTCAATCCCATCGTGGCGGTTCTGCTCGGGAACTGGCTGGGAGCCGAGCCGCTGGAGCCGCGCATCTGGCTGGCGGCCGCGATTATTATCGGTGCCGTAGTTTTGATCAACTCGGTCAAAAAGCCAACGGCAGGCACAAAGCAAGCCGCGAAGAAACCATCGGCGGAGCAGGAGGTGGCATGAAGTCATCAGATCAAGTCCATGCGCGCACGCACAACGCTTGAAATTGTCCAGAATGCAAAATCATATGCTCAAATTCGAGAAACGATAAGGAGAAAACCATTATGGAAGCCAAAGAACTTTTGAAACGCGTAAAGGAAGACGGAGTAAGTTTCGTTTCACTGCAATTCACCGACGTGATGGGCACAGTGAAAAGCGTGGACATGCCGGTCGGCGGGCTGGAGGGCGCACTGGAAGACGGCGTGTGGTTCGACGGTTCGTCGGTGGAGGGCTTCGCCCGCATCCAGGAATCGGACATGCGGCTGGTGCTCGATCCAGAAACCTATGCCGTGCTCCCCTGGAGTCCCGCCGACCGCCGCCGGGCGCGCGTGTTCTGCGACATCTTCACGCCCGACGGCAAACCCTTCGAAGGCGACCCGCGCGGCGTGCTCAAACGCGCCATGTCTAAGCTGGCGGAACGCGGCTGGACCTACAACATCGGCCCGGAGCCCGAGTTCTTTCTGTTCAAACCCGGCAACGGTCACGGGGTCCATCCCGTGCCGCACGATGTGGGCGGCTATTTCGATTTCTCGGCCGACGATGAGGCCGTGCGCGTCCGCACCGAGTTGATGGATGCCCTCAACAGCATGGGGCTGGAAGTGGAAGTGGGCCATCACGAGGTGGCGCTCGGCCAGCACGAGATTGACTTCCGCTTTGCCAATGCAGTGCGCGCCGCCGACAATGTGTTGACGCTCAAGTACACGGTCAAGGCCATCGCCGCCCAGCACGGACTGACCGCCTCGTTCATGCCCAAGCCCGTCTTCGGCATCAACGGCTCGGGCATGCACTGCCATCAGTCCCTGTTCGACAAAAAGGGCGACAACCTGTTCTTCGACACGAAGGACGAGTATCACTTTTCGGAGATAGCCTACTCGTTCATTGCCGGACAATTGAAGCACGCCCGCGGACTGGCGGCGGTCGTCGCCCCGACGGTCAACTCATACAAGCGTCTCGTGCCCGGATACGAGGCCCCGGTCTACATCGGCTGGGCGCAGATCAACCGTTCGGCGTTGATCCGCATCCCGCGCTACACCGAGGGGCGGAACAAGTCCATGCGCGCCGAACTGCGCTTTCCCGATCCGTCGTCCAATCCCTACCTGGCCTTCGCGACCATGCTGGCCGCCGCGCTGGACGGCATTGATAACAAGATGAAGCCGCCCGCGCCGCTCAACAACGTCAACCTGTATCACCTGACAAAAGAGGAGCGCACCCAGATGGGTGTGGGGGAACTGCCCGGCTCGCTGGCGGAGGCTCTCGGCGAACTGGACAAGGACGAGGTCCTGAAGGCCGCGCTCGGCCCCACAACGTACGAGGCATTCGTCCGCGCCAAGCACGAGGAATGGGACGAGTACCGCATGCGCGTCAGCGATTACGAGATCGAGCGCTATCTCGAAACGGCTTAGCCATACAACGTCCCGGAGGTCTTGACAACCACCTTCGGGACGTTTTCATAATTCAAGACAGACGAGATCAATCCTTCACTTTCGCCTTTTCCATCATTTTGCAAAACGAACACAGACCGGGCGAGGAGGTCGGCTGGCCGCACTGCGGGCAGGGATGCGGCTCCAGCGCGGCATCCTCCTGCCCGGTGAGCAGTCCGCGCTGGCGGGCTTCGAGGAATTGCAAATAGAAAGTCAGTTTCGCGCCGGGGCGGCCGGTTTCGAGACGGTTAAGCAACTCTTTGTAGTAAATCGAATTCGAGCCTTCCGCAAAAGGACATTCCGCGTAAATGTATTCGATGCCGCGCAGAATCGCGTAAGAGGCCATCTCGCGTTCGTAGAAGCGGCACAACGGCTTGATCTTGCGCGCCAGCCCGGGCGATTCAGGCAAAACGGGTCCCTGCCGCAGGAGCAAACGCGTATCCCATTGCAACGTGTTGCCAAACAGCACCGCCGCCTCGTCGTCGAGGTTGTGGCCCGTCGCAAGCACGTCATAGCCCAGGTCGCGCGCGATGCGGTTCATCACGTGACGTTTGGTCAGCCCGCAGACGGCGCACGGCTTGCCGTGCCCGCGCGTGGACAGTTCCGCCAGCATCGGGATAGGCTGGCCATATTCCTGCGCCACATCCAGGACGTGGAGTTTGAGTCCGCGTTCGGAGGCGAATTTTTGGGTGAGGCGGCGCGACTCGTCGGAATAACCCATCCCCCCATCGATTCCCAGACCAATATACAATCCATCAGCCTGATAGCCGAGGCGGACGAGGATGTCCCAGAGCGAGAGCGAATCCTTGCCGCCCGAAACCGCAACGAGGATTTTCTCGCCGCGGCGAAACATGTCGTATTTCCTGATGAAGCGCTCGGTCTGTTCGGGAATCCACTCGAGGAAGTGGTCCCTGCACAAAGCCAGTTTATGCTGGCGCATGTTGACCGAGGCCTTCGAACCACATTTACGGCACTTCATTGGGTTTACCTATAATCTCTGATCCTGAATCCGCACTCCGGCTTCGCTGGATTTCGACACGGCGGAAGAACACCGCCTGCTCAATCAGCAGCACCGCTCAGCGCGATGAGTTGAAAACATCATCCGCCAGAAATGACCGCGATCAATTTGATTTCATCGCCATCACGGAGGATCTCGTCTTCGAGGATCATCTCGCCGCCGCGCGTGGCGATCACTGATTCGGGCAGGACCTCGATCTTCTGCAGGGAGGAGAGCAGGGTCATGCCCGGGCGCACCTCGAACTGCTTATCGCGCAGGATCAACTTTACGGTCATGATTCGCTTCGGGAGGCGGTCTTCAGGCCGTCAATCAAATCGCTGACGTGGTCGAGCATGGCCTGGCCGCGGAAACTGCCGTACAACAGTCGGGCGGCGACTTCCTTATTGATCTTCCGGGGAGATCCGAGCGTGCGAAAAAGCTTCTGGAGCAGGCCCTTATCGCACTTGTCCAGCAGATCCACAGGCTTTTCGATGCCCTCGGCCAGGCGCACCTTGCGGTCCCAGCGGCGGGTATCGGACGGATAGTTTTCCGCCTCGTCGAAATCGAAGCAGTAGGTGTGGAACAACTGATGCGCGGCCTCGTGCACGTACTGCCATCGGATGTGGGGCGCGGTCTCCTCGAAGAACAGGTGTACCTGTTCTTTGAGCTGTGTCAGCGAGTAATCGGGATTCGCCTTGCAGATTTCAAAGAAACGGAAGATGATCTGCGGGCGGTATTCGTTGGGCGTCATGCGGATCTTCTGCTCGGCCAAGATGTGCAGGTAATCGTCCAGCAGGGCTTCGGGCGCCTTGGAATCGCCGGCCGCCAGCCCGACTTCGATTTGTTGATTATCGTTCAGGCGGGTCTCGGCGATATCCTTCTGCGATTCGAGGAATTCCTTGAAGTTGGCAAAGCCGTAGTTGCGTTCACTGAAGGACGGGTCGAGGCGCAGCATGGCGTTCTTCAATTCGGCCGCCAGCACGTAGTCGCCCTGACGCGAGAACAGCACGCGCCGCAGGAGTTGGCGCGCCTCGCTGATGTCGAACGAGGGCGCGGCCTCCGCCTCCTTGGCCTCTTCGGTAGGCGCGGGCGCCGCGCCGATCAGGCGGTCGTAGTAGATGAATTCGTCGCAGGCATTGACCAGGTACTCGGCCGTCGCGCCGCTCACGCCCAGCCCGATGACCGTGATGCCGCGCGCCCGCAGGCGATGAACGAGTTCGGTGAAATCCCCGTCGCCCGATACCAGCAGGACGTGCGTGATATTGCTGTTATCGCCGATCAATTCGAGAGCTTCGATGACGATGCGGATGTCGGCCGCGTTCTTCCCCCTTCGGCTGGAGACGTGCACCAGGTCAATGCCCAGACCGAGCAGTTCGCGCTGGCGGCTCCCACTGGACGACCAGTCTGCATATGCCTTTCGGACCACCACGCGCCCGATCTGCGCCGCCATTTCCAATACCCGCCCCCATTCCACTTCCGTATCCCTCCCCATGAGTTCCGCCGCACTGAGTTCGATGTTATCGTAATCGATGAAGACAGCCACCTGAGTATCGTTATTCATGTTTATGTTTCCTTATGTAGTATATTTGGCATCTGAATGCCATACGGCTGAGTATATAATAAAGCGCCCGGGGCGTATAGCCCAAAATCAGAGACCCCCTGCGGACGGAATCCGAAGTCTTCGGACCTTGGAAGGCCAACGAGAAAGGAACTTGATGCGCATCGGCATGCTGGCAGACGCCTACAAACCGCACGTGAGCGGAATCACCAATTACATGGACCTGATGAAGGAGCGGCTCGAGGCGGCCGGTCACGAGGTGCATTTCTTTACTTTTGGCGATTCGCAATACGATTCCCGCCCACGCATCCACTGGACAAGGGGCGTCCCGCTTCCCTACAAGGGCTATTATCTCTCCCTGTGGTACAACCGCGCCGCGCAACAGGCACTTCAAAGCATGAACGTGCTCCACGTCCATCACCCCTTCCTCAGCGGGCGGCTGGCGCTGCGCTATGGCCGCCCGCGCGGTATCCCGATCCTCTTCACCAATCACACGCGCTACGATCTCTACGCGCAGACCTATGCCCGCTTCCTGCCTTCGGGCGTCGCACGGTCCCTGCTGCGCGCCTACATGCCGCGCTTCTGCCGCGCCATTGACCTGACCATCTCCCCCTCCGCAGGGATGGAAAAAATCCTGCGCGGCATGGGCGTGGACGGCAGGATCGAGGTCGTGCCCAACGGCGTGGACCTGAAACAATTCCAAAACCCCGTCCCGAGACCGCGCGGGGAGTTTAGCATCAAAAACGACGATGTTCTCCTGATGTACGCCGGGCGGGTCGCCAACGAGAAAAACCTGCCTCTGCTCCTGCGCACGTTCAGGGAAATTTCACCGCAACTGGAAGATACGACTCTGATGATCGTGGGAGGCGGCCCCGCGCTGGAGCCGCTCAAGTCGCACGCTTCGTCTCTGGGACTTTCGAGCCGCGTCCGTTTTACGGGGCAGGTCCCATACCAGTCCCTTCCCGCCTACCTCGCCATGGCGGACGCGTTCGTCACGCCCTCGGTGAGCGAAGTGCATCCGCTGTCCGTGATCGAGGCCATGGCGGTGGGGCTGCCCATCGTCGCCATCCACTCGCCGGGCATCAGCGACTCGGTCGAGCACGAGGTCAGCGGCCTGCTCGCGGACGACGAGGCGCAATTCGCGTCGAACCTGATCCGCATCAGCAGGGATGGCGCGCTCCGCAAGAGACTTGGCGAATCCGCTCGAAAAGCCTCCGCCCGTTTTTCCATTGACAATACGATCCAGGCCATGCTCCAGCATTACGAAGCGCTGGCGCGCAAGAGGAAGCCGTGAGAGTCCAGCAGCGCATGGGACGCTGGGGCGAGGCGGCCGCAGCGGAATATCTCGTCGAACAAGGTTACGAGATTCTGGCGCGCAACGTCCGCAGCGCGCACGGCGAGATTGACATCGTGGCGCGGCAGGGAGAAGTACTGGTCTTCGTCGAGGTCAAGGCGCGGGCGTCGGGACGATACGGGCATCCCGAGGAGGCGGTCACGTTCCGCAAGCAGGCGCATATCCTGAGCGCGGCCGAATCCTATTTGCAGGAGCATCCCGAATACGATACCTGGCGCGTGGACGCCATCTCGGTCGAAGGGCGCCCGGGAAAAACGGCGGAGATCACGCATTTCGAGAATGTGGCGGGATAAAACGATATGGTTTCCACCGGCACCGCCTACCCGCTCACCTCCCAGCGCAACGAGACCGC
>DAOTXP010000038.1:0-4569 GCA_034435275.1 Anaerolineales bacterium | reverse complement strand
GCGCCTATCACATTGACCTGAACAAACCCGTCAAGGATTTAACAGAGCAGCAACTGAACATCATTCTCTACGGCACAGGCGAGAAACAAGTGCAGATGACATACCACAGCGGCAGCGGCAATGAGTTCAAATTCTCGCGCGCCTTCGAGGGCGTCATCACCAACCTCGAGCGCCGCTACCGCGACACCAACTCCGAATACATCCGCGCCAGGATCAGCGAGTTCATGTCGAACAAGCCCTGTCCCACCTGCAACGGCAAACGCCTGCGCCCCGAAGCCATCGCCGTCACCGTGGACGAGGCCAACATCATTGAAGTGACCGGCTGGCCTGTAATTCGGACTCAAGAGTGGGCGCGTCAACTCAACAAGAAACTGAACGCCCGCCAACGCGCCATTTCAGAACGCATCCTGAAAGAGATTACCGAACGCCTGACCTTCCTCGTCAACGTGGGACTCGACTATCTGACTCTCAACCGTTCCGCCGCGACGCTCTCTGGAGGCGAAGCCCAACGCATCCGACTCGCGACGCAAGTCGGGTCGCGCCTCGTGGGCGTTCTCTACGTCCTCGACGAACCTTCCATCGGACTCCATCCGCGCGACAACAATCGCCTGCTCGAAACACTGAAAGGTCTGCGCGACCTCGGTAACACCGTCCTCGTCGTCGAACACGATGACGAAACGATTCGCACCGCCGACTGGATCGTGGACCTCGGTCCCGCCGCAGGCGAACACGGCGGACGCGTCATCGCCGAGGGGACGCTGAAGCAGATCCTGGCACATCCCAAGTCGCTGACGGGCGCGTACCTGTCGGGGCGCAAGCAGGTCGCCGTCCCGAAAAAGAGACGCGAGGGAAACGGCAAGTCGCTCAAGATCATCGGCGCAAAAGCCAACAACCTGAAGAACATTGACGTCACGATCCCGCTCGGAAAACTGGTCTGCATCACGGGCGTCAGCGGCTCAGGCAAATCCACGCTGATGACGGACGTACTCTACGAAGCGCTGGCCGAGAAACTGATGGGCGCGCGCACCATGCCCGGCGAACACGAACGCATCGAGGGCATCCAGCATCTCGACAAGATCATCAACATTGACCAGTCTCCCATTGGCCGCACGCCGCGTTCCAACCCCGCCACCTACACGGGACTGTGGGACGAAATCCGCAAATTGTTCGCAGAGTTGCCAGAGTCGAAGATACGCGGCTACAAACCGGGCCGCTTCTCCTTCAACGTGCATGGCGGACGCTGTGAGGCCTGTCAGGGACAGGGCGAGTTGCGAATCGAAATGCAGTTCCTGCCCGACGTGTACGTGCCGTGCGACGTCTGTCACGGCTCGCGCTTCAACCGCGAGACCCTGCAAGTCCACTTCAAGGAAAACTCCATCGCGGACGTGTTGAACATGACCGTTGACCACGCCCTCGGCACCTTTGCCGCCTTCCCGCAGATGGTGAATAAACTGAAGTTGTTGCAGGAAGTCGGTCTTGGCTACGTGCGCGTCGGTCAGCCCGCGACGACCCTCTCTGGCGGCGAAGCGCAGCGCGTGAAACTGGCGAAAGAGTTATCGCGCCGCGCCACGGGACGGACGCTTTACGTTTTGGATGAACCCTCCGTCGGCCTGCACGCCGCGGACGTTCACAAATTGATCGAAGTCCTCCAGCGCCTCGTGGATGCGGGCAACTCTGTCCTCATCATCGAACACAACCTGGACATCATCAAGATTGCGGACTGGATCATTGATCTCGGCCCCGAAGGCGGCGACAGGGGCGGCGAACTGGTCGGTGCGGGAACGCCGGAGCAGATCCTCAAGGTCAAGGGGTCGTACACGGGTCAATTTCTAAAAGCGCACATGAAGTAGTGTAAGATATTAACCCGCACTACCAACCGCAAGTGACTAAAAGGACGGGCTAACAATCCTTTCACCACAGAGAACACAGAGTTCACGGAGATAATCAAAGGAGAATCTCGGTGTTCGCCGTGGGCTCCGCGGTGAAAATCTCTGGCAAGCCCACGAGATCAGCCACTCCCCTACAAATCAGGTTTCTGAATTTGGGAAAGTTCAGGTAGAATTACTCAACGTGCAGGGCGGGACGCAATATGAATCCCTGCCTGCCGAAAGGGAAACCGCCATGAACAAGTCGAAACCTTCTTCCACAAGCGGCGTAATCAGTTCGTTTCGAAAACGCCAGCAACAAGGCCCCGTGCTCATTTATATTGCAGCCGCCGTGCTGATTCTGGCAGGGCTCATCTTCCTGATTGTCTGGCTGTCCGGTCCGAGTCAGCCGTTGAGCGGCCTGTTCGCCACCGATACGCCCACCCCGACCGTTACTTTCACGCCCACCCACACCTTCACTCCAACCGAGACCCCGACGATCACGCTGACCCCGTCCCTGACACCTACCTTCACACCCTCGGCGCCATTCACCTATATCGTCCAAGAGGGCGATTCCCTGGCGCTCATCGCCGAAAAATTCGAACTGGGAGACAACGGAATCCCGCTGATGCTCGCGCTGAATCCTGCGGTCCAGGAAAACAACGGGATCATCTTCCCCGGCCAGGAGATCCTGATTCCCAACCCGGGCATGGAACTCCCGACCGCCACGCCGATCCCACCGGACCTGCCGCGCGGCACCCGGCTCGAATACACGGTCCTGCCCGGTGACACGCTGGCCGGCATCGCCTCCAAATTCAACAGCACCGAGGATGCCATCGCAGAGCTCAACGACATCGAGGATCGTAATGCCCTGCAGGTCGGGGATGTACTGATCATCCCGGTCAATCTCGTCACGCCCACCGCCACGCGCCTGCCCACCAGCACGCCGTTGACGCCCGCCGCAACCGATACACCGACCCCAACTCCAACCCCGTAGTTGAGGCTGGACAAATCGAAACCCCTCAAGTACAATGCACAGCCGTGCAACTGAAAGATAGTATTGGAGGAACTCCTTTGGCTAATATCAATTCACAAATAAAACGCAACCGCCAGAACGAAAAGCGCCGCCTGCGCAATCGCACCTTCCGCGGCGCGGCTCGCACGGCGGTCAAGAACGCCCGCGCCGCGATCGCCGGCGGTCATGAGACCCAGGCCGCGCTGTTGAACGCCATCAGCCTGCTGGACCGGGCCGCCGAGAAGGGCATCCTGCACCCGCGCAACGCCGCGCGCCGCAAATCCCGCCTGATGAAGGCTCTGAACAGGGCCATGGCCCACCCCGCGGCCCCCATCGCCGAAAAGAAGGCCAAAGCCGCGAAGCCCAAAGTGGAGGCGGTTGAAACAGTCGTGGAGGAGCCAAAAGCGAAGAAGGCCCCGGCCAAGAAAGCCGCGGAACCCAAGGCCGTCAAAAAGACAACAGAGAAGAAACCCGCCGCGAAGAAACCAGCGGCGAAGAAGTAGTTTCATACGCATGAGGAGAGCGGGAGTCGAGAGGCTCCCGTTTTTTTACCCCCATCCCCCGGTCAAGGATGGGACGAAATTAATTTCGTCCCACAGGGTCTGATATAATTTTTGTCAATGAGCGATGACCTCCAGCAAACCATCGAAGAGAAAATCAAAGCCTATTGCGCCGCGCACGATATCGCGCTCGCGCCGCTCAAGTGGACAGCCATTCCATTCACGGGCGAATGGGGCATGTCCACGTCGTTTTTTCAGACGGCGGCGAATGAAGCCCGCGCGGGCAGGGGCGGAGGGAAACCCGTCCCGCAGAGAGCGCAGGAGATCGCCGACCAGGTTCGAGGCGCCGTCCTGAGCGTGTCGAAGGATCGAATAGGAAACGTGGGGGGAATCAGCCGCATCGAAGCGGTCAAGGGCTATCTCAACGTTTATTTCGAGACATCCGATTACGCGCGGCGAGTGGTGGATACCGTTCTCGCCTCAGGCGCGGACTTTGGGCGGGGCGCGCCAAAAGGGGAGCGGGTCATGGTCGAATATGCCCAGCCAAACACGCATCACTCGTTCCACATCGGTCACTACCGCAACACGATTCTGGGCGAGGCGCTGGCGCGGCTGACGGAGTTCGCGGGTTTCGAGACCATCCGCGCCTCCTACCCCGGCGACATCGGACTGGGCGTGATTACCGTGATGTGGATCTACGACAAGTTCTACAAGGGACAGGAGCCGCAGGGCGTGCATGAACGCGGACAGGGGCTGTTGAAGTTGTACGTGGAAGCTACCGCCTTGCTGGATAAAAAAGAAAACGACACGCCCGAAGAGACGGCGCGCCGCGAGCAGTATGAGGCGGAACGCCGCGAGATGTACCGCAAGTGGGACGCAGGCGATCCCGCAGTGCGCGAGTTGTGGCGGACGACGCGCGAGTGGAGCCTGGAGGAACTGCGCGAGATTCTGCGCATGATGGATGTGAAGATTGACGTGTGGTTCTACGAAAGTGAAGTGGACGAACCCGCCAAAGCCATCGTGGAGGAATTGATTGCCAAAGGCATCGCCGATGACGAACGTCCGCAGGGCGGCGCGGTGATCGTCAAGATTGACGAGAAACTCGGCTTGAAAAAAGAGAAGTACCGCACCAACGTCATCCTGCGCTCGGATGGGACGACGCTCTATCTCACGAAAGACCTGGCGCTGG
>DAOTXP010000037.1:0-16587 GCA_034435275.1 Anaerolineales bacterium | reverse complement strand
GCGAGCAAAGCGGGCAGGGCGGGTTTGAGAAACTCGGCCAGTTGTTTCGCAAGTTCGCCAATGTCCATGCCTGCCTCCGTTTGCCGATCACTGCTTGCCGACTTTATGCAATTCTATCTCAGAGTCCCGAAACAAGATATAATCTTTTTGACGGCTTCCGCGAGTTCTCGAAAGGAAAACATCTTATGGTTTACCCGACCCTGAGAGCCACAGTTCGGAAGGGAAAGATCCAACTGCTGGATGAAATCCAGCTGCCCGAAAACGCGCTGATCCTGGTCACGGTCATGGATGAGACGGCCATGCAGTCGCTGACGTTGGGGGAAAGACTGGCGGCGGGACTGCAGGACGTTCTGCTCGACCGTATCACTGCGGTGAATACGCCCGAGGAAATGGCCGCTCATCTCGATGCGGTGCTGGGCGAGGCGTAGTGGCTTATCGTTTCATCTTCACCGCCTGGTTCGACCGGGACTTGAAATCGCTTCGCAGGCATCACCCCAGCCTGCGCGGCGATTTTGAATCCTTTTTGCGAACGTTCGACGCCGAAGCGCATCCCGTCATTCCGCGCACCGGCGGAGCGCGCAAAGCGCGGATACCCGCCAAAGGACGCGGCAAACGCGGGGGCTATCGTATGGTTTATTATCTGGTTCAGGGAAATACGGTCTGGCTGATCACCATGTACGATAAGGTTCAAAAAGAAAACCTGTCTCCCGAAGAGGAAAAGGCCATTCATCGGTTGATTCAAAAAATACGGGAAGGCGCTTCAAAGGCGTAAATCAAAAACGGCAGGGACGCTGTCTCTGCCGCCAACTCGCCAATCTCCATGCCTGCCTCCCGCGGTTCACTGAAAACTGCTCACTGATTACCGTTCATTTACCAACTTACCAATCCCAAATCCAAAATCCAAAATCTAAAATCGTAAATCACCTCAGCCCAATCACCTCATACACTTCCACCGGCTGTGTCTTGCCTTTGACCATCAGCGGCGCGTAGGGTTTCGCATCCACTTCCTTCTTCACGCGCTCGAAGGCTTCCTTGCTGATGAGGATCTGATTCCTGGCGGCGTTTTCCTGAATGCGTTTGGTGGTATTAACCGAGTCGCCGATGGCGGTGTATTCGAGGCGTTTCTCGGTGCCGATCAGGCCGAGCACCGCGTCGCCGTAATGGATGCCGACGCCGAAATCCAGTTGGGCCGCGGCGGGCAATTCACTGTGTAATTTTGCGATGGCGTCGCGCAGGGCGAGCGCGGCGCGCACGGCGCGCAGGCTGTGATCCTTTTGCGGGATGGGGGCGTTGAACCAGGCCATGACCGCGTCGCCGAGGAACTTGTCAATCGTGCCTTCTTCGGCGAGCACGGCTTCCGCGGCCGCGGCCAGGTGTTTGTTGAGCACGGAGACCAAATCTTCCGGGGATTGTTTTTCGCTGTACGTCGTGAAACCGCGGATGTCGGCGAACAGGACGGTGATGTCCACGCGCCTGCCGCCGAGGGCGAGACTGTTCGGGTCGAGTTGATTGATGACCGCCGGCGAGACCATGCGTTCGAACAGCCGCCGCTGGGCTTCGAGGCGTTTGCGTTCGGTCAGGTCGTCGAGCACGATGGCCACGCCCTGGGTGGTCTGGTCGGCGTCCTTCAGAGGGGAGAGGTTCAAGCGCCAGTCCACGTTGCCGCGTTCGGGCAGTTTGTGGCTGATCTCGAGTCCGATCACAGGCGTGTCCGTTTTGCGGACGGAGGCCAGGTGCGGCTGGATCTCCTTCGAAACGGAAGCCAGCACCTCGTCCAGGCGATGACCGACGATATCCGGCCTGGCGTGTCCGAGGATGGATTCGGCAGCGCGGTTGCACAGGGTGATCTGATCCTGGATGTCCGCCGTGATCACGCCGCTGGCGATGGAGGCGAAGATGTTATCCATCAAATTCTTCAAGCCGGTCACTTCGGCCAGGGTCTTCTTGAGCGATGAGAACAGGCGCGCGTTGTCAATCGCCACCGCGGCCTGGTTGGCGAAGGCCAGCAGGAGGTCGCGTTCGGTCTCGGTGAAGATGCCGGAGCGGATGCGGTTGTCGGCGTAGATGACGCCGATCAGGTCGTCTTTGACTTTGAGGGGCACGCACAGGATGGAACGCAGGTTGTAGGCCACCACGCTTTCCTGCTTGCTCAGGCGCGGGTCCTCCTGCGCGTTGGTGGTGAGGATGGCCTCGCCGCTTTCGATGACCTTTTGCACCACGGTGCGGCTGAGGGCCGATTCGGACGAGTTGATCGATTCCTGTTCCCAGTTGCGGGCGATGTGCGAGACCATCTGTCCGCTTCCATCGCGGAGCATCAGGAAGCCGCGCTCGGCGTGGGTCAGACGCACGATGGTATCCATCACCACGCGCAGCACCTCGTCGAGTTCCAGCGTGGAATTGACCACCTGCCCGATCTGCGCCAGCGCCAGCAGTTGACCGTACTGGCTTTCGAGCGCGCCCACCTGTTTGCCCAACTGTTCGAGCGTGCTCTCCAGCTGGGATAGTCCCAGGAGGGTGGTGGACGGCAGTTCGAGGCGCGTGCTCTGCAGGGTGGTGCGAATCTTGTTGGCCGAGACGCGCAGGGCCTGCATTTGTTCGAAGACAGCGGCGGGTTTGGTTTTCTCAATGACCATAGGCGGGTGGTGCGATTCGGTCCCTGATCGCGGAGTACATTCTGATAATCATAACACGGAACGCGTGCAGAAGGACTTTCAGAGCGGATAGGCGCGCGGCGGGAAGCGAGACCGCCTCCCGCCCGAACAACGCGGTTTCGTGCTGTCGGCTCAATTTCTGGACTTCGGCCTGGCCGCGCGGCATCCGGCCGATCAGCCGTTCGGCGCGCTCGCGCGGCGTGGCGTGAGCGGGCGCGGGTTCTCCCAGCCAGCGCAGGGACAGGTTGACCGCCTGGAAGGCGCGCTCGATGGGTGTGAGCCGAGTCCACGCGGCCCAGGCGCGGATCCAGCGCGGCGCGCGGCCGCCGGTGCGTTCGGCGCGTTTTTCGATGTAAACGGGGATGCGTCCCACCCAGCCGGTGCGTCGGTCCAACAGCCAGAGGACAATGGCAAGAGTCATTCCGCTCACGGTCCATACCCAGCGCGGGAGCGGCGTTGGAACGGTTGCAGTGATGCCCTCCTCGTCCCGCGCCCGATCCTGTTCGGTGAGAGATTCCTCGTCGAGCAGCGCTTCGCTTTGCGGCGTGGGGACATTCGCCGCGCCGGTGGATACGGGTTGAGGCCCCAGCGGTCTTTGCAGGTCTCGCTGGCTGGCGGTCGGCTCGAACTCCACCCAGCCGATGCCGGGGAAATAGACCTCCGGCCAGGCGTGATAATCGAGGCGGCGGACGGTGTAGAGGTTTCTTTCCTCGTCGAGTTCGCCTTCCGAAAAGCCGACCGCCATGCGCGCCGGGATTCCCAGCGAGCGCAGCATCATGATCTCAGCCGTCGCGTAATAGAAGCAAAACCCCTTTTTGTAGTCGAACAACACCCAGGTCAGCGGATCACTGCCCTCGGGCGGCGCCGGGAGCACCGCCTCGTATTCGATCTCGCGTCTCAGCCAGGCGGTGATGGCCGCGGCCCGGTCGTAAGCAGTTTCCTGTCCCGCCGCGAGTTCAGCGGCAAGTTCGATGATACGCGGGGAGAGATCGCTAGGCAGTTGCAGGTAGCGCGCAGTGACCCAGGCGGGATAGTCCGTCCCGGCGGCGCGCAATTCCTGGACCGACGGGTTGGCCAGCGCGGCGCGGGATTCATAGGCATCCCTGTGCTCCAGCGCAGGCACGGCAAAGATGGCGAAGATATCCTGCTGGTCTGAATTGAGAGGCGTCGAAAGCAGAGTGCCTCCTGGATCCACCCAGACGGGCTGCGCGGCGGCGTAAAGCAGGGATTGTCGCTGGTTGGCCTGGAATGTGAAGCGCGCCCGTGTGCGCGCCTCGAGGTCCGGGATGGGCAGGTCTTCCGCGAGCGAGGTGAATTCCGTCGAAACGGCGGAGGCGTTATCCCATCTGCCGTTCTCGTAGTGATCGTACACGCGTCCGCGCCAGTAAAAACGAGGAACGTCCACTTCGTCCAGCGGTTTGACTGTGAACAGGATTTCATCGGAGAGAGGTGTGCCGCGCCCCAGGGTCAGGGATTTTCCATAGAAGTCCCCGCTTCCCTCGGCCTCACCGCTGGCTGTATCCAAACCTTCCACGGCGCGGCTCAGGTTTTCGCGCAGGGACTCGAACGGCTTGGTCAGATTGCGCCAGCCGCGCGTCGCGGCTTCGAAACTGGAGATGGACGACGGCAGCGACCAGGAGATCAATACGATGACGGCGGCGCTGATCAATGCGCTGTTGGTGAATTCCTGATCTGCATCGGGCATTTGAAAAATTTTTCGCTTGTCCCACGATTCCCGGTTCTTGAGAAGGTTCATCCGCCCGAGCAGGATGAGTGCAATGAACACATAGACGGCTAGAAACCACAGGCGCGGCGGCGCGGCCGCATCATAAATCTGGATGACCACGAGCGTTGTCCCCGCCGGCAGGACGGCGGACAGATAATTCCCGTGCCGGGCGAGGCCGTAGCCAGAATACAGGCCGATCAGCCAGAAGCCAAGCGTGACGAACGCCAGGAACAGGATGGTATCTTCCACTGCTTCGCGCTGGAACAGGAGCGAAAACGCTGCACCCAGCCGTTCGCCCAGCACAACCAGGCGCTCGGCCAGGGGCAGGCCGCGTCCGCTGGCCGCGGTCATCTGCCAGGGCAGGAGCACGGCGGTGTAGGCGAATCCCAGCCATCCAACCGCGCGGGGGCCGAACCGGCTGATGCCCAGGCCGAGTCCGAGCAACGCGCCCAGCAGGGCCATGGTCTCCGTGAAGTAGAGAAAGGGTGCCCAATCCGTCGCGACCAGCCGCGCCGATGCGGTGAGAATCGCAACCAGGATTAGCAGGACTGACAACCCGTCCCTTCGCCAGGCGGATGACGTTTGCATGCTTTGAGTGTACAATACTCCTCGCGCAAACGTCAATTCCTCAGGAGGAGCGATTTATGAACATCCTTGCACAGAACAGTCTCCTGCTCGTCATTGCTGTTCAGGGATTGGAGGACTGGCTCGTTCCCATCATGAAATTCTTCTCCTTCCTCGGTTCGGAGGAGTTCTTCCTGCTCGTCATGCCGGCGTTGTACTGGTGTGTGGATGCCGGACTGGGACTGCGCGTGGGTTTTATTTTGCTGGCAAGTACCGGATTGAATAATGTGCTCAAACTGGCCTTTCATGGGCCGCGTCCGTTTTGGGTCAGTTCGCATGTGAAACCATTCGCGGTGGAGACATCGTTTGGGATGCCCTCCGGGCATTCGCAGACCGCGGTCGGAGTGTGGGGGACACTGGCCGCGCGTCTGCGCCGGACCTGGGTTTGGATCGCGGCCGCGGCCGTGATCACGCTGATTGGTTTCTCGCGCGTGGTCCTCGGCGTGCACTTTCCGCAGGATGTGCTGGCTGGCTGGTTGATTGGCGGGATATTGCTGTGGGCTTTCCAGGGATTCTGGACGCCCGTTTCCATTCGCCTCAAGAAAATGACATTTGGCGCGCAGGTGACTCTTGCGTTTGCAGTTTCGCTTGCCATCATTCTGTTTGGCGCGCTGGCAAACCTCGTTTGGACCGGCTGGGTCATGCCGCAGGAATGGATTGTCAATGCCGCAGCCAATGGCGGGGTGGTTCCCGATCCGCTGGCCTTGAGCGGATTGGTCTCGTCCGCGGGGTCGTTGTTCGGATTGTCATTTGGCGTCAGTTGGCTGGCGGCTCGGGGCGGGTACTCAGCCTCGGGTCCCGGCGTGAAGCGAGCGCTTCGCTATGTTGTCGGAGTCGTTGGCGTGCTGGTCTTCTGGTACGGACTCGGTGCTGTCCTGCCGCGCGGCGAATCGCTGATTCCTTTCATGTTGCGTTTCATCCGCTATGCGTTGGTGGGTGCATGGATTTCTGCCGGCGCGCCGCGGCTGTTCGAAAAATTGCAGTTGACTGACAAGGCCAACCGGTAGGGGACGTTCTGTTATAATCGGCACGCCTACGGTTATTTCAAACTCATGGGAATTTGATGACTCTCGAACGCGGCACGCTGTTGCATAAACGCTATCGCATTGTGGAGATTCTCGGGCAGGGCGGGATGGGATCCGTCTATCGCGCGGTGGACGAGAACCTGGGCGTGGATGTGGCGCTCAAAGAGAATCTATTCACGACAGATGAATATGCGCGCCAGTTCCGTCTCGAGGCGGTGATCCTGGCAAACCTGCGTCACCCGAATCTGCCGCGCGTGACTGATCACTTCGTGATCGGCGAGCAGGGACAGTATCTGGTGATGGATTACATTGAGGGGGAGGATTTGCGTCAGCGCATGGAGCGCGTCGGCTCGATCACGGAGGACGAGGCGATTCTGATCGGCGCGGCCATGTGCGACGCGCTGGCCTACCTCCATACCCGCAAGCCTCCCATCCTGCACCGCGATATCAAGCCGGGCAACGTCAAGATCACGCCCGACGCCCACATCTACCTGGTTGACTTTGGTCATGCCAAAGTGGTGCCGGCCAGTCAGGCTACCACCACCGGCGCGCGCGCCATGACGCCCGGTTATTCTCCGCCGGAGCAATATGGAACGGCCCGTACGGACGCGCGTACGGATGTTTATTCACTCGGCGCGACCATTTACGCCGCGCTGACTGGCATTATCCCCGAAGACGGCCTGGCGCGCGCCATGGACAACGCCCAGTTGACGCCTTTGCGCAAACGCAATGCCAAGGTCTCACGGCGGCTGGCGGCGGCCATCGAAAAAGCCATGGCCGTTGATCCGGCTGAACGTTTCCAAACCGCCGAGGATTTCAAGAAGAGCCTGCTTGGTTCAAAATCCAAGACTCAGCGCCTGGCCGGCGACTATATTGTTTCACCGCCGCCCGCTGAAAGCGAGAGGCCGTCCAAGCCTAAAGTGAAAGCCTCGATCGAACAGAACAAGCCGCCGACGGGCCCCATCTTTAGCGGCAATCATGAAGATCCCGAATTCAAACCATCCAAACCTAAAAAACGCGCCGGCGGCGGGTGCCTGCTTCGGCTGTTTTTGCTGTTGCTCATCATCGGCGCGGGGGTCGGCGCCTGGTACTATGTGCCCGGTTTTCCCGAGCAGATGAATGGCCTGCTGGAATTGGTGCGCGGGACGCCCACGTCCATGCCGACCCAACCGCCGACCAAGACATCGCCTCCTCCGACCGAGACGGTCAGCCCCACCCTGACGCTGATCCCCACTTCCACGCCGACTCCGCTTCCGACCTTCACGCCCACCCTGCTTCCCAATCAAACGCCTCTGCCGACCGAGACACCCCAAGGCGGCGGAGACGGGCAATTCGCCTTTGCCTCGGACCGGACCGGCGTGCCGCAAATCTACATTGCCAATCTGGACGGCTCCAACGTCCATCCGGTCACCAATCTGCCGAACGGCGCATGCAACCCATCCTGGGCACCGGACGGTTTGCGGCTGGTGTTTGTCTCTCCATGTAGCGGTGAATCCGACACCTTCGTGAATGCCAGCCTCTACATCGTCAACGCGGATGGAAGCGACCTCGCGCCTCTGCCGAGCGAACCCGGCGGCGATTACGACCCCGCGTGGTCCCCGGATGGAAAAAAGATTGCTTTTACCTCATTGCGTGACGGCCATCCGCAAATCTATGTGATGGATATGACCACCTATGGCGTCATGCGCCTGGTGGATACCGGCTCCGATCTGGAAGCCAGCCAGCCGGCCTGGTCGCCCTTCGGCAATCAGATCGCCTACACGGTGAAGCGGGTCGGCGTCTATCAGATCTGGGTGATGACCGACATCGGAAATAACGAAGACCAGCTTGTCCGCAGTGGACAAGAATTCCTGGATTTCGAACCGGCCTGGTCCATGGATGGGCAGGTGATCGTCTTCAGCCAGAAACGAGCCAGCGGATTCTCCGAAGCCCGGCTCATGCGCATCCGCTATGAAGACCGCGGCACTTCCAACGCCACCCCCTTGGAGTTCGGCCCCCTGCCCATTGAGAATGTCCAGTTTTCACCGGACGGCTTCTGGTTGATCTTCGAGAGCGAAGACTCCAGGGATAACCGCGATATTTATATAATGACCATTGATGGTGCCAACCGCACGCGGTTGACTACCGATCCCGGCACCGATTTTGATCCCGCCTGGCGACCTATCTCGACGCAATAGAGTCTGTGCGCAAACAATAAAGTTCGACCGCCACCAGTCATGTGGCGGTCGAACTTTATTTCTTACACTCCTCTTATTGACGCTCATTTTCCGCCATGTTATCATTGTTCGAGTTTCATTAGCACTCATTGAAAGAGAGTGCTAAAAGGCAGTATAACGTGGCAGACCTGACTGAACGCCAGCAAACCATTCTCCTACTCATCACCCGCGATTACATTGACACGGCCCAGCCGGTCGGTTCCAAGCGGCTGGCCGAGCATTATCGCCTCGACCTCAGTTCCGCCACCATCCGCAACGAAATGGCCGCGCTGACCGAGATGGGCTATCTGCGCCAGCCGCACACCTCTGCCGGACGCGTTCCCACTGAAGAGGGCTATCGTTTCTTCGTCGGTCAGATGATGCAGCAGGCTGAATTGCCGGAGGCCGTCCAGCACACCATCTCGCATCAGTTCTACCAGGCCCGCCCTGACGTGGATCAATGGATGACGCTGGCCGCGTCCATCCTGGCGCATCAGTCTCAGGGCGTGTCGGTCGTTACCGCGCCGCACGCCGAAACAGTGCGTTTCAAGCATGTCGAACTCATCTCCACGCAGGGACGGCAGGTATTGATGGTCATGGTGCTTGCCGGAGGCGAGGTCTCACAGCAGATTCTCACCCTGGCCGAACCCGTCTCACAGGAGCGACTCAGCCAGACCGCAGCGCGTCTCAATGGACTTCTGGCTGATTTGGCGCTGGATGCCATCGCGGCCGTCCCGCCTCGTTCCGATGCCCTCGATCAGGATGTCCTGACCCTTGTTATTGCCGAAATCCGCCGGATCAGCGAAAGCACATCGGGCCAGATCTACACCGATGGACAGACCAACCTGCTGGCCAAACCCGAATTCTCCGAGTCTGACGAAGCCCGCCGCGCTCTGCGTCTCTTCGAGGAGCGTTCCACATTGAGGGATTTGCTGGCTCGCACGTCTGCGAACAGCAACGTGGGCGGGTTACAGGTGCTCATTGGGAGCGAGGGCGGTTGGGAGGAATTGCGTCAATGCTCGATGGTACTGGCGCGCTACGGCGTTCCCGGGCTGGCGACGGGCACGCTCGGCGTGCTGGGCCCGATGCGCATGTCCTACGCGCGTACCATTCCAACTGTGCGATATGTGGCAGACCTGTTGAGCGACATGGTGAACGACACGATTGGCGGCAATGATTAATTCACGTTCCGGTGGATGGATTTCCAACCACAACCTGGGAAAGACAACATGAGCGACAAGAAGAAACACAAACATCAACCTGAAGAAGTTATCGAGACCAAAGCCGAGGCGGTGGAAACGCCTGAAACCGGCGCGCAGGCGCAGGTCGAGATCGAGGCGTTGACGAAGCGGCTCGAAGAGGCCGAGGCCAAAGCGTCCGAATATCTGGATGGCTGGCAGCGCGCCCAGGCGGAGTTCGTCAATTACAAGAATCGCGTTCAGCGAGACAGCGAAATGACCTACGTCTCGATGAAAGGCGACCTCCTCAGGAAGGTCCTGCCCGTGCTGGATGACCTGGAACGCGCCCTGCAGAACCGTCCCGCGGACGACGCTTGGACCAACGGCATCGAATTGATCGCGCGCAAATTGCAGTCCGTCATCGAGGGCGAGGGCGTGAAGCGCATTGAGGCGGAGAGCGCCCCGTTCGACCCGAATCTTCACGAGGCGATCTCTCATGAGCCCGCCGACGGCATACAGAGCGGTCACGTGATCGCAGTTGTCCAAAACGGGTATATGCTTGGCGACCGCGTGATACGACCTGCCCAGGTGAGAGTGGCACAGTAAATTCGTGTCATGTTCCACGTGCCAGGTATCATGCTGCCTGCAACGTGACACCTGATACTTGATACAGGAGCACTTAATCATGGCAAAAATCATTGGCATTGATCTTGGCACGACCAACTCCGTCGCGGCTGTGATGAGCGGCGGCGAACCGATTGTGATCCCCTCGGCGGAGGGGGAGCGGCTGGTGCCGTCGGTGGTGGCGGTCAACAAGAATCACGAACGGCTGGTGGGACGCGTGGCGCGCAACCAGGCCATCACCAATCCGCAGAATACTGTTTTTTCCATCAAGCGTTTCATGGGCCGCCGCGCCGACGACCCCGAAGTCAGGCGCGCCAAGACCCTCGTCCCCTACAAGGTGACCGAGGCCAGCAACGGCGATATGCGTGTGATGCTGGATGAAAAGGATTACAGCCCGCCCGAAATCTCGGCCATGATTCTGGCCAAGATCAAGCGTGATGCGGAGGCCTATCTCGGCGAACCCATCACGCAGGCGGTCATCACCGTCCCCGCTTATTTCAATGACGCCCAGCGCAATGCCACCAAGGATGCAGGCAAAATCGCGGGCCTCGAGGTCCTGCGTATCATCAACGAGCCGACCGCATCCTCTCTCGCGTATGGACTCGACAAAAAGAAAAATGAAGTGATCGCAGTCTACGATCTGGGCGGCGGTACGTTCGATATTTCCATTCTCGATGTTGGCGACGGCGTCTTCCAGGTCCGTTCCACGAGCGGCGATACGTTCCTTGGCGGCGACGACTTCGATCAACGCATCATGGATTTCCTCGCGGATGAATTCAAGAAGGACAATGGCATTGACCTGCGCGGCGACCGCCAGGCGTTACAGCGTTTGAAGGAAGCCGCCGAGAAGGCCAAGATCGAACTCTCGACGACGATGCAGACCGAGATCAACCTGCCCTACATCACCGCCGACGCCAGCGGGCCCAAACATCTGGTCACCACGCTGACGCGCGCCAAGCTGGAACAACTCACCGCCGATCTCATCGAACGGACGGTTGCTCCCGTCAAACAGGCCCTGTCTGATGCCAACCTGACCGCGGGCGACATCCACGAAGTGGTCATGGTCGGCGGCATGACGCGTATGCCTGCCATTCAGGAGATCGTCCGCCGCTTCTTCGGCAAGGAGCCGCACAAGGGCGTCAATCCCGATGAGGTGGTGGCGGTCGGCGCGGCGATTCAGGCGGTCGTGCTCGGCGGCGAGGTCAAGGATATTTTATTGCTCGATGTGACTCCCCTCACGCTTTCCATCGAGACGCTGGGCGGAGTTGCCACGCCGCAGATCGAACGCAACACGACCATCCCCACGCGCAAGAGCCAGGTCTTCTCGACCGCGTCCGATAACCAGACGCAGGTGGAGATTCACGTTTTGCAGGGCGAACGGCCTATGGCGCTGGACAACAAATCGCTGGGCAAATTCATCCTCGACGGAATCCCGCCTGCGCCGCGCGGCATCCCGCAGATCGAAGTCACGTTCGACATTGACGCCAACGGTATTTTGAAAGTCACCGCAAAAGACAAGGCCACGGGACGCAGTCAGCACATTACCATCACCGCCTCTTCGGGTCTTTCGGACTCTGAGGTTGAATCCATGCGCAAGGACGCGGAAGCCCACGCCGAGGAGGATCGCAGGCGCAAAGAGTTGATCGAAGCGCGCAACCAGGCGGATAACACGGTCTACACTGCGGAGAAGGCCTTGAAAGAGTTTGGCGATAAGGTCCCCGCGGAGATCAAGAGTGAGATCGAGGCGAAGTCTGCCGAGGTGAAGAAAGCGGCCGAGGGTGAGGACGCGGCAGCCATTCGGTCCGCGACGGAGGCGCTGGGACAGGTTATCCAAAAGATCGGCGCGAGCGTCTATCAGAGCCCGGAGGTTGGTTCCTCGGAGGCCGCGTCCGGTTCATCGTCCAGTGCGACCGAGGGGGATGTCGTGGATGGTGAGGTCAAAGAATAGTTTGAAGGTTGACAGGTTGGAACGTTAATTTGCCAACTTGCGAACGTTCCAACTTGAGAACTTGAAGATGAGCAACCGCGATTACTACGATATCCTCGGTGTCGGACGGGACGCGTCGGATGATGAGATCAAAGCCGCGTTCCGCAAGTTGGCGCGTCAGTATCATCCCGACGTGAGCAAGGAGTCCGACGCTGAAGAAAAGTTCAAGGAAATCAACGAAGCCTACGGCGTCTTGTCAGATGCCGAGAAGAGAGCCCGCTATGACCGCTTTGGTAAAGAGGGCCTCGGCAACATGGGCGGCTTCCACGATTACACCGCGGACTTCGGCGACCTGTTCGAGGAGTTGTTTGGCTCGTTCGGATTCTCGACGGGGCGGCGTTCGCGGCGCTCGCCGCGCCGCGGCCGCGACCTGCAAATGCAGGTGGCGCTCAAGTTCGAAGAGGCCGTGTTCGGAGTCGAGAAGGAGATCGAGTTCCAGCGCGACGAGACCTGTTCACGCTGCGGCGGCTCCGGCGCGGAACCGGGCACGTCGCCGACGCGTTGTTCCACATGTGGGGGACAAGGCGAGGTCCGCCAGGTGCGGCAGACCTTCCTCGGTCAGATGGTACAGACGGCGACATGCCCCACCTGTAACGGCCGCGGCGAGACGATTTCATCGCCATGTAAGACCTGCCGCGGCGGCGGGTTGGAACGCAAGACCGTGAAGAAGAAGGTGCAGATTCCCGCCGGTGTGGACAGCGGCACGCAGATCCGCCTGGCGGGTGAGGGCGCGCCCGGCGTCTATGGTGGACCGAATGGCAGTCTGTTCCTGGTTTTGGATGTCCAGCCGCACAAGTTCTTCAAGCGCCGCGAGAACGACATCTTCCTGAACCTCGACATCAAC
Source organism: Anaerolineales bacterium (assembly GCA_034435275.1). GTDB lineage: Bacteria > Chloroflexota > Anaerolineae > Anaerolineales > Villigracilaceae > JBFMCC01. The sequence continues at coordinate 3,733 of DAOTXP010000037.1, read as the reverse complement.
GTGGCGCAGGCGGTGTTGGGCGCGGAGATTGAAGTCCCCACGCTGGACGGCAACGAGAAACTGAAAATCCCCGCGGGGACTCAGCCCGGTAAGATCTTCCAGATCAAGGGCAAGGGCGTGCCGTTCCTGCGCCGAAGCGGCCGCGGCGACCAGAAGGTGATCGTGAATGTGGCCATCCCGTCCAAGTTGACGAAGGAACAGCGCGAACTGTTCGAGAAACTGGCCGAGTCGCTCGGCACGACGGTCAAGCCGCAGGAGAAGGGATTCCTGGATTGGTTGAATGAGACGCTGGGAGGGTAGTTGTCAGTGATTAGTGATTGGTGAGCGGTGAGCGGATAAGTATCCGCTCACTTGTTTTATAATGCCTGACATGAACTGGCTCGAAGTATCCCTCACAGTGGACGGCGAACTGGCCGAGGCAATCGCGGATGTGCTGGCGCGCTTCGCCCCGAACGGTGTGGTCACCGAAAGCACAGGCATCAAATTCGCCAGCGATGAGGACGAAGGCACTGCAACAGGGCCGATCACTGTCCGTGCCTATCTGGAGATGAATGACCAGATCGAAGAGACTCGACAGAAACTCGAAGAGGCGTTGTTTTATTTGGGAATGATCCAACCTTTGCCCGCGCCAACTTACGGACAAATCGCCGACCAGAACTGGATGGAAACGTGGAAAGAACATTACCAACCCATCCCCATCGGCAGGCGGCTGATGATCATCCCTGCCTGGTTGGAGTCACCCGACCCCCAGCGAATTGCCATCAAGATTGATCCTGGCATGGCTTTCGGCACGGGGACGCATCCGACGACGCAGTTGTGTTTGGAGTTGATGGAGGAAGTGGGAGAAGAAAGAGGAAAGAGGAACGAGGGTTCTTCTTTTGTATTTCCTCTTTCCTGTATTGACATCGGCTGCGGTTCGGGAATTCTTTCCATTGCCGCGTTGAAATTGGGCGCAAAGACCGCCCTCGGCGTGGACATTGACATCGAGTCCGTGAGAAATTCGCGCGAGAACGCGGAGAAGAACGGCATTGGCGAGGAGTTGATTTTGGGACAGGGTTCGGTGGCCGAAGTGCTGGCGGGACGGTTCGCGTTCCAGTCCGCGCCGCTGGTGCTGGCGAACATCCTCGCACCGGTCATCATCCGTCTCTTCGAGGCGGGACTGGCGGATCTGGTCGAGCCCGGGGGCGCAGTCATCTTGAGCGGGATCCTCGCGGAGCAGGAGGGAAAGGTCGTTGAGGCCGCGCGGGCTAAAGGTCTGGTGTTGACCGAACGTCGTCAAACGGGGGACTGGGTCGCGCTGGCCTGTCGAAAACTTTAAACATTCGACACGCATCCCTCCCCCGGATTTGTGCTATCATTCAACCAGCATGGACAGGCGCAACCTGGGTTATTACCTGCTGTTGAACGTTCTGGTCTCGGCCTGTGTGACCGCCGCGATCCTGTTCTGGTATGATCGCAACTATCGCGCCACGCTCTCGCCTGTCCAGCCTGCCGCGCCGCAAGCCGCCGCGACCTCGGCCCCGCAGGCGGAAGTCTCCGTGCGAATCGTCAGCATCAGCGGCGCGGGGACGCTGGCCGAAACGGTCATCCTCAAGAATTTCGGCGCGGGCGAAGTCAATCTCGCGGGCTGGCAGTTGCAGGACGAAGACGGGAACATTTTTATTTTCCCTCCCCTGTCACTGATTGCCAACGGCGCGGTGCAGGTGCATACTTCGACGGGCACGAATTCGGCTATTGACCTATACTGGAATCTGCAGGAGCCCGTGTGGGAATCGGGCGAGCAAGCGCAATTGACCGACGCGCAGGATACGGTGCGCGAGTCCTATCAAGTGCCGTGATGATTCACCGCGAAGCGACGAAACTCACGAAGAATCTTAATGTTTCTCTTTGCACGCTTCGCGCCTTTGTGGTTTAGAAATTGCCAACTGATCACATATAACTAAAATGACCCAGGCCCTCTACCGCAAATACCGCCCCAAAGGATGGGATGCCGTCCTCGGACAGGATCACATCGTGCAAACGTTGACCAACGCCATCAAAGCGGATCGCGTCGGTCACGCCTACCTGTTCGCGGGGCCGCGCGGCACGGGCAAGACCACGGTGGCGCGCCTGCTGGCGAAGGCAGTCAATTGCCTCGACGCTGACCCCGCCAAACGTCCCTGCAACGAGTGCGATTTCTGCCAGGCCGTCAACGAGAATCGTTTCCTCGATCTCATTGAAATTGATGCCGCCTCCAACACCTCCGTGGATGACGTGCGCGACCTGAGAGACAAAATAAATTTTGCTCCTACACAAGGCAAATATAAAATCTACATCATTGACGAAGTCCACATGCTTTCGACGCAGGCATTCAACGCGCTCCTCAAAACGCTCGAAGAGCCGCCGCCGCACGCCATCTTCGTCCTTGCCACCACCGAGATTCACAAAATTCCCGCCACCGTGCTCTCACGCTGTCAGCGTCACGAGTTCCGCCGCGTGCCCGTGGATGAGATCGTCGCCAACCTGAAACAAATCGTCAAGGCCGAAAAACTCAAGGCCGACGACGAAGCCCTGACTCTCATCGCGCGCCAGTCCGCGGGCGGGATGCGCGACGCCATCTCTCTGTTAGATCAACTCTCCTCGACGGGCGAGGCAATCACGCTCGCCCTCGCGCAGACCGTGCTTGGCACGGCGACCAGTCAGACCGTGCTGGACGTGATCGCGTCTGTTCTGGACCTCGATCCTGCGCGCGGCCTCGAAGCGATTCACCGCGCCCTCGACTCTGGTGCCGATCCGCGCTCGCTGGCGCGTCAGATCGTCTAATACCTGCGCGGGCTGATGCTGATCCAAATGGGCAACAGCGGCCAGGTCGAGGCCGCGCGCGATGTCAAAGCGCAAATGGAAGCGCACGCCAGGTCATTTTCCTCGACCGATGTCCTGCGCATGATGAAAACCTTCAACAGCGCCGCCACGGATCTGCGCGGCGGCTGGCAGCCATCTTTGAGTCTGGAACTTGCGTTGGCCGAGATGATGGAACCTGTTGCAGTTCCCGCTCAACCCGCCGCGCCAGCTCGGGCGAAGTCACAGCTTGTTGCTGACCCGAAAGGGGGGGCAAAGCCGAAATCCGCTCAGAGCGGAGGGGGTGCAACGCGCGCAGACGAAGCGCCAATACCACAATCATCCGAAGCGCCCGTCATCCGCGCGGGTGAAGTCATCAAAGCCTGGAAGCAGATCGCGGCTTCGCTGCACAAGTCGCAGGCCAACCTGGCCGCGTTGCTCAACTCGGTCAGGATGATTGATGTGCAGGGCAAAACTCTCCTGCTCGGATTTGCCAGCGACGTGCTCGTCTCGAAAATGGACAAGCCCGACCAGATCGAGGCCGCGCAAAAAGCCATCGCCGAGACCCTCGGCGTGGACCTGCACATCCGTTGTGTGGTGACCAACGCCAAAGGCAAGATCCCCTCCGATGTGCCGCAGGACGGCATGGTCGCTACGGCCATCCAGCACGGCGGCGAGATTGTGGATGTGGATTAAGGGGAATCGTGAATCGGGATTTGGAAAACGTGCCCATCCCAAATTCGAGACTCCCGATTTCCAAATAATGAATATCGAATAACGAGGTTTTTATGGCAAAAGGATTCAACAAAGGCCCCGCGGCGGGCAGTGGCGGCATGATGCAGCAGTTACAACGCATGCAGCAGCAACTTGCCGAAGCCCAGGCAAAACTCGCCGAAGAAACTGTCACCGCAACAGC
>DAOTXP010000036.1:0-3040 GCA_034435275.1 Anaerolineales bacterium | reverse complement strand
GCGTTGTATCTCCGTCAGGAGTTGGAGCCGATGGGTGTCAAAATCACACGCCTGGCGCGCGGCCTGCCGGTCGGCGGCGACCTCGAATACGCCGACCAGAACACATTGTTGCGCGCGCTGTCGGGCAGGCAGGAGATAAACTGATCAACAACTCCATTCTGGCAGTTGGTTTTATTCTCGAAGCAGGATGTCCAGGATCTCCCGCACTTCCGGCTGTTTAGGTGAATCCTTGAAGCCCGCCATGCGATGAAAAATTTCCGCGGCCGCCTCATGGAATCCGCCCGGCAGGCCGGCTTCGCCAAACGTATCTGCAATTTCCCGCATTTCCCCCTCGAACCTCCATGCTTTTGCGGTGACTCGCCTTGCTCTGCGATTCACCTGTTCGGAAAATCCATCCTCATCCATATCCCATTCCTGATATAGTTCGCTTCGCACGCCGTTCGATTCAGCCGCTGCAAGAATTGCACTCAATAATGCAGCCGTTCCTTTGGAGTAGGCGGCATAGCACATCTTCAAAGCGGATGCTTTGCCAATCTCCTCGCCGACGACCTTCGTTTCCAGGGGTCCGTTTGCAAAGCAGGCGGCGATCTGGTCTGCGCGGCGGCCCGAAAGATAGAGCCGCGTCATCCCGCGCTCCCAGGCGGGTCCTCCGATGATTCCGCCATCCACAAAATCAATTCCCCCTGCCTGCATCAGTTGGCCGATCTTTTTACTTCGCTGTGGTGCGATGGCATTGGCGTCCAGATACAGACCTTTGAAGCCTGCATCGGCCACCTGCCATGCCACCTCCTCCGCGGCGTGAGGCGGACATATGCTCAAGATTATCGAACAGTCTTCGCATAATCTGATTAGTGAGCCAACGTCTGTCAGGTTGTGTTCCTTGGCCCGGGCGCGCGTCCTCTCGCTGCGGCCTTCTGAGACCCAGAAAACGGCGCGACCACTGTTTTGTGCAGACGCGGCAACCGAGATTCCCATTTCGCCAGGATGCAAAATGCCAATATTCATCTTTGCCTCCATCGTGTAAAATTCTCGTGTGAATATTACCATCCTCGCCTACGGTTCGCGTGGCGATATACAGCCTTTTGTCGCGTTGGCGCGTGGCTTGCAAGTGCGCGGTCATCAGGTCAAACTCGCCGCGCCGCATCGTTTTGCAGATTTTGTCGCTGAATATCATGTTCCATTCGCGCCTCTTGCTGGCGATCCCGAAGAGATAAGCAGACGATTCACCGCCGCAGGCCAAAACGCTCTGAAGGTTGTGTGCGCCATTCGCGACTACGTCAACTCGATTGCAGTGGATGTCACTCGAGGTGCGTTCGCGGCCTGCGATGATGCCGAATTGATTGTCCATTCCTTTCTCTTCACGACAGGCGCGCATTCACTAGCTCGCGCTCGGGGTATTCCAGATGTCTCGATTCAGACCTTTCCCATCTTTGCGCCCACGCGCGAATATCCGCCCGCCGCGCTTTCGTCGTTACCTCCTGGTCTGCTCAGTTATTTTGGTCACTGGCTGAATACGCAAATCTTCTGGCATGGCGGAAACAGCGGTTACGACCAAAAACGCAAAAGACATCCCGACATTTTCTCTTTTGACTTGTCCTGGCCGTTCGATGAAAAGCCGCCGCGTCGCGCCACCCCGTTGCTGTTCGCCGTTTCCCCAACGGTCCTCCCTCCCGCGCGTGAGTGGGCGAATCGCGTCACTGTGACGGGTTACTTCTTCCTCGACTTTCGTGCCGACTATCGGCCTCCCGCCGAACTGATGCGCTTCCTGGAGGCGGGTCTTGCGCCGATTTGCGTGACGTTTGGAAGCATGATCCACCGCGCCTCAGACCGCATCGCGGAAATGGTATTGGGTGCGTTTCGAAGCGCAGGCCAACGCGCCATTGTCTTGACAGGCTGGGATGGTTGGAAGGGGAGAGATTCCTCGGACGATTTGTTTTTCATCGAATCTGTTCCGCACGACTGGCTGTTGCCGCGATGCAAGGCGGTCATCCATCACGGCGGCGCGGGGACGACAGGCGCGGGTCTGCGCGCGGGGATACCCAATGTCGTCATTCCGTTTGCGGGGGATCAGATGTTTTGGGGGAAACGTGTTCATGCGATTGGCGCGGGGCCGCAGCCGATTCCCGTGAAATCGTTGACGGCTCGACGGTTGCAATCCGCGCTGACCGAGGTGGAGGAGGGCGCGCTTCGAAGTCGCGTCCGGGAAGTGGGAAGTGCGATTCGAGCCGAGGATGGGGTAGGAGAAACGATTCGTGTGGTAGAATCCCGCCTCGATGGGTGGGGAACGAATAGAAAATTTTAAGGTTAAATTGCCTGACAAGTACATGATTCTCCTTGACAAAGTCGTTAGAACGTATATAATTACAAGTCGCCAGTACATTCAAAACGATCTCGTCCCCCGACAGATCATTGACAACTGAGCAAACCGTCTCGCGTCAGAGACACAAGCCTGTTGGCCCGCCCTGAGCGAGTCGAAGGGTTGGCAGTCTGACGAGCCGATGCGAAAGAGAAGGCATCGGTGTTTTCGTCTGTCAACGGCTTGATGGGCGGAGATGGTGCGGGTTGATGTCTGCCCGCTTCGCAAACAGCACCTTAACAACTGAAAAGTGATAGGAAGCAAAGTCAAGTAAACCAGTTAATTCTTCCGTACCTTTCATCTCGCAAGAGATGTTTTTGCGGAGAGTTTGATCCTGGCTCAGGATGAACGCTGGCGGCGTGCCTAATACATGCAAGTCGAACGAGGTGCCTTTGTAGCAATACGAGGGTATCCTAGTGGCGAACGGGTGAGTAACGCGTTGGTGACCTGCCCCGAAGTGTGGGATAACAGTCCGAAAGGACTGCTAATACCGCATGCGGTCATCGGGTTTAGAAGCCGATGACCAAAGCAGCAATGCGCTTTGGGAGGGACCTGCGTCCCATCAGCTAGTTGGTGAGGTAACGGCTCACCAAGGCGACGACGGGTAGGGGACCTGAGAGGGTGGCCCCCCACAATGGAACTGAAACACGGTCCATACACCTACGGGTGGCAGCAGTAGGGAAT
>DAOTXP010000035.1:0-4189 GCA_034435275.1 Anaerolineales bacterium | reverse complement strand
AGGAAGGGGTTGGAAAACGAAGAGGTAGCCAATGGACGCGCCCAGCAGGCACAACCAGCAGGCGAAGATGCCGATCAGGATGAGGAGTTGCGGGAGGGTCATTCCAGCCACGCGGCGGGACTTTGGCCTTGGCACGCCGCGCCCTCCGGGCCTGCTGGGACTGGTCTCCAACGTGGACGGGCGCGCGGCCTGCGATTCGTCGAAGGCAAACCCAAGGTCCGTTTGACCGGATTCGATCAGGGTGTCGCTTTTCGGCGAGTTGAGGATGGACTGCATGCGCGCCCCGGCGTCGGTGGCGGGGCTTTCTGCCTCGGGCGGCAGCGTGGGCTTTTCCTGGCGAGTGGAGGCGCGCGGGCTTTCGATGTGATCCACCAACGAGGGCAGTAACTGGCTGTTGATGATTGGCCGCGCCTGCAGGAGGGAGGTGGCGAAGCGGTCAATGGCGTCGCTCATCACCACGCGCACCGCGGAACGGTTCGATTCGACGTACAGCCCGGGATCGGCGGCCATCAGCACCGGCTCGATCGGTGTGGGCAGGGTCAGTCCCTGCCGCTGGAAGAAGACTTCCAGGACTTTCGCCAGGCGCGTGACGCGTGTCAGCAGGTTGATCGGTGCGGGCTGGAACTTATTCCCGCTTACCGTGCCCCAATCGGTTCCCTTGGCGCGATACGTGCCGCGCAAGGACGTGACGTAGATGACGTAAATCCCCGGCGGCCCCAGCAGAATCAGGGGAATGACAATGTCGCTGGCGCCGAGAGTCTTGTTACGGAACAGCGTGAATCCCTTTTCGAGCACCTTGTTCAATTGGGCGATGACCGCGTCCTGCGCCTTCAATTCGGACGGCCAACTCAGGCCATATTTGAGCATGGCCTGCACGCGATTCTGCAGACTCAACTGGCCTCTTTCGTCCAAAAACGGGGTAGTGTCGATGATTTTCATGGCATTTGTGCAGGACGGACGCCCCGCAATTTAGATTACAGGCACGTCTTCCAATTCGTCGCTTTCGGCCTCGGCGCGAGTGGCGAGAATCTCCTTCCCGTTGCGGGAAAGTGCCTGCACCGCTTTGCCGGTCTCGAACGTCCCGGCCCACAATTCCCTGCGCCGGCCGGTCAGGAACTTCTTACGCGCCTTCAGCCGTGCCAGCAGGGTTCTGCGGTCCAACAGCACCCGGTCCGAAAATGTTGCGCCGCGGCGTTCGTAGGCGCGCACGAACTCGATTTGTCCGTTTTTCGAGTAGCGGACGGCTTCGATCACTCCGTCGAATTTCTGTTGCGTCATAGTGTGCCCTCCGTGCCTATTTTAACATATTGTGGCGCAAGATAATATCTTGCGCCACGGGTAGCCGGGGTGGTCGGACGCGTAGCATCTCCTGAATGGAGAAACCGACGACTACAAGATCGTCGGCCTTGCAGAGTCGGGGTGGTCGGACTTGAACCGACGACCCCCGCGTCCCAAACGCGGTGCGCTACCAACTGCGCCACACCCCGAACGGGACGAGTATAATGCGTGGGATGTCCAACCGTCAAGCATCCTGTTTTGGATTGCAACGGCTTGCCGTTGCAATTGCTCTCTCGCTTCTCCTCGGACTTTGGGCCTGCGCGCCGTCAAATCAGGGATTGTCCACGCCCGATGCCCTTCCGCCAACTGCAACAGCCACCGCAACTCTCATCCCTCCCACGCCCACAATCACGCCGCTGGCATGCCTCCGCCAGCCGGGACGGCTCGAAACGGGGACTCTCGACATCCCGTCTGCACCGATGGCGTATTCGGTCTATCTCCCGCCATGCTACGATCAGTTCTCTGAAAAGCATTATCCCGTATTGTACCTCCTGCACGGACAGACCTATTCCATGGATCAATGGCCGCGCCTGGGCGCGGTGACTGCGGCGGACGGACTCATCCTCAGCGGAGAGTCGGTTCCGTTCATCATTGTCTTCCCCGACGACCACTACTGGAATCTTCCGCCCGGGCCCGCCTTTGGGCAACAAGTCATTGATGACCTGATCCCTTTCATTGACTCCGCCTATCGCACGCTGGATGACCGCGAAGACCGCGCCATCGGCGGCATGTCGCGCGGCGCAGGCTGGGCGTTGCAACTTGGGCTGACCCATCCCGACCTGTTCGGTTCACTCGGCGCGCACTCGCCCGTGGTTTTCCTGGATGACGGGCCGCGTCTCGAAGACTGGATCGCGGCCATTCCCCCCGAAGCCTTCCCGCGCCTGTTCCTCGACATCGGCGACCGCGACAAAGAGGTGGGTTATGCACGCCGGCTCGCGGAACTGCTCCTTGAATACAATATCCCCTATGAATGGCATCTCTATGCAGGCGATCACAGCGAGGTCTACTGGGGTGCGCATGTGGAAGAATACATGCGCTGGTACGCGCAGGGATTCTCCGGCGAATAATGCTGTCTGTTTTCGCCTGATATAATTTGCGCGTTTCGAGTCCGTGATTCACCGCGAAGGCAAAGCGCACCAGGGCGCTCTGGGCTTCACGAAGTTAATTTTCCTTCACGCTCTTTGTGCCTTCGCGGTTCAAAAAGGAGACTCTTGAACATCCTCGTCACCGGCGGGGCGGGTTACATCGGCTCGGCCACCGCAGAAGCATTGCTCAAGGCAGGACATTCCGTTACGGTTTACGACTCGCTCGTCACCGGCCATCGCGGCGCGGTGCCCAAGGGCGCGAAATTCGTCTGCGCGGACTTGGCGGATTCCGACGTATTGTCCAAAGTGATGAAAGATGGACGCTTTGACGCGGTCATGCACTTTGCGGCCTTCATCGAGGCGGGCGAAAGCATGAAAGACCCAGGCCGCTTTTTCAAGAATAATTTTGTCAACTCCCTGCAATTGATCGAAACCGCTGTGCAGGCAGGCGTGAAGCGCTTTGTCTTTTCTTCGACCGCCGCGGTCTATCAATCCAGCGACGAGCCGTTGACCGAGGACTCGCCTCTCGGCCCGACCAGTGTGTATGGCCAGACAAAACTAATGACCGAGCAAGCCCTTGACTGGTATCGCCAAATTCATGGCTTGCATTTCGCGGCCCTGCGTTATTTCAATGCCTGCGGCGCACTGCCCGGACGCGGCGAGGCGCACCAGCCCGAGTCGCATTTGATTCCGCGCGTGCTGAGCGTTCCGCTTGGAAAACTGGAGGCCATCAACCTCAACGGCACGGACTATCCCACCCCCGATGGCACCTGCATTCGCGACTACATCCACCTCGCGGATCTTGTGTCCGCACACCTGCTGGCGCTCGACGCGCTCGCGGAACGCGACAGGTTAGTCTACAACCTCGGAAGCGGGAACGGCTACTCGGTCCGCGAGGTGATCGAGGCGGCGCGCGCGGTCACGGAGCATGAAATCCCAATCGTCGAGTCGCCGCGCAGGCCGGGCGATCCCGCGCGTCTCGTCGCCTCGTCGGACAAAATCCGCAGAGAACTCGGCTGGAAGCCCGAGCACGACAGCCTGCGCGACATCATCGCCAGCGCGTGGGAATGGCACAGATCACACCCGAACGGATACGAGGCGGCATGACATTCATCGTTGTTTTGCTCGGCTGGATCTTTTCGCTCTGCCTGCACGAGTTCGCGCACGCGCTCGTTGCCTATCACGGCGGTGACTTCACCGTGCGCGACAAGGGCTACCTCACCTTCAACCCGCTCAAGTACACTCATCCCGTTTATTCGCTGTTACTGCCGCTGTTGTTCCTCGTGATGGGCGGGATTGGACTGCCGGGCGGCGCGGTGTACATCGAACGCTGGCGACTGCGCGGCCCGCGCTGGGAGACGGCCGTCTCGCTGGCGGGCCCGGCCGCCAATGCGCTTCTCGCAGTGACCCTCGGCCTGCTCCTGCAATTCGACTCGGTGCGCGCCTCCGTACTAGGCCCCGGGCTTGCGTTCCTGGCCTTGTTGCAGGTCTCGGCCGTGGTGTTGAATCTCATCCCGTTCCCGCCCTTCGACGGGTTCGGCGCGCTGGAGCCGTACTTCCCGATGGAGTGGCGTACGCGCCTTGCACAGACGCGCGGCGCGCTCTCGTGGATCGTGTTCCTCGTTCTGTGGTATGTGCCATTTGTGAACACAGGCTTCTGGAGGCTGGTCGGCCTTCTTGCGCGGTTGGCAGGCGTGCCGCTGCAACTGGCGGTCACAGGATTGGATCAGTTTTTGTTCTGGCGATAAAACCAACTCGACGGGTGC
>DAOTXP010000034.1:0-3194 GCA_034435275.1 Anaerolineales bacterium | reverse complement strand
CGACCTTTTTGTTTCGCGGGTTTCAGGAAGGTAACGGGGGGAGTTGCCCGGTTTGCAGGTTTGGGTTGAGGCGGCGGGCCAGGTCGCGTAACTGGGCGTAACTGATGGGTTTGACGAGCACAAAATCGGCCTGCTCGTTGAGAAGTTCGGCGGCAATGGTATCCGCAGTGGTGATGACCACGCGCGTATCCTGCAGGCGTTTTTCGGAGCGGATCTCCTTGAGCAGAGTCTCGCCCGGGACGTGAGGCAGGTGCAAGTCCAGGAGAACGACCGAGGGGTTGATCTCCGCCAGTCGTTGCCTGGCCGTCCGGCCGTCATGAATGATCTCGGTGACAAACCCCGCGGCGCTCATGGCCTGTGCAAAGATCTGGGACAGGTCTTCGTCGTCTTCTATGATCAAGGCTACGAGTGTGCTCATTTTTTCTCCTCCGGCGGTTCATAAGGCAGGATGACCGTGAATGTACTGCCACGGCCTACTTCGCTTTCCAGGCTCACCTCGCCGCCCATTCGGTTGACGAGGCGTTTTACGATCGAGAGTCCCAAACCGATGCCGCCATATTCGCGGGTGGCAATCCCGTCCGCCTGACGGAAGGGGTCGAACACATAGGGTTGGATCTCCGGCGGGATGCCCGGGCCGGTGTCGCGCACGATGCAGGCCCAGGATGTCTCGTCGTACGGTTCCAGCCGGACGCTTACCTCACCCTGTTGCGTGAATTTTACTGCGTTGTTGACCAAGTTGATCAACACCTGTTGCAGGCGCTGGGGGTCGCCGTGCAGGCTGGCGGGCAGGGCCGGGGAGATCTCGCTTTTCAGATGCAAGTTCTTATCCTGCGCGGGCTTGTCCATTACACCGCGCACAGCTTCGAGCAGGGCGGCGGGGCTGAATTCGCCGTAGTGAAAGATCAACTGACCCGCCTCGATGCGCGCCTGGTCGAGCAGATCACTGACGATGCGCAGGAGACGCTGGCTGTTGCTCTCGATGCGTTTCACGACCCCGGCCTGTTGTTCGCTGACCGGCCCGTAGACCGACTCGCGAAGCATTTCCGTGTAACCCAGGATGGCATTCAGCGGTGTGCGTAATTCATGCGAGACCATGGCGACGAAATCGTTCTTCATTTGTTCGACTTCTGCCTCGCGGGTGACATCGCGGAAAACGGCCACGGTGCCGATCCGCTCGCCCATGCCGGTATCCACCGGCGCGGCGTTGACGGAGAGCGTCCGCTCGTTGATATGGAACCGCAGGCTGGGCGCATTGACATTAGGATGATGCAGCAGTTCTATGACGGCCTGCCGTTCCTTCGCATTGACGTCGTATCGCGGCAGGAGTTTGTCCATTTCGACTCCGATGAGAGTCGCCTGTGAACGGTCAAGGAAGCGGCTCAAGGCAGGATTGACTACGATGGTGCGGCCACTCAGGTCGAATACGGCCACACCGTCGGCAATGCCCTGCAGGATGGCCTCGGTCTTGCCCGCCTCTGCCAGTTCGCGCGCCAGCGCGGCAGACAGTTCGCGTGTACGCTCCTCGACGCGTTGATCCAATTCGGCGTTGATAGTGCGTAATTCCTTCAGGGTCTGCTCCAGACTCCGGGAGGAAAGCCAGGAGACCATGGCGAGCATGAAGAAGCCGAAGATCGCAGGGAGATTCGGGACTATGGAAACGGACAAAGCAAGACCAGATATGATGAGGCTGCTAAGCCCGGCGAATATGAAACTGGCCACCGGCCTGAGCACGAGACTGGAGATGGCGATCGGGATGGTGTAGACAAAGAGTGAGCGGCCATCAGCGAGTTGCTCGGGGGAATCGCTAAGTGAGAAGGCAATTGTGAGTAGTAATAAAAAGAGCACAGCGGCTAGAGTGCCAGACCTGCGATTTACCGCCATGATCGTGACGCTACCCGCAATGAAGGTGAGACTGCTTAAGAAAATCAATGAGATGTCTTGTTCATCCCAGGCGTTCGTAAAGCCCGCATAAATAGCAACACCCGCCGATCCTATGATCGCAAAGCCTGTAATGCCGGCCAGAAGGATGTTCAAGAGTTCCCTGCGACGTGCGTCATCCGGGTCGCTGGCTTGTACTTTCAAGACTCTTTGAATCCAAGTTGCCATTAATTATCCCTCTCTTGCCAGCCGTAACGCGCTAAGAACTGCGGACTGCACAACGATTTCAGGAGTGTACAAGCTTTTCCCAATCCACAAGGGAGGGTAGGGAGGTTCTATGTTCTGTTCTAACCAAAAGAGTGCTTTCTTTAGCACATCTTTTTGTACCTGCCCCCCGTTTTGTATCCAGGCCCGTAATGCCTGGATACAGTAAGCAGTTTCTTCTGCGGTAGAATCATAAAAGCCCCAAGAACCGTCCTCCTTTTGTGATTCCAAAATCCATTCAACAGATCCCGCGACGATTGAATTTGCATACCCTGCACACGCGATTACCGCATGCGCGGTTGGGTAGTAGGGAGATAAATGCCACTTGTCAAACAAATAAGCACCTTCCACCATTGAGTTTACCAGATAGGCGAGCGTCTTTTGAACTGGACCGGTTTCAAGTTGAAAGTCAGCTTGTCGAAATGCACTTAGCATGTGAACGTTTACACTGATCGAACTGTTCGCTTCCAAATGATAAGTGCGGAAATGATGCTCTCCTTCGAACGTGGACAGAGCTTCAATGTCTGGATAGTACCCAACGCGGCTCAGAACTTCAAATGCCACAGCAGTATCGTCCCCGTCTGGAATACTATAACCTATGGATAAACCGACGCCCCGCCCTCGCCTCCATGCTGAACTAAGCGAATCGGCTATGGAACACATAACTGCATTCGTTGTATCGTCCCAAGGGCCGGCGATCATTAAGTTCCATAGCACCCAAGATTTTTCAAACACATCAAACGGAACCAGATCGGGCGCTCCTCCACTCCGGGTAACAACCTTACGCAGATAAGCAAGGGATAGTTCATCCCTAGGTCTAACGTGACAGGCAAAATATGCACTTGCCGACGGGCTATGTCCTACGGAGCCGTTGGCTTCCTGTAGATTCTCGATGTCAAGTAATTCCTGGAAATCTGCACCGGCCATTTCTGCCGAGAAGGCCATGGTTACATAGCGATTAATCTTCTGATTCTCTATCTTCTCCAGTTTTTCTTTCCTCAATTTGGCTATTCGGCCCAAAATCCTTTCCCCCTGTTGCTTGATGAGACCGA
>DAOTXP010000033.1:0-1696 GCA_034435275.1 Anaerolineales bacterium | reverse complement strand
ATAATATCCCGCCCATCGAAAGCCCGACGAGGAAGATTCGGTCGGCGAGTCCGCGCAGCAGGTGATAACCGTCCTCCACCGAGGCCGTCCAATCGGTCCAGTTCGAACGGATCATGTCTTCGGGGTCGGTGGCATGACCCGCCAGTCGAATCCCAAGGCAGGTATATCCCTTTTGATGAAGATATTCGCCCATCCAGCGCATCTCTTTCGGCGTGCCGGTAAATCCGTGGATCAGCAGGCAGGCAGTGTCATTGCCGGGGAAGAAAAAGGGTTCGGCAGTGGGGATGATCATAAAATCTCAGCGCGTGGACATCCAGGCGGGTTTTCGCGGGGCGATTTTCCTGAAGATAGGACAGGTCTCTTCGTGCGCGCCGGGCAGGTAGCCCGTGGACAGGAGGAACTCGTTTACGATCTCCCCGCCCGTGAAGACGAAGGTCTGCTTGAAGAGTTTGACCCATTCCTCCTTCGGACGCGGATGATGGGAATCCAGCCAACCCTTGAACGAGCCGTGCTCTTTCTGGAGTTCGAGAATTCGCTGAGCATTGACGATGGCCGCGTTGACCTTGAGCCGATTGCGAATGATGCCCGCGTCCGAGAGCAGGCGGGCGTGGTCTTTTTCGGTATAGTTTGCGACCTTCCTGATCTTGAAACCATCATACGCGCGGCGGAAGTTATCCTTCTTTTTCAGAATTGTGATCCACGACAGTCCAGCCTGGTTGATCTCCAGCACGAGGCGCTCGAAGAGCAGGTTATCGTCTGTGAGGGGAAAGCCATACTCGGTATCGTGGTAGGCTTTGTTGAAAAGGTCCCCGGGGTGGGTGGCGACGTATTCGCAGTAGGTGGTCATAATGTGTTTTGCCGCGGATTTCGCGGATGCGCGGATTTTTTATTTTGATTTTACGACTCTGTGGTGTTCCAAAGAGCCTGCGCCGAAGTTGAGCAGGAGAGCAAGTTGACAGCCCGTGGCGGTCAGATAGTGCATGGCTTGAGACTGATGGCTTGCGTTCAACTTTGAGATAGACTTGATCTCGAGGATGATCTTGCCTTCTACAACAAAATCTGCCACGTAGTCTCCGGCCAAAACACCTTTGTAAGTGACCGGCAGATGAACTTGCTCTTCAAACTTGATGCCGCGGAGTCTCAGTTCTTGTGCCAGAGCTTTCTGGTAAACAGCTTCAAGGAAGCCGGGACCGAGAATTGAGTGCACCTCCATCGCCGCGCCGATGATCGCATAACTCAACTCCTTGTAAAGCAACTCGACCATAAGACCTCCCAAAAATAATTCGCGTAAATCAGCGAAATCCGCGGCTAAAAAGAATCACCCAACCACACGCATCTCACGCGGCATATCGGACAGCGCCTCCGCGCCGTCCGCGGTGATGACCACATTATCTTCGATTCTCTCGCCGTTTCGTTTGGGCAGATAAATCCCGGGCTCGACCGTGAAGGCCATGCCGGGCTCGAGGAGTTGCATGTTGTCGCCGCGCATGTACGGCGCTTCGTGGGCCTCCATGCCGATGCCGTGACCGGTGCGATGCGTAAAATACTGACCGTAGCCCGCCTGTTCGATGACCGAACGCGCGGCTTTGTCCACCTCCGCGCAGGGGACGCCGGGCTTCGCGGCGGCGCGTCCCGCGGCGTTGGCATCCTGCACAATCTTATGGATTTTCTGGAACTCGGCGTCCGCCTCCCCCAC
>DAOTXP010000032.1:0-5303 GCA_034435275.1 Anaerolineales bacterium | reverse complement strand
TTTTTTGGGCCGAAATTTACGCTGGCGGCCCAACGCTTTTAAAGCGCGAATGCTGGTAAACTTTCGGTATGAAAAATCACGCGGACATTCGAACCTACAACCGCGAAGCCTGGGACCGCGAAGTGGCGGGCAGTCAAAATCCATGGACACAGCCTGTCCGATCAGAGGCAATCGCGGCCGCGCGCCGCGGGGACTGGTCAGTGGTATTGACCGAAAATAAGCCTGTGCCGCGCGAATGGTTTCCTCCTTTGAACGGTGCAGAAGTGCTCTGCCTTGCCTCGGGCGGCGGACAGCAGGGTCCCATTCTTGCCGCGGCGGGAGCCAAGGTGACCGTCCTCGACAATTCGCCGCGTCAATTGGCGCAGGACAGGTTAGTAGCCGAACGCGACGGGTTGGAGATGCGCCTGGTCGAGGGCGACGCGGCGGACTTGAGCATGTTCGCGGATAAATCTTTCGATTTAGTTTTCAATCCCTGTTCTACCGTCTTCATGGCTGACGTGCGTCCCGTGTGGCGCGAATGTGCGCGTGTGCTCCGCGAAGGCGGGGTGCTGATGACAGGCCTGATGCATTCGGTTCATTATATTTTCGATCTCTTCAAGGCGGATGAGGGCGTTCTGGAAGTCACTCACTCAATTCCGTACTCCGACATGAACGATTTGAGTCAAGAAGAACTGGATGAATACATCGAACGGGGCCTGCCGCTGGAATTCGGCCATTCGCTCACCGACCTGCTCGGTGGTCAGCTGGACGCGGGCCTGGTCATCACAGCCATGTACGAGGATGTCATGAGCGATTCGCCGCTGGCGAAATATCATCCCAATTACATCGCGACGCGGGCAATCAAAATGAGAAAATCACGCGGAGGAATCCAATGAAACTTGAACGAATTCACAAAACACCCATCGGCGCGGCGAAACCCACCCCCCTGCTCTTTGTCCACGGCAAGTGGCACGGAGCCTGGTGCTGGGAGGAATACTTCCTGCCCTATTTCGCCGAGCACGGATACAATGCCCATGCCCTCAGCCTGCGCGGACATGGCGCCAGCGAGGGACGGATCTGGGGCGCGTCCATCGCGGATTACGTCTCGGACGTGGAACGGGCCGCGGGTCAGCTGGACACGCCGCCGGTCGTCATCGGCCATTCGATGGGCGGGTTCATCATCCAGAAATATCTCGAGTCGCATGCCGCGCCTGCCGCCGTTCTGTTGACCTCCGTCCCGTATTATGGTCTCTGGCCCGCGACTTTTTCGTTGCTCATGCAACGACCAGCGGCCGTACTGAAAGTGCTGGCAACTCTGCGATTGTATCCGGTTGTGGAAACGCCCGCGCTAGCGCGTCACGCCCTCTTCTCCCGCGACATGTCCGAAGAAAAAGTTGCTGCGTACCAAAAACGACTGAGCGACGAATCCTTTCGCGCCTACCTCGATGAACTGGGGCTCAACCTTGTGCGCCCAAAGCGAGTCAAAACGCCGATGCTCGTAATCGGCGCGGCCAAAGACAACGTCATCTCGCGCAAAGCAGTGGAGGACACGGCGCGAGCCTATGGGACAACAGCCGAATTCTTCGACATGGCACACGATGTGATGCTGGAACCGAACTGGAGACGAGTGGCCGATAGAATTTTAGAATGGTTGAAGGAAAAAGATCTATGAAAGGGGCGCTGAAAATTTTCGGCGGCCTGCTCGTTCTGGCAGGCTTGGTCTGGTTCCTGCAAGGCATCAACATTTTGCCTGGCAGCTTCATGACAGGCGATCCGCAGTGGGCCGTCAACGGCGGCATGGCAATGCTGATCGGCGTCGGCCTGTTCATGTGGGGCAACCGCGCCAAATAAAGAATTCAAAACTTGGAGTGGAGGTACGAATGGATAAGGCCAAAACAAAACTCGAGCGCAAGGCGGAACGCCTGATAAAAAAGGAGTACGTCATCTGGCTGACCACGGTCGGCTCGGACCTCTCGCCTCAACCCAGACCCGTCTGGTTCATCTGGGACAAGGATTCCTTTCTCGTCTTCAGCCAGCCACACGCTCATAAAGTCAGCCACTTGAAGCAACACCCCAATGTATCGCTTCACTTCAACACGGACAAGACGGGCGACCAGAATGTGATCGTTTATATCGGTACAGCATCCGTGGACGAAAATGCGCCGCCCGCGCATAAGGTCCCCGCGTATTTCAAGAAATATCGAAAAGGCATCGCGGATCTGGGAATGACCCCCGAGCAATTTTCAAAAGAGTATAGCGTTGCCATCCGCGTCAAACCCACTTCTTTGCGCGGCTGGTAAACACCACGCAACGGGATAGAGCGCTCCAGCCAAAACCATGCAAAAGCGGAGTCGCTCGGATCGAAGACCAGTCGAAACGATGAGCGCAATCACATCCCTGCTCGAGAGGGCCGCCGCGGCTCGCGCAGCCTTAATGGATTCCCGCCACGAAACCGCCTTCCGTCTCTTCAATGGATTCACCGAGGGCTGTCCCGATCTCGCCGTTGACATATACGCGCGGACCGCGGTCATTCATAATTACTCCGAAGAATCCACTCTCGATAATCCGCTCATTGAAGAGACCCTGCATTTCATCCGAACCAATCTGGACTGGGTGCGCGCTGGAATCATCAAAACGCGGAATGCCCAACCGCAGGAAGAGAAACGCGGACGGCTCATCTTCGGCGATAAGCCCGACCACAAAATCAAAGAGTTCGGAGTATGGTACGCGGTTGACTTGATGTTAAACCGCGACGCGAGTTTCTACCTCGACACGCGCAACCTGCGAAAATGGCTCATCGAAAATATGCGTAGCAAGGCCGTGCTCAACACCTTCGCCTATACGGGCGGCCTGGGCGTCGCGGCGATGGCAGGCGGCGCAATTCGCGTGATACAACAAGACCTCAGCCGCAAGTTCCTGAACCTCGCGAAGACTTCCTGCATGCTTAACGGCTTCCCGATTCACAAAGAAGATTTCATCGCAGGCGATTTCTTCCCAACAATGGGTAAACTCAGACACATCAAACAGGCCTTCGACTGCGTCATCCTCGATCCCCCGTTCTTTTCCACCACATCCAGGGGTAAAGTGGATCAGGTCAACGAAAGCGCACGGCTCATCAACAAGGTGCGTCCATTAGTGAGCGATGACGGCTGTCTGGTCGCCATTAATAACGCGCTTTTCGTCAGCGGACGGGAATATATGCAGACGCTCGAGTCGCTTTGCAGGGACGGCTATTTGACAATCAAAGACATAATCCCTGTGCCAGAGGATTTCACAGGATACCCCGAAACGCGCGTTGGCGCGCCGATCACTGACCCCACCCCCTTCAATCACTCGACCAAGATAGCCGTTCTGCATGTACGGCGCAAATGAAAATCCCTGCTGGATTACCCGATGCCTTTTACAGTTGACTGCTGATGCAGCGGACCTCGACCGCGAGGCATACAGAAAAAACGCCTCGGGTATTTCCGCACCCTGCGTTTCAATCGTCTTCTGCCGAGGTACAGGCGCACGTCAGCGAATCGGTTCGAGGAAGTAATAGGGATTGATCAGCGGCGCTTCGGCAGACCAGCCTTCGAGTCCGTTTGGCAGGCGCACGTTCCACCACAGATAGGCCCTGTCGCCGCCCGGCGTGCTCCTGCGCGTGCAGACCGGCCCGCCGATGACCTCCATGCGCGTGCCGGGGTTATTCGTCAGGATGATGGGCCAATTCAGCCCGGGACCGGTACGGAAGTTCAGCCGATAGAGTGTGCGGACGCTGTCACCGACGCGGATGCGGGTGGCGGCCGAGGGGCACGCGTTCGGATCGGATGTGGGGACAGGCTCGGTCGGCGCGGGAAGCGGTGTTGATGTCGATGTGGGAGTCGCAGTGGAGGTATCGGGAGGCGGAGACTGCGCCGTGAATGTCGCGGTCGGCGTGTCCGTGATCGGAGGTTCAGGCGTGAAGGTCGCGGTAACGGGAATGGCCGTCTCGGTGGCAGTGGGCGGAAGAGGGGTAACCGTCTCGGTCGCAGTGGGAGGCAGAGCGGTTATGGTGGGCGGAAGAGGCGGTTGTTGACATCCTCGCAACAGCAGGAGGAACAGGATGATCGCCACGATCAACTTGAACAGATCGTAGCCAGGGACCAATCTCGATCCGCTGGTCTGTGCCATGACTACCCCGCTTTCTTTTTATTGGCCAACTCACGCGCCTGCCGCAGAATGGATCTTTCATTGATAAAGCGTTGCAGCAGGGCGCCCAGCGCCTCCTCGAATTCGTCCAGCGTGAGGTCCGCCAACTGTTCATACATATAGATTCCCGATTGATTCAGCCTCTTCGCAATCACAGGACCAATGCCTTTGATGGCAACCAGATCATCGGGATTCGGCGGAGGCGATGCGTAACGCGTCTTTTGTGTGGGGGCCAGGGAAGCGGCCGATTCGCCGCGCGGCTCGGCCCTGGCGCGCCGCCAGTAGAACCAGTCAATGACCCATTCGATCAACCAGCCGATCAACAAGCCAAGCACAAGCGCGGCCGCAGTGTTCATGGTTGCTCCTCGTTTTCAAGTCGAAGAAGGCAGTCGAAGTTACCTGCGTATCAATTATAACTCCACCACACCTTTGAGGAATCGGATAAGCGTGGCCGAAGAAATCCTTTTGTCGGATTTTTACCGACCCTTGTTCCGAACTGCGTTCGTCCGCGTTTATCCCTGTTCTCCGCGTCCCGTTTTGGTTTTGTTTTCGCGCCCGCCGCAACCCACATCCCGCCGCAGGCGTAGTGCTGAGCAGGCGGTTGGGCTTGTCGAAACCCTGTCGAAGCAGACAAGCCCGCCAACCCGAAAGCGAAAACAAAAGACTTCCGAAGTCTCAGAGTTCTCGGAAGTCTTTGTATCTGCTCCATCTTGCTGCTACGCAGCGACTGTTTCAAAAGCCACATTCAACCGCGCGGAAGCGGGCAGGACGTAATTCAGTTTTTCAAAACCGATGACATTGCCATTCTTGTCTTTCATCAGAATCACTTCATCGCCCGTTTCTTCGGCAATCACTTCATCCTGGGGATTGCCGAACCAGACGGTAAGCGTATTGCCTTGTTGGTCGTAATAAACCTTTACTTGCGCCATTTCTACCCTGCCGCAGCTGCGACCTGATAAATGACAGGACGATACTTTGGTTCAGGGATTGGCTTTCCTTCGGCGCGAGCCGCCTCCACCCATGCTTTTTTGGCAGCCAAAGCCTGGAGCAATGCTTCTTCAGGAGTATTTCCAAAAGCCGAGCAGTGAACCAAAACGGGGATGTCGGCGATGTAGCCTTCATCCTCTTCGCTATAAAAGATGTTGATGTGATAG
>DAOTXP010000031.1:0-3002 GCA_034435275.1 Anaerolineales bacterium | reverse complement strand
GGCTTGCTCAATTGTCATAATCAATACCTACTTAATGATTCTATTTTCATGTAGACTAAATATCTACAGACTAAAATATACGAGTCGAATTTATGGGTAAAGTTTCTTGGAGTTGGCAGTCCCCTTTATATATAGAAGGAGAGTCCTCCAGAGCAAAGCGGCTAAACAAAAGTCACTATCGAACCGTGTAGTTTTGTACCTCTTTCTAAACGCCAATTGACATCCTCCCTTTTTTTTGCTAAACTATAAGTTGTCAGACAAATTTGCGAAGTGCCGCACGCCATGCTCAAGTAAACTTGAAGTTGCTATTTCAGCTCAAAAACAATTGAAAAGTTTACTTTTGGATGAGACGGGCGGTGGTCTAGTCGTCTCCAGATTATCTAACAACTGAACTAAACAATTACATGACTACACTACTCATCAAGAACGCCTACATTGTTACCATGGATGACCATCAGCGGGAGATTCCCGATGGTGGTCTTTTTATTCGCCGCGGCCTCATCCAGGAGGTGGGACCGATGAGCGAATTGCCTTCCACAGCCGATGAAGTCCTTGACCTCAGTGGTCACATCGTCCTGCCAGGGCTGGTCAACACCCATCATCATTTCTACCAGACCCTCACTCGTGCTGTCCCGGCCGCGCAGGATGCCAATCTCTTCAACTGGCTGACCACGCTTTACCCGATCTGGGCGCGCATGAACCCGGAGGACATCTTCACCTCGGCGCAGACCGCGCTTGCCGAGCTTGCCCTCTCGGGATGCACAACCGCTTCCGACCATCTCTATCTTTTCCCCAACGGCTCCAAACTGGATGACGAGATCGCTGCAGCCCAGGGAATTGGAATCCGCATCCAGGCCTCGCGCGGCTCGATGTCGCTCGGTCAATCGCAGGGCGGGCTTCCGCCTGACTCCGTTGTGGACAGCGAGGACTCCATCCTCAAGGATTCCCAGCGGCTCATCGAGCAGTATCACGATGCCAAACCCGGCGCGATGACTCAAATTGTCCTTGCGCCCTGTTCGCCGTTCTCGGTCACTGGCGAGTTGATGAAACAGTCCGCCAAACTGGCGCGTGAATATGGCATACATTTGCACACTCACCTCGCCGAGACTGAGGACGAGGAACAATTCTGCTTGCAGAAATTCGGACATCGTCCTGTCGGTTACATGCAAGAAGTGGATTGGGTCGGCGGCGATGTGTGGTTCGCACACGCGATCTGGGTCAATGACGAGGAGATTCAAGTCTTCGCGAAACACAACTGCGGCGTGGCGCACTGTCCGGCATCGAACATGCGGCTTGCCTCGGGGATTGCCCCGGTCAAGGAATACCGCAAGGCGGGCGTCAACGTCGGCCTCGGCGTGGACGGTTCCGCCTCCAACGATGGGTCGCATCTTCTGGCGGAAGTCCGCAACGCGATGCTGTTGTCGAGAGTGAAAGAGGGGATTACGGGTTTTTCCCTCACCCCTAACTCCTCTCCCGAAGAGAGAGGGGGAGACTCCCTTCTCCCTTCGGGTGAAGGGCCGGGGTTGAGGGAGCTCATGTCCGCCCGCGAGGCCCTCTACCTCGGCACGCGCGGCGGCGCGGCCGTTTTGGGCCGCAAGGACATCGGCTCGCTCGAAGTTGGCAAATGCGCGGATTTCTTTGCAGTCAATTTGAATCGACTCGAATTCACCGGGATGCACGATCCCGTTTCCGCAGTTGTCTTCGGCCAGTCCGTCCGCGTGGATTACACGGTGGTCAGCGGTCGATTCATTGTGAAAGACGGTCAGTTGGTTACTGTGGACGAGCACAGGTTAATTGAAAGGCACAATAAAGCGGCTAAACGATTGATGGCCGGTTAGCAGGCTGGGACGTTTGAAGTGCAAACGTCTCAAATTGCCAGCCTTTACATCACTTAACGATGAATACTTTGGTCATTTTCTCCGGTCTGCCCGGCACGGGCAAATCCACGCTGGCGGACCGACTCGCGCGGGAGGTGCGCTGGCCCCTTCTGTGCATTGACGATGTCACGGGTGAAATCCCTGAGAACCCAGGCGTTTCATTTTGGGATTCGAAAGTCGCCATTCTACTGGACCTGGTCGAGACCCAACTCGAGATCGGGCTCGATGTCATCGTGGACTCGGTATTTATGAACACGGATCGTCATCATGCGCAGGAACTTGCCCGTAAAAACGACGCCCGCTTCCGTCCGGTTTATACGTATGTGTCCGATGAAAATATCTGGCGGGAACGCGTCACCGCCCGTTTCAACGACCTGAACAATCCCGATGTCGCCACCTGGGAACGCATCCAGCATCAACGCCTGCACTTCCGCGCATGGCAGACCGGCACCGCTTTATTTGTGGATAATGCGCAACCGCTCGAACAAAACTATGCAAACGTTCTGCGCTTCGTTACGACCGATGACCCGGTTCTTCAACCTCTGCCCGACCTGCCGCTGACACCGGGTACGTATCATTGAGTTGATGTTTTTCTACCTGTATATCTGTAATTCTGTACTACGGAGTCCTTATGCCTTCAGCCACCAAACTTACGAAAAACCTCGTTGACGTTGCCATGGGACGCGCCCCCGCCGACCTCGTCATCCGCAAGGGCAAATGGGTGTCCGTCCAGTCGGGCGAGATCATCCCGAACACGGACATTGCCGTGAAGGATGGCCGCATTGCGTATGTCGGGCCGGATGCGAAGCACGCCATCGGCAAAGGGACGAAGGTCATCGAAGCGCGCGGGCGCTACCTCGTGCCGGGCCTGCTCGACGGTCACATGCACGTCGAATCGGGCATGGTCACGGTGACGGAATTCGTGCGCGCCGTCGCGCCGCGCGGCACGACCGGCATGTTCGTTGACCCGCACGAGATGGCAAACGTCTTCGGCTTGAAGGGCGTCAGGTTGATGGCCGATGAAGCCGCCAAGCAACCCATCCACGTGTGGGTGCAGATGCCTTCATGCGTTCCGTCCGCGCCGGGGCTGGAGACGCCGGGCGCGACCATCGGGCCGGATGATGT
>DAOTXP010000030.1:0-1946 GCA_034435275.1 Anaerolineales bacterium | reverse complement strand
GGCGACCCGCTCAACACCTACGAAGACATCACTAACTATAACAACTACTACGAATTCACCACCGACAAACAGGGTGTGGCTCCACTCTCGCGCGATTTCAAGACCACGCCGTGGGCGGTGGAGGTCAGCGGTTTCGTCAACAATCCGAAGACTTATGCCATCGAAGACCTGATCAAAAAATTCCCTCAGGAAGAACGCATCTATCGCCTGCGCTGTGTGGAAGCCTGGAGCATGGTCATCCCGTGGACCGGCTTCCCGCTCGCCCGCCTGCTGAAAGAGGTCGAGCCGACATCGGACGCAAAGTACGTCCGCTTCGAGGCCATTCTCGACCGCGGGCAGATGCCCGGCCAGATCAACGGCTTCTTCCCCTGGCCGTATCAGGAAGGCCTGCGCCTCGACGAGGCCATGAACGATCTGACCCTCCTCGCGACAGGCCTGTATGGAGAATCGCTGCCCAACCAGAACGGCGCACCGATTCGTCTCGTTGTCCCGTGGAAGTACGGCTTCAAATCCATCAAAGGCATCGTCCGCATCGAACTGGTCGCCGAACAGCCGTCCACGCTGTGGAATACGACCGCGCCCAATGAGTATGGTTTCTATTCCAACGTCAATCCCGAGGTCTCGCACCCGCGCTGGTCGCAGGCTTCGGAGCGCCGCATCGGCGAACTGGGACGGCGTCCAACATTGATGTTCAATGGTTACGCGGAACAGGTGGCATATTTGTACGAAGGCATGGACTTGAGAGAGAACTATTAGAAGGCCGCGGCAGCGCTTCGTCTAAGGTCTTCGTTGTTCACTCAGACCTCCGCTCAGCGCGGCTGTGAATTATCAAATTATGAAAAAACATCGCTACACCCCTCTGCAAATCATCATGCACCTCGGAGCCCTGGTTCCGCTGGCGCGCCTCGTCTTTGACCTGCTCACCAATAACCTGTCTGCCAACCCGATCCAGGATATGCAGCAGCGCACCGGACGCGCCGCCATCACATTACTCATCCTTTCCCTGGCCGCGTCGCCGCTCAACACCGTCTTCGGGTGGAAGGAGCCGCTCAAGCGCCGCCGCGCCCTCGGCCTGTACGCGTTCATGTACGCTACCCTCCACATGCTCATCTTCGTGGACCTCGATTACGGCCTGGCGTGGAGCCTGATCGTACAGACCGTCCTCGAGAAGCCCTACATGCTGGTCGGCGTGACAGCCTTCCTGATGCTTATTCCGCTGGCGGTCACCTCCTTCGACGTGTGGAAGGTGCGCCTCGGCAGGAATTGGAAACGCCTGCATACAACGGTTTATTTCATCGCGCCGCTGGCCGTTCTGCATTATGCCTGGGCCAAGAAAGGCTCGCTCTTCGGATTGTCGGGCGATATTGGACGACCGTTGTTGTACGCGCTGGTGCTGACGATTTTGCTGGTCCTGCGAATTCGGCCGGTGCGGCGCGCCCTCGCCTCGCTCTGGACCCGGCTGCGGGTCCCGTTTCGACGCGGGGTGGCGGCCTCCTGAGTCCGCATAACTTCATAAGACGAGATAAAATCTCGTCCTACTCTAAAACAGCCCGCGCAACACCAGCAGGAATCCGACGATGGCCAGCGGAACGCCCACGATGGCGCCGACGACGGTCAGGCTGACGAGGATGCCGGCCAGCATAAGCACCAGGCCAAGCACTACCGCCACCAGCCGCCCAGTGAGCGCGACAATCCCGGCAATGAGTTTCCACAACGCCACGAACGGCCAGGCATACCAGGGGATGCGATGTTTACGTTCAGTTGACATGGGTCCTCCGAGATAAGTATACGCCTGCCGGTGCAAAAGGGTGCACTTTCGGATTCTTCCTCTGATATAATCCGCCGCATGAAACTATCCGAACCTCCTCAAATACAAGACGAAGATTTCGTTCTATTCAGGCGCAGCCACTTTTATTCGGTCCTCGTGGTGCTGGCTTTCGCCGTGG
>DAOTXP010000029.1:0-7844 GCA_034435275.1 Anaerolineales bacterium | reverse complement strand
TCGATCTGTCCGTGGCCGAACATGGGCAGGCCGGGCAGGGTGGCCAGCACGGTCGCCACACCAAAATATTTGTCGCCGTCGCCGAATTGCTCGACCGCGGTCTTCTCGTCGGGATTGTTCATGAAGTTGACGTAACGCTTGAGAATTTGCGGATCGAACTCCAGCGTGTTTTTGATCGCCATGCGATATTTGGCGTTGTCCTCGTCGCGCAGCATGTGCATGAAGGCCGAGTTGTAGACGCGGTGCATGCCCAGCGTGCGGACGAAATACCCTTCGAGCAGCCAGAACGCTTCGGCGAGAAGCAGGGTGTCTGGGACTTCCGCCGCGACGCGGTCCACGACCTCGCGCCAAAACTCCTGCGGAATGGCCGCCTCGAACTCGGACCTGGTCATGCCGCGCTCCGCCCGCGAGGGGATCGCGCCGCCCGCGCCCGGTTCGGGAAACCACAGCCGCTGGATGTGCTTCTTCGCCAGAGTCATGGCCGCATCGAAGCGGATGACGGGGAAGTTGCGCGCCACGTGCAGGATGGTTTGAATCACAGCCTCGCGCACTTCGGCTTTGGAATAATCCAATTGCGCGGTGTCGTTCCACGGAAAAGACGTGCCGTCGTTGCCGTGATAAATGTAGGTCGTCTTGTGATCGCCGGTCCGATAGTCCACTCGTTTGAAGACAACGGCCGCGTCGGAGTGGTTATAGTAATGGTCCTCGAGAAAGATGCCGACGCGGGGGTCGTCGGAGAGATTTTCGGAATTGAATGAGTAGGAGGGATAGGGCGGGTGATCGAGAGACAAAAACCAATCCGGGTGTTCGATGACCCATTGGGAGTCAATGCCCATGTGATTCGGCACCATATCTGCCGAGAGACGGATGCCCCTCTGCCAGGCGCGGTAGCGTAAATTGTTGAGCGCCTCCCAGCCGCCAAGATCGTTGGCGATGTCGTAACTGTACAGCGAATAGGCCGAGGCGACCGCGTCCTCCTGTCCCATGCGCTGTTTGATCTTCTGGCTGGCGCGCGAGCGTTCCCACAAACCGATGAGCCACAATCCCGTAAAGCCGCGATCCCTCAGAATGTCCAATTCTTCATCGGGGATTTGATCCAGCGTTTTGATCCAGCGTTGATGTTTGCGCGAGAGTTGTTCCAACCAGACGTACGTGTTCTTGGCAATCAACACCAGCCGCGGCATCCATTCCTTGTCAGGACTATATCGTTCGTATTCAGGCTCGCCGAAATAGGTCGGGACGGGAGTCTCCCCGCCCGGGCCGCCGACGCCAAAGCGCTTCACTTCCTCTTTGACGAAATCCAGCCCGCGCAACAGGCGCGTCACGAAGTCCGCGCCGAGCACATCGCCCCAGCGGGCAAGGATGTATTCCAGCTGTCCCGCCAGCGAATGCGGCGAGACGCGCGCCGGAGCGCGCAGCATATCAATCAGCGACTCGCCCGATGCCCGATTCCCGATTCCCGAATCGCGGAAGTATTTTCCCAGCCCTTCGATCATTTTCTCATAAGCCGTCTGATCCAACGGCTGGTCGTCGAAGAGTTCGGTCAGCGGCGCGGCGGCGGGATTGTTGTTGTGCAGGTTGACGAGCAGGAGTTCTTCGAGGGAAATCTCCCTCACCCCTTTCCCCCCTCTCCCAATGGGAGAGGGGGCGGGAGTGAGGGAAGAATCCAAATATTCCTGTGGTTTCACTTCCCCGCGATAGACCGAAGTCGTGGGGAACTCGGAGACGAACGTCAGTTGAGTCTCGCGCACGGGTTCGGCGCCCAGATTTTGGTCCAGAAAGGAGGCGGCGTCCGTCATCTGCGCGGGCGCGGCCTGTCGCTGCAGCAAGGTCCGCAGGGCCTCATCAATCAGTCCGAGCGCGTACAAGTCCGCGGCAGAGACATTCATCTGCGCGGCCACACGGCGTGCATCCTGGATAGTGGCAAAGCGCAGGCTCTCAAGCAGGTAACGATCGCGTGCGAAACGGGAGAGATGATGTTCTGGCATGTTTCAATGATACTGCATAAGCCGAAGACACGCATTGTTTTGGAGTATACTTCTTTTTACTCATGGCCGCGATTTCCCTGGAATTTCTTTACCTCGTTGGGCTTTTAATCCTGGCCGCGCTCTATCTGCCCACGCTGGTCTTCGCGTTCCGCCGCGCCAGCGGACAGGAATTTGCTGCTTCGCTTCTTGGCCTGTACGCGTTGACCGCCATGGCGCTGACAGTGGCCGAGGCCTTCTGGTACGGCGGGGATTTGCCCGGCATGAACGCGCGCGCTTTTTCGGACCTGCAGGAGTTCGGCGCGCTCTTTCTCTCCTTTCTGTTGATCCTGATTACGCGTACCTTCCTGCGCCGCGAGGCCTGGAGTTGGCTGGTGGTGGGTATCGTGGTGGCCATGGGCCTGGCCGCGCTGGGAAGCAATCTTCTGGACAGCCTGCCCGAAGTGCTGTGGACGAACGGCCGCGTCATGCTGCCGCGTGAGCGCCTGCCCTTGGCCTTCACTATTCTGGGCTGGGTCATCTTCACCGGCGGCGCGTTGTGGAACGTGCGCCGCGCCTTCAGCCGCCAGCGCCAGCCCCTGCACCGTAACCGCCTTTCTTATTGGGTTCCCGCGTTTATTCTGATCATCGTCAACGACGCGCTGCTCCTGACGAACGCCAGCCTGCCGGGCAATCCCCTGCGTTTGGGCGCGACCATCCTGATCGGCTATGTGGTATTGACTCACGACCTGCCCGATGTGCGCATGATCCTGCGGCGGGCATTGATCTACGTCATCACCACCCTGCTCATCGTGGCATTCTACATCCTCGGCACGCTTGCAACTCAACCGCTGCAAACCATCTCGACCTACAATCCTTTTGTCGTGGGCGCGGGCATAGCCCTGCTGCTGGCCCTGTTGTTCACGCCCCTGCTCGGTCTGGTCCAGCGGTTGGTGGACCGCTGGCTGAAAATAGACCGCACCGACGCGGGACGCACCCTGCATCAATACAGCGAGTCCATCAGCAACATTCTCGACATGCAAAGGCTCGCCAGCGTGGCGGTGGGCATTATCATCGAATCGATGGATTTGACGCGCGGCTTCCTCTTCCTCGTGGACACGGAGGTCGGCGAGGGCGGCGGACGCGGGTACCGCCTGCGGGCAGCGCGCACCGACGGCGAACGCCAGATCCTGCCCATCGTGCTGGACGAAAACAGCCCCATCGCCAAACATCTGCTGACGGAACAAAAACCGCTTCTGCAATACGACCTGGACCTGCTCCCCTCATTTCGGAGCATCACCGCGCTGGAGCGGGAGTGGTTCACCCGCCTCGAGACCGAAGTCTACGTACCCATCTTCGCCAGCCGCCGCTGGATCGGACTGCTGGCGTTGGGTGCGAAACTTTCAGGCAATCGCTACAGCGCGGACGACCTCGTGACCCTGGCCGCGCTCGCCAACCAGACCGCGGTCGCGCTGGAGAACGCGCGCCTCGTCGAGAACCTGATGCGACTCAACCAGGAAGTGCGCCAGGCCTACCGCGACCTGGACAAGGCCAACCGCGACCTCGAGCGCCTCGACCAGACCAAATCCGATTTCATCAGCATCGCCTCGCACGAATTACGAACGCCGTTGACGGTCATGCGCGGTTACACAGAAATGTTGCTGGAAGACTCGGCCCTGAATCCCAACGTGCGCGCCGTGGTCAAGTCCCTGCACGATGGAACCATGCGCCTGCATGAGATCATGGACTCGATGTTCGACATCGCACAGATCGACGCGCGCACACTACAACTCCACCTGCAGCCTGTTGACACCGCCGCACTCGTACAGGAAGTCAGCAGCAGACTGGCAAAGAACATCCTGGAACGCAACCTGTCGTTGACCCTCAACTTCCCCGCGCTGCCAACCGTCAAGGCAGACCCCAACATCCTCAAGAAAGTATTTTCACATCTTATTGTCAACGCCATCAAGTTCACCCCCGACGGCGGCCGGATCGAAATAGGCGGAGGCATGATTCCCGCCAATGGAAACGACCTGCCCAACGGCGGCGTCCAGATCACGGTCAAAGACACGGGCGTGGGCGTGGACCCGTCCTTTCAGGAGGTCATCTTCACCAAGTTCTACCAGCCCGGCGAACTGGGAAAACACTCCACCAGCAAAAGCCGCTTCAGAGGCGGCGGCGCGGGACTTGGACTGGCGCTCTCGAAAGGCATCGTCGAGGCGCACGGCGGGCGCATCTGGGTGGAAAGCGCCGGTCACGACGAAGCCAAATGCCCGGGCAGTCAGTTCCACGTGCTGTTGCCGCTGGCGAAACGCGAGGAGGGCAAGTCCACACCGACAGGCAACGCAGTCAACTTTAAGATCGACGGTAAAAACGGTTCGGGCGGCAGATAATCTGCCGCCCGGTTTCTATATCTTCTTCGGCCACAGCCAGCCGGCCAGCGCGTAGAGCAATCCCAGCAACAGCAGGGCGAATTTCACAGACGCGCAAACGGAGGCGACAAACGGCCACAATGAAAATAGCTGGCTTAGAAGCGAGTGGAGAAGCCCATAATTTTCAACAGCGTCGAAGAGCGGAGCGATCAGCGCGGCCCATCCCATCCACGCGCCGAGGCGGGCAAACCTGCCGGTATGACGTGAAGCCGCGAGCAAAATCCCCAATGAGAGCGTCAGGGCGTAGACCGGCATGAAGAGGTAATCGAGGCCGAGGCCGAAGGCGGCCAGCAGGCGGGCATACTCGCTCCACGAATGGACCATCTCCACCGAGGCGCCCGGCGACCACGCGAACTCGAATGAGACGATCCCGTTCGGCGCGGCGGGAGTCCGCAGAGGGGTGTCGAGAACACGGAAAATCGCGAACAGGATCAGGGTCAGCGCGAGGAAGGCGAGGAAGAGGGGCTTGCGTTTTTCGTTGGGGAGGAAGGCGAGGGGATGGTTCATGAGGTTTTATTTCTGTTCATGCTTCGTCATGGTGAATGTACCAGACCAGCTGCAGGACTCAACATCCTCACCCTGGACTTCATTCATGACGACCCGGCCGGCAGGGCTATTCGTCTTTGGATAGGAATGGCAATCTCCGCCCTGATAGTTTCCGCTGATCACGTTGCCGCTCAGTTCACCTACAAAGTGATTTACATCGCCGCAAGTGTCGGGCGTATTTGGAATCCAGAAATAGAGATCTATCTTATTGCCGTCCGCCTCTCCAAGAACCTTCCACCCGGCGTCCGCATTCATCACTGCATTCGGACCGAGAGAGGAAAGTGGAAATCCCGATAGCGTCGTCCCCTCCTGCGCGAGTTGGAAGTAGTGCGTTTCCTCTTTTCCGAGGAAACTATTGGAACAGACCGGGGTGGAGACTTGCTCGACTCGGACTTGTAAAGTCCATTGTCCGTTGAATTGATCTGTTTGACACGCAGACAGGAGCAGGAGAAATATGGACAACGTCAAAACAAGCGGCCTCTGATTCATGGGGAACTCCTTCGGAAGGCCAGTTACAACATTCGGCGATACACTCGGTGATTCTTATACTCTACGCCGTTCAGGTTCTTCAAATCGGCGCGCATCTGCTCGGTGGTCTCGGCCACCTGGGTCATCTCCACGTGCTGAAACTGTTTGAAGGTAAACAGAGTCAATCCCATTTCGTAATACAGGATCGCATTACCGCCGTGGCCCTGGTACTCAGGCAGGATGCCCATGCCGTTGACCGCCACTGTGTCCGTACGGCGCAGTTCAAGCAGGAGGTCCATCAGCGTGAATGGATTGAGTTTGCCTTTGGCGCGCTGAAGTGCGGCAGAGACATCGTGGAAGGCAAACAAAAAGCCGACCACCTCCCCTTCGTGCACGATGATCTTGATCAGCCGATGATCGGCGATGGTCATGATATTCTCGACCACGAAGTCAATCTCGCGCGGCGTGAACGGGTAATACTCCCAGTTGCGGACGAACGCCTTGTTGTAGGCCTCGCCGATGCGCGGCGCCCATTGGATCAGTTCCTTCTTGTTCTTGAATCTCTTGACCTGCAAATGGCCGCGTTCCATGGCGCGCTGGGCGATGCGCTCGACGCGGTCGGGGATCTTGAACTGGTCGGCGGGCAGGAAGCAGGAGACGAAATCCACCTCTTTGACAAATCCCTGCGCTTCCACGAGCTGCTGGTAATACGGGAAGTTGTAATTGAGCATGGTCATCGTCTGGCGGTGCTCGTGGCCGAAGACCAGAATCCCATAGCCGTCCAGCGGACCCATGCCCTTCGGCCCGACGAGGCTGCCCAGTCCGCGCGCCCGCGCCCAATCCGCGACCGTGTCGAACAGGGCCGCCGCGGCTTCGGGGTCATTCTCACATTCGAAGAAATAGAAGTCCGCCTTTTTGGTGTTGTGATATTTGTTGAAGGGCTTGTTCTCGATGGCGGCGATGCGCCCCACGTCGAGGCCGTCGCGCACTGCTAGGAAAAAGTCCACGTCCGAATGCTCGTGGAAGGGATGCTTCTTGCGGTTCAACTGGTTGTAGGCATCCACATCCAGCGGCGGCACCCATTGCGGACAGTCCTTGTAGAGGCGGTGCGGCAATTGAACAAAACGACGTACCTGCGCCTTGTTCTCTGTATCCACTTTCTCGATAGTGAGCATGATAAGGCCTCCCGAAAAATGAGTTACTACCAGTATATAACACTTTTTGTGATATAGTCGCGCCCACCATGAAAATCACATCCCGCCTCGCCGCCCTGACCGAGGGCCTGCCTCCCGCTTACTGGCTGCTTTGGGTCGGTACGCTCATCAACCGCCTCGGCGGGTTCGTTGTCCCCTTCCTCACCCTCTAGCTCACCAGCCAGCGCCAGATTCCCGTCAGCCAGGCGGCGCTGATGGTCTCATTCTTCGGCGCGGGCTCATTCGTTGCCCAACTCACCGGCGGCGAACTGACCGACCGCCTCGGCCGCCGCCCGGTCATGCTGACCAGTTTCCTCGTCACGCCTGTAGCGATGATGGCTCTCGGATTCGCAACCTCCCTCCCGCTCATCGCCGTCTGCACGCTCCTGCTCGGATTCTTCACTGACCTGTATCGTCCTGCCGTGGGCGCGGCCATCGCGGACCTGGTCCCGCCCGAAGCGCGCACGCGCGCCTATGGATACAACTACTGGGCCATCAACCTGGGATTCGCCGTCGCCCCGCTTCTCGCGGGACTGCTGGCCGGGTACAACTACCTGTACCTGTTCATCGGCGACGCGTTGACCACCCTCATCTTCGGCCTGATCGTGCTCTTCGGCCTGCGCGAGACGCGGCCCGCCGCAGCCGAACACGCCGCGCACGCCAGCCTCGGCGAGCGCATGACTCAACTCAAGCGCGAGCCGCTTCTGCTGTGGTTCTCCTTTCTGGCGCTGTTCTTTGGCATGGTTTACATGCAAAGCAATGTCACCCTGCCGCTGGACATGCAGTCCCACGGACTCGGCCCAAGTCTCTACGGCGCGGTCATTGCCATCAACGGCATTCTCATCGTGCTGGTGACCATCCCGGTCAGCAACGCGGCCGCCCACTGGCCGCGCTTCGAGACCATCGCCATCGCCGCGCTCCTGCTCGGCTTCGGTTTTGGCTTCAACGTGATTGCAGATAATTTGACGCTCTTCGCTGTCGGCATCGTCATCTGGACACTGGGAGAGATCATGGGCACCGCCGTTGCCCCGGCTATCATCGCGGACCTCTCACCCGTCGAATTGCGCGGGCTGTATCAGGGCATCTTCGGCTCGGCCTGGGGACTCTCATTCTTCATCGGCCCTCTGATAGGCGGCTGGATTTATGAAAACCTGGGCGCGTCTGTTTTTTGGATTGGCTGGTTAGGGTTGGGCCTCCTGCTGGCACTGGCCTAGCTCGTCATGGGCACGACCGCCAAAAGG
>DAOTXP010000028.1:0-4045 GCA_034435275.1 Anaerolineales bacterium | reverse complement strand
CGCGTCCAGCGTCAGGCCAAAAAACTCGGACTGGAATTGAGTCATCATTCATCGGTTGTCAACATCGAAGAGGCGCTGACGCTCATCCGCCGCGTGGAGCGCAGGTTCCGCGCCGCACCCAATCCGTGGATGCGCGGCCTGCTCGAAAACGCGCCCATGATCGGTGGCGTCTGGCAGGAAGTGCGCCAACGCGGACGGCTGGTAGGCTGTGGTCTTTTGTTGGAAGATAACAGCGTGATGTTTGCCACCGCCCTCGGCCTCGCCGGGGATGTTTCCTATGCATATTTCCTGCTCATTTATTCCTGTTTGCAGGAAGCCATGGCGCGGCAGGTAAAGATTCTGCGTCTCGGCTCCGGCGCGTACGATGTAAAGCGCCGTCTGGGCTTTGTCCTGGAGGATAACAATCACACGGCCATCCGTGCACGCACTCCCCTCCTGCACCGACTGGCGAAATTGGCTGGATGAGAATTTTGAAAGGGGGCGCACAAAGTAAGCGGATTGGCATAAAATGGGGAACACATGGTCACCGGCATTGCACTCTCTCTCCTTCTGCTCATAGCGCTGTTCATCTTCTACTGGATTGACTTCGCCTTCCTCACGCGCTACGACCGCGAGCGAAAACAGGGCCAGGGCTGGGCATGGGACTACACCCTGCTTACCCTGGCCGCGGCCGCGCTCGTTATCATCCAGCCATGGTTGTGGCCGCGCCTCGGATTCTCCACGACTGCGGGCTGGGGACTGGGGATCCAACTGCTTGGTCTCGCGTGCATCGCGCTTTCGTTCAGCCTGCACATCTGGGCGCGCCGCCATTTGCAAAAGTTCTACGCCGAACGCGTCGAGGTCCAGCCCGATCACCAGGTCATTCAAAGTGGACCGTATGCATTGATGCGCCATCCGCTTATCACTTCGTTCTTCCTGCTTGCGGCGGGGCTTTTTTTGCTTAATCCAGCCTTGACAACTTTGCTGGGTTTGTTCTACACTATCTGGGACTTCACCCGCGCTGCCCGGCAGGAGGAGGAACTCCTCAGCCAGAACCTGCCCGGCTACACCGAATACATGAAGCGCGTGCCGCGCTTCATCCCAACACTGCCCAGGGGGCGAAAATGAACTTCACCCTCCAACAATTTCTCGAAATGCCAGTCGAACAAGCCGCCGCCCTCGTCCGCGCCGCGGGACCGAAGGTGGCCGTCTTTCCCATCAACGGAACGCGCCGCTGGTTCGCGCTCGAACACGCCGCGGCCGCGCAGGCCTCGTCCGATCCGATGACGACTTACATGGATATAGCCCAGCGGCGCCACATCGAGTTGTACCGGCTCTTTTTCGATCACGGCGTCGACACATTGCTCACGCCCGTTTACGGCGCGGAACTGTTCTCGCGCGGCGGCGAATACGTGCGCCGCGTACAGCGCGAGGGATTGGCGCGCCTGGCGGAACATCCCGACTTTGTGAACTTCTACGACGAGTATCAAGTGCGCGTTCGATTCTACGGCGACTATCGCCGACAGTTTCAAGGGACGCCCTACGAATCCCTGATTGACCTGTTCGACGGGCTCACGCATCGCACGCGGACCCATGAGCGGGCGCGGCTGTTCTTCGGCGTTTTCGCCTCCGACGCGACGGAAGCGGTCGCAGAGGCCTGCGCGGCTTTTTATCGGGAACAGGCCAGGGTCCCAACGCGACGCGAGCTGATCGAAACGTATTACGGCGAGTACGTCGAACCCGTCAGTTTCTTCCTCGGCTTCGACAAGTTGTCTGCTTTCGATTATCCGCTCCTTGCCACGGGCGAAGAGGACCTGTATTTCACGGTCGCGCCGTCTTCGTATCTTACAGAAAAACAACTGCGCGAGATCCTCTTCGACCATCTCTACACCCGCCGCGCGCCTGAACCCGATTACAGCCGACTCTCACGGGAAGATTGGGCCTGGATGAAATCGTTCTACGCGGCCAACTCCGAACGAACGATCGGCATCGGGAAATTGAACAGCGGAGTGTGGTACCCGCTTCCGTGTGTGGATTGGCCGAACAAAGGGGAAGGGGGCCCTTGATGTACGACGTGAAGGGGCTGCTCAACGCCATGGGGCGCGGCCGCATGGGAACCACCGCCTACGATACGGCCTGGGTGGCGCGGCTCGCCGATATCGCCCCCGCCCTCTCCAACCACGCGCTGGAATGGATCAGCGAGCATCAATTGGCAGACGGCAGTTGGGGGGCGGAACAGCCGCTGTATTATCACGACCGCATCGTCTCGACTCTGGCGGCCATGCTGGTGCTGGCACGACGCGGACGCCGCGCATTGGACCGCGTGCAGATCGAAAACGGCCTGAAAGCGCTCGACCGGCTTACCTCGGATGCGACCCGCCGCCTGGCCTCGGATGCCAACGGCGCGCCGGCCGGCTTCGAAATGATCGTGCCCACCCTGGTTTCAGAGGCGGAGAAACTGGGCATCATCAAACAGCAGGGTGACCGCATCCTGGGGCGGCTCGGTCAGTTGCGGCGCGCAAAACTGGAAAAACTCAAGGGCATCAAGATCAACCGTTACGTGACCACCGCCCTCTCCGCCGAACTGGCCGGGGAGGATGCGCTGGATATGCTGGACATCGACAACCTGCAGGAGGTCAATGGTTCTGTAGCAAACAGCCCCTCTGCCACGGCGCACTTCGCCATCCACGCGCGCCCCGGCGACGGCAAGGCCCTGCTGTATTTACGCGATGTGCTGGTCAATGGGGGCGCGCCGTTCGTATCACCGTTCGAGAACTTCGAGAGCATCTGGATCCTGTGGAACCTGCATATCGCCGGCCTGCTAACAAAGGACACAATGGCGCTTGCGAAACCGCACCTCGAAAATCTCCACGCAAAATGGAAGCCCGGCCAGGGTCTCGGCTTTTCGTCCACCTATTCGTTGATGGACGGCGACGATACCAGTCTCGGCTACGACCTGCTGACCGACCTGGGCTATCCTGTTGACCTGGACGCGGTGCTCAGTTTCGAGGAGAAGGACCACTTCCGATGTTTCAATCTGGAGGTCAACGCTTCGATTGACGTGAACATCCATGTACTGGGTGCGTTGAGACGGGCCGGATGCGATGTCACCCATCCGTCGGTACAAAAGGCACTCGGCTTCATCCGCAAGCGCCGCCTGACCGGCAAATATTGGATCGACAAGTGGAACGTTTCGCCGTTTTATACCACCTCACATGCGATCATCTTCTGCCAGGGCTATGATAATGAAATGTGCCAGACTGCCGTGGACTGGATATTGAAGACCCAGAATTCCAACGGCGGCTGGGGATTTTATCGCGTCGCGACTGCCGAAGAAACCGCCTACTGCCTGCAGGCGCTGTCTCTGTGGCGGAAGACCGGGGGAAATGTGCCGGGCGGGCGCATCGAACAGGGCGTGCGCTGGCTGCGCAGTCATACGGAGCCGCCCTACCCGCCGCTGTGGATCGGCAAGTCGTTGTACTGTCCTGAACTGCTTGTTCAGTCCGTCATTCTCAGCGCGCTGGCCCTGGCGGAGAATTGAAGTTGGTCTCCGTCTGGCTGCGGTGCTTTTGTTTGTTTCACAAGATAAGGGCTGTCGGGCCTGGAACCATCCAGGCATGGATGTGATCTCAAAGAGCAAAGTTCATGAACACAGACATCCGGGAAGAAATCATTGCTTTGCTTTCCAAACTGGGACCTGGGAAAATGTCGCCCACGGCCTACGATACGGCGTGGGTGGCGCGCCTGGGTGATATCGACGCCGAACTCAGCGGCCGCGCCCTGGAATGGCTTTGTGAACATCAACTGCCTGACGGCAGTTGGGGCGCAGAGCAGCCATTATATTATCACGACCGGGTGATCAGCACACTGTCTGCAATGATCGCGCTTGCAAGTCACAGGCAGCGTGCAAGTCACCGGCGGCAAATCGAAAAGGGCCTGGCGGCCCTGGAATGGATCACAGAGAGAGCGACGAAAGGCCTGCTGGCCGATCCCAATGGCGCCACCGTCGGTTTCGAGATGATCGTACCGACATTGGTTGCAGAGGCCGAACGTCTCGGTCTCATCA
>DAOTXP010000027.1:0-62594 GCA_034435275.1 Anaerolineales bacterium | reverse complement strand
ATTCGGTCTTCCAGCTCATCACGGGTCAGCAGATAACGGTCCTCGGTGGGCATCTGCATGGTGTAGCCGAGGGCGCCGCGGCCGCGCGGCACAATCGTTACCTTGGCGACCGGATCACCGTGGGGTACCAGTTCGGCGACCAGGGCATGGCCGCTCTCATGGTAGGCCACCGTCGTGCGATCCTGGTCGTTGATCACGCGCGTCCTCTTTTCCGGCCCGGCGACCACCCGCTCGTTGGCGGCCTCGAAATCATGAATGGTGACGGCGGCTGCACCACGGCGCGCGGCCAGCAGGGCAGCTTCGTTCACCACACTCTCCAGGTCCGCTCCGCTGAAGCCGGGGGTCATGCGGGCCGCCCGGTCCAGGTCAAAATCGGGAGACAGCTTAACGTTCTTCGTGTGAATACGCAAAATCTGCAAGCGTCCAGTCAGGTCAGGAGCCGAGACCGTGATCTGGCGATCAAACCGGCCGGCCCGCAGGAGTGCCTGATCAAGGACTTCAGGTCTGTTGGTAGCGGCCATGATGATGACTGGCTTATCTTTCTCTGCCCGGAACCCGTCGATCTCGCTGAGGAGCTGGTTGAGGGTTTGCTCGCGCTCGTCATTCCCGCCCATGCGAGCCGTGCCGGCCCGCGACTGTCCAATCGCGTCGATCTCATCGATGAAGATTATGGCCGGCGCTGCCTTGCGGGCCTGTTCAAACAGATCCCGCACGCGGGCCGCGCCCACACCTACGAACATTTCCACGAACTCAGAGCCGCTGGTTTCAAAGAAGGGAACACCCGCTTCACCCGCCGTCGCCTTCGCAAGCAGCGTTTTGCCGGTACCTGGAGGGCCGACCAACAGCACCCCTTTGGGGATGCGCCCACCCAGGCCCGAAAACTGCTCGGGGGTTTTCAAGAACTGGATGATTTCCTGTAATTCAACAATGGCTTCATCGACCCCGCCGACGTCCTTGTAGGTGATGCCGATCGTTTCCGGCTTGACTTCGGTTGCCTTGCTCTTGCCAACCCCGAACATCCCGCCCGCGCCCTTGCCTCCGGCCATTTGACGATAGCCCATGTAGGAGATCAAGCCGATCACTGCCATCGGGAATCCATACGCCAGCAGAAAGTTCCCCAATGGACTGGGCGGCTTGCTGACACGGTACTCAACTCCGGCTTTGTCCAGAGCCGAAATCAACGTTGGGTCACCATCCGGGACCGCATTGGTCGTAAAGGGGATGGTAGGATTTTTCGTATCTTTGCCATCCGCATTCTTCATGGTTCCCACGATCCGTTCTTGACCCAGAGTCACCTCGACGATCTCGCCGGAGGCGATCTTGGCTTTGAACTCGCTGTAGGGGATTTGTGTTTCGCGGATTACCAGGGGCTGCAGGATAAACTCCTGAAACAACCACAGCATGATCAGGTTTACCACCAGGTAACTGATCCAAGCAGGAGCCTGCTTCTCCCACCCCTCCTTTTTTTGCTTCTCATTGTTGTCTTTTTTGCCTTTAGTGGATGGATTTCTCGACACGTTCATCACGAATCTCCTTCTTTCTTGTTTTTATAATCATTCACTGCTTATCCTTGCATACGAAACAACCGGCTGGGACTTGGTCCGTTCTCTGCTCGTTCACAACCCTCGCCTGGCCAGCGAACCACACCGGCTGTATAAGGGTAGGGGGGCTGCCAATCCATCGGGGCCAGCGGGCAAGCGGATGGTTCAAAGGCTGGGAAGGCGTTGAGAGGCGGACCATCCCGTTTTAGTATGATGCTTTCTTTATCCACCACATCCATCGCTTCCACAGGAACCAGATACTCATAGAACAGAAACCTGCCGTCACAAAAGTCATTGGCGCTGACCACTGCGTGAGTGACCAGGCGGTTGCGCGGCTGGATCACGACTTGCGTGACCACTCCCTCTTGTCTGTTGTAATCGTACACTTTCGCCTGGATCTGAGGCTGGATGGGGCACCGCTCGGCTTCAGGCTGTTCCCCGATGACCCTAGGGCGTGAAAGTACACCGCGTACAGATGGCACTTGCGCCGCGATTTCCTCCGCAACCATCTGCAATTCGTGGGAGGGCACTTCCCCACCCAAGCGAACCCAGCCGTGCGAGCAGCCCACGGGAAGGATGAAATGGCGAATACGTTCATCCTTGGACATGGCTTGGGCAACCTGGAGGGTCAGATCTAAATCCACGACCAAGTTGTTACAGA
Source organism: Anaerolineales bacterium (assembly GCA_034435275.1). Lineage (GTDB taxonomy): Bacteria > Chloroflexota > Anaerolineae > Anaerolineales > Villigracilaceae > JBFMCC01. The sequence continues at coordinate 60,392 of DAOTXP010000027.1, read as the reverse complement.
CTGAGTTTACGCCCGGCATGGAACAGGCGATCTCTTCAATGAGGTCCCGATGATATTTCCTGCTCACATACCCGGTCAACAAGACAAAACCCTCTTGAACGGAAATAGAAAAACTACCGATGTCTAATGTGCGAATGACTTCATAACGGCGGACCGCCTCCCAGATTTCAGCCAGGATGCTGTCATCTGAATATTCCCGCGAATTTTGTTGGGTGATCAAATTAGTCATTTATTATTTGTCTCCTGACTAAACAAGATTGTCTGTTCTTTTCATCCATCCACAGCATACTCACTTGCGAATTCTCTGTCATGAATCCAAAGTGCTATAAAAGTATCAATCTCCTTTAGAAGGAGATTGATACTTTTGAATTTCCTATCTTGACCAGCGCTGAATGGGCGTTGTGGGCAGTGCCTCGACGCCCTGCCGATCCAACTTCAGATAAATCGTGCCCTCAGCGATGTGATCAACCTGCGAGATGGGAATTGTGATTTCCCTCCTGTGAAAGATGTGCCTCTCCAGCAGTACCAGATACATAACCTGCATACTGTTTGAATTGATCAGCAACTCGTCAACCTGACCCACATAACCGTCGGTTGCTTCCACCCGAGCACCGCGGCGCAGGGCCAATTCACCCGGTGGGACGTTCCGGCGTTTCAGTGGAACAAAGGTGGCGACGGGTTCCATGCTATATCCTGGAATTGCAGGCACATCGTGAGGATCAGGCCACTGTAAATAGCCGGGCAACTGGGTGGGAATGTATCCTTCGTACTCAAATGCTTCCATCTGGTTAAGATCGTTTCGGGCGCATTTCAGCTTGATTCGGTTGTCGGTGGTCTCTGCTACCTGGTCCACAGGCACGAGAGTTTGGTGAAATGGAGGCAGGAAGCTTTGTACCACCAGGTGCGTGATCTGACGGTTAATCGGGTTGCCGATGATGTACATGGAGCGCCCGGCAATGCCATCCGAGCAATACACTTCGGCGTTTGTAGGAAGATCGATCATATTTACCTCTTTTCAATTCGTTTTGCTTTCGTTTGAGCACACAAATGTACTCTCTTCATAGTTTTCGAGTCTGTACCGAGAGCTTATTTTCCACCTGGGTGACGCCGGGGGCTGACCAGGCCGCGTTCTCTGCCTCCTTTTTCTCCGCCCAAGAGCCGACCGTACCTTCCAGTGTGACCTTGCCGTCTTCCGACTTCACCTGAATTCCTTGCGAGTGGAGTGTTGCATGGCGACGGAGAGCCGCCTCGATTTTTCCTTTGACAGCGAAAGAGGTGACGCGAGGTTTGACGGTAATATTATTGATCACCCCTTTGACCCCGATCAGCCGCTTCACTGTTTCCTCAGCGGCATCCTTCTGGAACTGCCACTGTACTTTGCCGGTGATGGTAACCCGGCCAGCGTCTACCGCCACTTGCAAATTCTTCGGTAAAACTACGTTCCATTCCAAAACGGTGCAGGCTGCCAGGGCGAGGTCTCTGTCCGAGCGGTGATTGCCGGTGGATAATTTCACTTCGATATCATTGACAACCGCCCTCACACCGGAAACCCGCAGGGCGGCGTTTTCGGCCGCCCATTTGGCAGGTAGGTTGTCCACGCTGCCGGTCAGGGTCACGATGCCGTTATGGATCGTGACCCCAATCTCCGGTACGCATATGCTCGGCTCCCAGGCGATCTCATCCAGAACATCTCTTTGCAGTTCCATATCAGGCTTCATTGCTATTGTTCCTTTCAAGATCTTCCCAAGCTGTCGACGTTATGCATTGGCTGTGCCGGTAATCCCAAGCTTGTGCCCCAGGCTTCGCAGCCGGAAGGCGAAGACCATCTCCATGATCCCCGCGGCGATTGCATAAACGCCGATCAACCAGACGACGCTCACCATACCCGCGCCCGGAAACACGAACAGCAGGGTGCCGAGCAGCACCGAGAGCAAACCGGCGAGGATCATTCCCCATTCCCCCGAAATCACATGCCGGAACTCGATTGCCGCCACAATCTCAAAAATACCCGTTGTGACCGCCCAGGCTGCAATGAAATAGAGCAGAACGAGCGCGGTGATGTTGGGCCAGAAGAATGTCAACACTCCGATGACGATTCCCGCGATTCCTTCCAGCAGGATTGCCCACCAACGCTCAAAATGGCCACGGGCAGCAATACCTGTTGCCACGGCGAAAATCCCGTCCACGAACGCGAAAGCCCCAAACAGCAGAACCAGGGCCAGCTTCGTTGAATCGGGCCAGATCAGCGCCAGAACGCCGAAGACGATGGCAAGCACTCCTCGCAGCGCGAAGCGCCACCAATTACGAAACAGTTGAGTAAGTTTAGTTAACATGAGTTTTTCCTTTCTTGATTCGGTTTGCAATTTTACGAACGATGATTTTTGATATTCTTTTGGTTATTCGAAACGTTTTCATGTTGAGCTGTTTTCCCTTTTTGGTTCCTCCAATCTCCGCCTGTCAAAGAACACCTGTTCCCGGCGATAGGGATAGGGAGGCTGCCACTCAGCAGGCGGGTGTATGAGGTCGGCAGGATCGAATGCCCGATATAGAGCAGTTTCAGCACCGCTGACATCCAGCACCACCGGACTGTTGGTTACATCACGTACCGCGTCGATTGGGATCACAACTCTGCTTTCCAGCCCAGGCTCATCATCAGGCGTTCTATAATTGCTTTTGTTCCGGGGATCTGGAAAGCACCCGCGGGTAACGAAGGCAATCACGCGACGGTTACGCGGATCAATGACGACGCTCTCTACATGCCCCAGGTGCATGTCTGTAGCATATACTTGCTGACCGATGCGAGGCTGTCGGACTTTCTGCTCTTCAGGATCGATGATCACGTTCGGCGCCTGGAGATCGTTGATCACTCCGCGCACCTGAGGGACGCTGGCTGCGATTGTTTCGGCAGCATTTCGTATGGTCGCACTGTCAACATACCCCTTCAGTGTGATGAATCCATTTTGGACGCCGACAGAAATTCGCTCAGACCGGGTAAGTTCGTTTTTTCCAAGAGCCTGCGCCACATCAAGCACCAGATCCTGATCCACGACCAGGTCATTTACCAAGCCGAGTACTCCTGGAACGGAACGGGTTGCATCTTCGGCTTTTCTTTTATTCCGCGACGTGACAACATGGCCTCGCAGACTGACGACACCATCCTCCGCCGATATGCCGATCTCCTTATAGTCCGTGTTGCGCAGGATTTCGTCAGACCATAGAACGTTGTCCGCTGCCGCTCCCAAGACCTCATCGGAGCAATAATCAGGCAGGTTTTCCAGATCACGCTTTTCAACAGATAAATGCACATTTTGCTGATCCACTTCCTGCACCCAGGCAGCCGGCACAATCAGATCGCGGCCGATAAGATGAAGATGACCGGTATGCAAGACGAAGCCGTGTACTCGCCCGCTTGAGTCAAGAAGGATCAGCGATACCCACCCGGCATGTACACCACGGCAGAATACCTGTTGGCCGGCGCGCAATCGAAGTCCAAAGGATTTCCCCTCAGAACCGGTAATTCGGCCTTCGACCATGCCTGGTTCTCTCGAACTTGGTGCTCGCCCAACCTCGAACACGTTTTCCCTGCGGACGGCATACAATTCGTCGTCCGCTTCGCAATTACGACCTTCCACGACCACCTCGGAATCGGGCCAATATTTTGGCAGCGCTTCCACTTGTTCCCGACCGATGTTCAGCCGCACTTCATTTTCTGAAGCATCGGCGATGGCCGCCTCTGGCGCGACAACCGTTTGAGGTGGGATCAATTTATATGGCCACACCAGTAAGGCGATTACCCGTCCCTGGTGTGGATCCACCAGCAGCTGCTGCAGATGACCGTAGTCGCCGTCTGTCGCGGTGACTGTCGATCCAATTTTTACTTCCCATCTTCGTTCGGCCATGAACACAATCTCCTGTTCTGTGAAAAATTCAGCGCAATTGATGATTGAAAGCATACTCTCAGCGGGACGAGCCGTCATGAATCCAAAGTGTCATTAAAGTGTTATTTGCTCTTTTTCGCGCGTTGTGGCCAAAGCCCAGGCCTGTTCGGCGATATCGAACGCGGCCCGAGGGCGTCCCAATCGATGGGCATTTTGTGCCTGCTGTTGATAATGGCGTCGGTCCTTTTCCAACCAATGAGCCATCGCTTCGAGAACCTCGGTTGGATTGTTCGCAAGCACCCCCGCGTTGCCTGAGACCACGTAGTCCGCATTCCCAGTTTCCTGGCCAGGGATGATATCCACCAGAATCAAGGGGAGGCCGCACGCCAGCGCCTCGGAGACAGTCAGCCCACCGGCTTTACCCAAAACGCAATCAGAGGCTCTCATAAAGGTTCCCATTTCGGAAACAAAATTGTAGATATGTGTTTCCGCATGCCAATCCGTTTCCTGGCAGTGTTGATAGAATTCCTCGTCTCCACCGGCAGCAATGATCAACTGTAGAGGAAATCCAGAATGGTTCAAGATGTCCAGGGCATCGTAAAGATGTTCTACGCGTTTGCTGCCAATGGCGAGGACGGTGAAGAGATCCTCTCGCCACCCCATGCTTTTCCGTATCGCGGTTCGGTCTTGATTTCCCTTTATTAGCTCAGGGCGGACTGGGATACCGACGATCTTCACTTTTTCCGAGGGCAGGCCGGCTTTGACCGCCAAATCATAGACAGTTTGCGTAGGCACCAGGCACAGATCTACTCCCGGATGGAACCATAATCGGTTTACAGTCGCCAAATCGGTCACGACAGTGACCACTGGGATATGATATTTTTCAATGTCGAATATTGCGGTGAGAATTTCCTGATAGGATGGGTATGGACAGACGATGACATCGGGCTGCTTCTGGCGGATGATCTTACGCAGCGTGTTGAATAGCATCAGCGTCAGGCTGTTCCTCACAAGGTCGCTTCCCACGCGGGTATCGCCAACCTGATATCCCAGTTTATACAGGTCAGGCGCGATTCGAACGATCTTGTCGTAACCGTTCACTCCATCGCGGAGAAAAGCCGGGGCGCGGGGATCATCCATTGGGTTGACAATTTCCACCCTGCAAGCTTTGCCATAGGTTTCTTGCATCGCTGCGGCAATGGCATTCGCCGCACTGCGATGTCCATAACCATAATCGGCTGTCAAAATGAGTACACGCTTCATAATTCACTCCAAAAGGGAATGGTCCATTTCTTTGCAACACTTCAAAGGATACCTGTCAGAGCACCGCCTGTCATGAATCCAAAGTGCTATAAAAGTGCCATTCTTGCTCCAACTTTCCTCATGCTTTCTCACTGAACGGTTAAAAATATTGCAGCAAGCGGCATTTGCGCCGTTTGCTGCAATATTCGTTTCAGGGCAGATCTTTAAGCAGACAGGGCTTTCTTGGTGAGTTCCCAGGCTTGCTTGAGCAGATCGCTGCGCCGCTTCTGATCGGCCTTCAGTTCGGCGATGCGCGCCTCGCGCTTGGCCTTCCGCTTGCCGCTTTCCTTGGCCGCCTGCTCCTGCAATGACTTGATCTTCGCTTCCGTCTCTTTCTGGCTGGCCTCGATTCTCGCCTGGATGGCGTTCCGCGCGGCTTGCAGCTTGCTCTTGGCCGCGTCCACCTTCGCCTGGAGTTTCACTTTGGCCTCCCCGGTCGCCTGGTCACGTTCGGCTTCCAGCTCGGCAAGCTCGGCATTTAGCGCTGCAACGTCGCGCTCGATTTGTTCGTCCACGACTTCCACGCTTGCGCGGCGGAAGACAACGCCGCCCAGGGCCTCCATGCGAGTATCGACCGGCATCGTCCACTCCTCCCAAACTTCGGCTACGACAGCGACTTTACCCGGCAGCAGGGATTGTTCGACATCGGAGAGGAAATCCACGCCGATCCCCAGCTGCGCCAGGTCGTACAGCACGCCCCCGGCCATCCCAATGCTGGCGCCAATGGCGAGCCCTACCGGCCCGCCCAGCAGGCCGATCAAGCTCCCGGTGAGCAGGCCCACGGCCGTCCCGACTGGGCCCATGTCGCCCTCCTGCTTGACCTCCACCTTCCCACTGGTGTCTCTGGCGATCACAGCCTTTGCGTAGAGATTGATGCTGCCTTCATTCTGCAGCTCTTGGAGCGCCTTTGAGCCTTCATAGGCCTGGCTCTCACTATCGAATACAATCACAAGCATCTTGTCCATCATTTTTCTCCTTGTTACTCAGAATTTTGTTCGACAAACCCTCGAGGTTCTCTCGAAAGGTCGTGAACGATTCGTTATTTGGTGGCTTTCTCGAACTCTCGCCGCAGGCCGTGCAGGCGGAAGGCGAAGATAATCTCCGAGATTCCGAAGACGATGGCGTACATGCCAATCACCCAAATCATGCTCACAGCACCCGCTGCCGGAAAAACGAACAGCGATACGCCAAATAGAATCGAGAGCAGGCCGCCCAGGATCAGCATCCATTCACCCGTGATCACACGGCGGAGTTGGATCGCAGCCACGATCTCGAAAATGCCCGTGATGAGCGCCCATGTGGCAATGAAATACAACAGGACGAGTGCGGTTATGCCGGGCCAGAAGAAGGTCAACAGTCCAATGACGACCCCCGCCACGCCTTCCAACAGCATTGCCCACCAGCGTTCGAAGTATCCACGGGCAGCGATGCCGGCGAACATGGCAAAGATACCGTCCACGAACGCATAAGCGCCGAACAGCAGAACCAGGGCCTGCAGCGCCTGTCCGGGTCGGGCGAACGCCACGACGCCGAAGATGATGGCTGCTACGCCACGGAGGGCGAACATCCACCAGTTACGAGAAATTTTTTCTAACATTGTCGTATCCTCCAGAACAAAGTTTGAGATTGGGATATCCGTATTCCACGACACAGATTATCCGAAACGTTTGTTATCGATAGGATACTATCGGACAGGGGAGTTGTCATGCATCCAAAGTGCTATAAAAGTGTCAATTCAGATTAGGGGAAATTAGGAAATCGAATTGCCTATTGCAGAGTGACAAATCCGCGATAATCCGCCGGATTTGCCAACACCGCACGTTCAGACCACGAGCCGGCCGGCGCGAGACGGCCTGCGGTGGATACAGGTGTCCGGCAGAGCAATCAAAGTGTCAGTTCAGATTGGGGAAAATTATGGGATCAAGCCCAGTTGTCGGGCTCTTGAAACGGCATGGGTCCGTTTCTTGACTTCCAATTTGGTGTAAATGTTATAGGCATGGCGCTTGACCGTGTTCAGCGCCAGATACAATTGTGAGGAAATTTCCTGATTGGATTTGCCCTCGGCAATCAATGCCAGCACTTCCATCTCGCGTGCCGAGAGGGAAATGGGAAAGCCATCTTCCAGATGCACCTTTGTTGGAGCTGCCGTCTCTTCGATCGTTTCTTGACCGGCCTGCCGTCCAATCTCCTTGCCCTGAATGTCCTCCAGCAAACTGTCGATAAAGGCCAGGGAAGGGAGGTGGCTGCCAGCTTCTTCCTGCGCGGCCCGGCACTGGCGCAGGAGCTCAGCCAACCGCCAATCTTCATCCAGGAAAAAACGCCGGAAGCCTTCCGGCTCGCCCAATGCCAGGGCGCGTAGCATGGTTTTTATCCCCCGTTCATTACCGAGGGCAAATTGCGCCATCGCCTGCAAAATTAAGATTTGAATTTGCGAGTTCACCCGTTGAAACCGTTCCGCTTCGGGCAGGAGCATTCCCAACCATTCGGAAGCCTGCTTGAGATCACGTGCTTTGCCTGTCTCTTGCCCCCTGACCAGTAGGAACCTGGCCTGGGCGAGCGCCAGATATTCAAAGATGTGGTAAGGATAATCCTCTAAAGCGATCGGGGTGTTCAGATCGGGGAAATCGCCTTTTTTCCACCACTGTTCCGCAGTCGCCAGATCGTCACGTTGAACAGCCAGCCGGACTGCGGTGGCAGAAGCGAGGGCGTTATCCCACTGGTTGGCGTCCGAATGGAGAGCTTTGCGCGCAATTTCCTCGACGACCTCCTGCGCGCCGGAGATATCCCCCAGCGCCTGGCGAACACGCGCGAGGTAAAGCATTCCGCCCAGGCTGCCAAGATACCACATCGACTGGGTGACTCGGACGCCGCGTTCCAGGTAGTCGCTGGCTTCGTCCAGTTCATTGCGTTCGAGCAAAATCTCGCCAAATACGATCTCGATAAAGGAGGATAGTGGATGAGGCTTCTCATCTGGACCGATGGCTATATACCGCGCTTTTTGCAGGGTCTCCCACGCTTTGCTGAGCTGGCCCTGAATCTGTTGAACAATTGCGACTTCGCAGGTGGCAATGATCATCACCAGCGAGTTATTTGCCTGGCGGGCGAGCCGTGCCGTCACGCGCAACGATTCGATCGCTTTCTGAGTTTCGCCAGAGAAGACAAGCGTAATGCTTTCATCTAGAGAAATAAGGCTCTGAAGATATACGTTCTCTTTTGGAAGATATCTGGCCGCCTGTTGGGAGAACTTGGCAGCCTGTACCATGTCGCCTTTCAACATCGCCAGGTAGGATTGACAGAGCGCCAATCCACCACGAATTCCCGCCAGATCGACACTTCCAATAGCATCGCTGGTTCCCGTTGCTTCGGGGGCTGGCGTTTCCTTCTTTTGTTTTTCCAACTGTTCGACGTATCGCTGTACATCATCGAGCCAGTACCGAGCGAGATCCAACTGGTGAGTTACCATCAACGCCCAGCCATAACCTAGGCTGAGGAGCGGGCGTTTGTGGGTAATCTCCTCCGGCAGCCTGCCTATCCAGCGAGCGAGGGCAGACATTTCACCCATATTGATCATCGTCTGGACATTACGCTCGATCATATCGGCCGCCCATGCCATATCCCGCGAAGCCACAGCGTGTCGAAAAGCTTCATCAAAATTGCCGTTTGTTTCGAGCCACCCTGCTGCCCGTTTGTGCAGTTCAGGGATCTCAGTTGGGTTGACTTCCGCCTGAATCTGGCGCAGAAAATCGACAAACAGAGGGTGGTAACGGAACCACTCGTGCTGATCATCAAGCGCCAGGAGGAACAAATTGGCATGCTCGAGCCGGTTCAACATGACCGCGCCATACCCCGGCTGGGCGTCTGGTTTGACGACTGCCTGGCATAGCGGACCGCTGAGGGTCTCTAAAATCGAGCTTCTCAGCAGGAACTGGCGAATCTCCCCCGGCTGGCGATCCAGTACCTCTTCAGCCAGGAAGTCGGACAGGTAATGTGACTTGCCTTCCAGGTTTGCCAGCAGGTTTGCCGGATCGGCCTGGTCTTTGAGAGAGATCGCGGCCATTTGCAGGGAGGTGATCCAGCCATCGGTACGTTCCACCAGCGCCTGGACCGTCGCAGGCGGGAACTCCAACCCGATTACCTGCTGGAAATACTGCACGACCTCTTCGCCGGTAAAGCGCAGATCATCAATGCCCAGTTCGAGCACGCGGCCCTTGGCGCGCAGGAAGGCCAGATCCAGCTCAGGCTCGCTGCGGCTGGCGATGATCAGGTGCAGGTTGGGTGGAGAGTGTTTGAGATAGAAGTCGAATCTCTGTAGAATCGTCGAATTTTCCAGAGCATGAAAATCATCGAGCACCAGGACCCCTTCCTTCGGAAGAACGGAAAGCTCGTTGATCAGCAGCGTCAATCCGGTCTTCCATCCATCGTCCTTGGAGGATGCGAGCAGGTCTACTGCTTCTTCCCCCAACCCCGGCTCGAGGGTTTGCAGCGCACCAATTACATAGCGGATAAAGCGGCTGATATCGTTATCGTCGCTGTCTATGGTCAGCCAGGCCACGGGCAGGGTGGTTTCTTTTGCCCATTCGATCAGGAGATTGGTTTTTCCAAAGCCAGCCGGCGCAGCAAGCAGTGTCAGCGAACCCTTCACCCCTTGATGGATCCGCTCCGTCAGCCGAGGCCGGTGGACGAATTCTCCTGGCAGCCGGGGGATAGAGATCTTTGTCTTGAGCAGCGGCGGTCTTAGTTCGGTAACGGGATGAGAGGGCATTTCAATCCTTATACCTTATTGACTCTATCAGGACTTCCGCATGTCATTCTGAGCGGAGCGAAGAATCTCTGGTTTCAGGGGTAGGGACCCTTCGTTAACGCTCCGGGTGACACGAAAACGGACACTTGAGCGAAAATCCAGAATATTGGATGAAAACTGTTAAGTGCCTAACATCCTCATTAAACCACATTCTTGGGTAAAAAACCCTCGTTTTCTAAATGAGGATTGGCTAAAAGCACACTTTCAAGAATCGGAAGGCGACAGGTCCGCGCTACCCAGTTCGATTTTGGGTAATAGTTCGCCCAGAGACTTACGAAAGTGTCCTACAGCACCAAAAAGATCAGTCCCGCGCGGTATATATCTGGTATACGGGTATAAGTTCAGGCCGACTTTGCCCAATTAATCCATTTACAATCAGGAACGGGTAGAAATCGGATATCCCCCTCTTTTACACTATACCCGCTAGATCATGGATCGTTTCTTTCCACCATTGGCCGTTCGGTTATAGACTGGTTCCAACTGAACAAATTTTACATGAAGTCGGAAATCAGCTGCTTGAAGCCGGGCTCCGACCGAATGCCGTCCAGGTCTGGATCGCGAAGCACCCAATCCACATAAGTTTGTTTCGATTCCAGAGCGATTCTGAGAAGTTTAAGCGCCTCGTTCGCATTACCACAAAGAGCCTGCAAACACGCCTGGTTGTATTCGTTTTCGCTATCATAAATATTTTTCATGGCGATATCAATGTGTTTTTGTGCAAGTTCTTTCAGTCCCATTTTGCGGTAGTATCCACCTAGGGTGGCGTTGGTCAGACCGTGACCGGGGTTGAGTTTGAGGATTTCCTTGAAGGTCTCAACCGCTTCTTCATCACGGCCCTCAATTGCATACATCATGCCCAGACGATGCCGATACTGGATATTTTTGGGATTGTTGGAGACGGCCTGCTGATAGGCGAAGATCGCCTCTTTGTACTTCCCAACAGACTTATACAGATCTCCCAGAGATTCCCACGCGGCCGCATTGTAGGGTTCGGTTTCAAGCAGCCGCTGGGATTTTTCTATCTCCAACTCCGGCTCATCGGGGGCAACCACAAAGTTCTCCGCAACAGCCTGTTGATCCGGAGCGGCCGCCACTTTTTCCTCTTCAACGATATCGGGCTGGGATTCCTGCACGCTGGTTGTCGAGAAAACAACAGGGAGCGGGTCGTTGGTCTCAACGACTGCCACATCCTGGAAATCAACGCGGGCAAGAGTCTCGGTTTGGATTCCCTCAGACAAGGTTCGGGAGAGACTATTTGAATTGAGGGCCGCAGGGATCGGATTCGGAATTGGCACGAGCGCCATCGATCCCTGCCCGGAAAGATCATCGGATTCCGCTTTCGCCGCAGCCATGTCTGGATCCTTGGATTCGAAGTAGAAATGCCAATCACCCGGTTCTTCCTCCTCTGGATCCGGGAGACAGTCTTCCTCGAAGGCGGGATCGGGTTCCCCGGTTTCCTGGATTGATACAGACGTCTCTGAGACCGGTGTCGATTCTGCTTCTGCAAGCCCGGGTTCCGGTTGCTGGATCTGCGTTCGGGTGACCCACGCCGGGGAGATAGGATCAGGCTCGAGGGAGTCTGAAGCGGGGAGTTTCGTATTGCTTGGGCCTTCTTCCGCCATTCCGGTCTGGTCTCGATCCGAGGGGGAGGTCAGGCCGGACGCCCCATACAGGACCTGCCCGATCTCGTCGCCATCCTGGCTGAGGGTGGGGTCGAGCAGGTCGCCCTGCTGGTAGGCGAGGATGGCGTCACGGTAATCCTTAAGGCATCTGTACACATCGCCCAGGCGATACCAGGAGATAGCCTTCTCCTTATCGTCCGCAAGCAGTTCAATGCCCATTCGATACAGTTCCACGGCTTCAGCGTATTTTCCCTGCCGAACATAGGTAAGGGCCAGGTTACTATACGGTCTTCCGAATCGTTTTTCCAGTTGAATGGAGCGATGGTAGGCATAGATCGCCTGATTGTAGGCGGCGGACATAAAGTACAGGTTGCCCAATTCGTTCCACAACTCATGTTCGCTCATGGAAATCCTCCGCAATTACGAGTTAAAGTTGGCGCTCTGTTCCATTTGGAAATTGCCCAACAGGCTGAAACGAGATTGCATGTAGATGGTGGTGTTATCAGGGTCGAGTTCATCGGCACGCTGATAGGCCGCGACCGCATTATCGTAATCATTCAAGCGGCGATAGACATTGCCCAGGCGGTTCCATGAAATGGCTTTGTCTTTTTCACTCTTGAACAACTCGATACTTCGCTGATAAAGAAGCATGGCTTCCGCGAGGTGACCCTTCTGCACGTAGGCCAGTGCAAGGTTGCTATACGGCCACGCAAACAAGCGGTCCAAATCGATGGCCTTGCTGTAGGCGATGATGGCATCGTCAAATTCGCCTCTGTTGAAATAGACATTCCCAAGTTCGTTCCAGACATGCGCATTTTTGGTGTCCATCTCCAGTTGAAATTCGCCAGACTCATCGATGATTGTCACCGCTTCGCGGGAAGTCGCAACATCTTGTTCCGGCAAGGCCTCCTGTGAGGCTTCAGTTACAAATGGGTTCTGCGCTTGTTCATCGTCCTTGAGAAACGCCTCGTACGATGCCTGTTCTGAAGCCGGGTGTTCCTTACCGGCATCATCCACAACCCTTGCGGCGGATTCCATGGCGGCAGATTCGTCCTGCACAGGATTCTCTTGCACTTCCTCACAGATCTCCCGGCTGAGAGACAGCGGTTCGGCATCCACTTCGCTGGCAATCACGACCTGGCCAGTTTCCGCCGGGGGTTCTTCCGCGATCTCCACTTCCAATTGATCATTCGTTTCATTCTCCCGGCTTCCTTCGCCTGTTTCCAATGGAAGTTCCTCTGGCGCCGATGCAGGCGAAACGGTCTCCTCGACCATCACAGGCGCGGCATCGAAGGTATAGGTTTCCGTCTCCGCATGCGGGGCAATTTCAGTAGTGGTGTAAGTCTCCATTTCATCGGACACAGCCTCCACTGCTTCAGAGACGGCGGGTTCCTCCGTTACTAGTTTGAATGTGTCTTCGCTCTGCGGTACATTCTCCTCAGGCTGCTCCAGGCTCCCGATCTCAACGGAACGCTCGCCGTCAATGTCCAAGTTGGATTCGCTTTCCACCAAAGGCGCGGCGTCAACTTCATTGGGCATGATGGATGGCTCAACGGGCTGCACTTTCTCCTCGGGCTGCTCCGGGCTCGCGTTCTCAACGGAGCGCTCGCCGTCAATGGTCAAGTTGGATTCGCTTTCCATCAAAGGCGCGGCATCAACTTCATTGGGCATGATGGATGGATCAGCGGCTGACTCTGAGACGGGCAGAGAATTTTCCATTGTGATTTCAGATCCATCCGATTCTTCCTCAGACACCTGCCCGAATTCCTGGGACCTATTCGCAGGCAAATCGACTTCAGCCGCCACCGTTTCTTCGAAGATATCGTCTGTCGCAAGCGTCTCTTCTTCAGATTGGCTTTGTTCAACGATCAATCGGATGGGGGTGGCAATCAGATCATTCAGCGCGGTTTCACAGCCCGGATGGTCGCTGGTTTGCGTTAACTCCTCATCCAACTCATCCCTGAAGCCTGCGTTTTCCTGATCTAATTCATCGGCTTTTTGAAATGCCTGGATGGCAAGGTCGTACTCATTGAGTCTGCGATGCAAATTGCCCAGGCGATTCCAAGAGATTGCCTTTTCGCGGTCCTCTTTCAACAACTGGATGCTCTTTTCGTAGAGCGCCTTTGCTTCCGCATGTTTGTTCTGCTCCACGTAGATGAGCGCGAGGTTGCTATAGGGCCAGCCAAGGTTGGGATCCAGTTCAATTGCCTTTTGAAATGCGCGCTCCGCATCGGTGTAGGCCTGGTTCCTGAAGTGGGCGTTCCCCAACTCAAGCCAGTTCTGCGCATTATCCGGATCGATCTCAATGGCGTGCTGGTGGGCGCGCACCGCCTCCCGATGACGATCTTGTTGCTCAAACACATTCCCTAACCGGATCCAGGGATTGATGAAGCGTTTGTTAAACTCGATCGTTTTTTCCTGGTAGGCAATTACCGAGTTGAAGATCTTGCCTAGTTCTTTCCAGAATTCATAGTCGCTCATGGTTCCTCCAGTGGTATTAAAAACCTTAATCGGCGCAGCAGTTGCTCAACAAACTAAAGCGGACGCGGGTCACGAGATCCTTACCTTCATCAGTCAATGCAATCGCCTCCTGGAAGGACTTGATGGCATTGTCGTAATCGTTCAACTTGCGATAGGCATTACCCAGACGATTCAGCGAAATAGACTTGTCTTTCTTACTGGAAAGCAGCTCAACGGCCGTCTTATACAGCGGAATGGCCTCTGCATACTTGCCCTGATATGACATGGCAAGGGCGAGATTGCTATAGGCCCAACCAAGTTTGCGATCCATCTCGATTGCCTTCTTAAAAGCGGTTATGGCATCCTTGTACGATCCCGACTTGAGAAACGCCTCTCCCAGGTCATTCCAGGCCTGCGCGCTTTTCGAGGCACTTTCATTATTACCGACACCGGTACCGTCACGCATCCCGGCAGTGTCCGGATCCAACTCAGCGGCTTTTTGATATGCCGCCACGGCGTTGGCATAGTCATTCAAACAACGATACACATTACCAAGGCCGTTCCAGCAGACCGCCTTATCCTTATCGGCATCCAACAAATCGATGCTTTTCTGATACAACAAGAGCGCTTCGGCATACTGATTCTGCATCACGTATATGTGAGCCAGATTGCTGTAGGACCAGCCAAGTCGAGCATCCAATTGGATGGCCTTGTTGTAAGCAATGATTGCATCTTCAAACGCCCCTCGTTTGAAATACTCATTGCCTTTTTCGTTCCAGAACATGGCATCGGTGGAGCTTTCCTCAGCGTTTTGGATCGCCTCCGGCTGCTGCGGATTGACCAGCATTGACGGTACAACTTTGTCTGTTTCGTCCGGCGTTTCGACTGATGGGAAAGCGATTTCATTCTCGCTTTGCTCGGAATCCGCCAACTCGCAGTTCGAGCCGAATATCCAACCAGGAGCGGCCTCATCGCCTTTCTCGATTGTGGGAGGGGCTGCTTGAGGGGATATGACAGTCCCCACGTTGAGGACGGCTTCCGATTCCAAGACGGTCAAACTACCGTCCGTTTCTTCCACCACTTGAACATCAGCCATTGGTTCCATTGGCTGCGGCGTGACAAACGATGCAACATCCTCACGAGGTTTCTCACCGAATGGGGTCAAGCTTCCCCGTTCCAGTTTGTCTGCCATCTCATATGCCTCAACAGCTTTTTCGTACTCATTCAACTGCCGGTAAACATCACCCAAACACTCCCACGAAACGGCCTTGTCCTTCTCTTCCTGCAATAGTTCAACGGATCTCAAGAATAATGGGACACTGGCTGCGTATTTTCCCTGCTTGGTATATACCAGGCCAAGATTTCTATACGCACTACCATACCCGCGGTCGATCTCAATCGCTTTAGAGAATGCAGCTATAGCATCTTCAAGCGCATTGCACCTAGAATAGACCAGACCCATCTCGTTCCAGATCGAGCTGTTCCGGGGATCAAGCATGGCAGCATGTTGAAACGCTTTCAGCGCGTCACGATATCGTTCCTGTTTGGAAAAGAGGTTACCCAAACGCAGCCACGGTGTGACGTACCGCTGGTTCAATTGAGCAGCCTGCTGGTACGCTTTTATCGCATCATCTCCACGACCCACACTGGCGTAGGCGTCTCCAAGACCGTTCCAAGGAGGAGCAAACGACGGCATGAACTGGATTGATTTGCGGTATGCTGTGATCGCATCATCCACATAGCCGATTTTTTGATAAACATCACCCAACCCATTCCAAGCGATTGGATCCTGTGGGTTGTACTCAATTGCCTTTAGGAATGTGACCAGCGCTTCATCGTTGCGGCCTATTTTCGCACACAGGTTGCCCAGGTTGTTCCACGCAAAAATCTGCTCCGGGGCAAGGCGGATTGCCTGTTTGTATGCCTCAATTGCATCCTCATTCTTCCCCATGCTAGACCAGAGTAATGCGCTCGCGTTATAGCACTCTGCCTCGAACCAGTTATCCTGAATCTGTGTAGCAATCTTCAGCGCTTTTGCAAGCAGTTCATCGGCCTTCTCAAAATCGCCTTTTCGCCAGTTTAGAATACCCAGCGTCAATAGCAGGTTGGCACGAATGGAAGCTGTTTCATCGTGTTGGGGAATCGAGACCAGGAGCGACTCGCGCAGTGAAATTTTCTCGTCCGTGTCCTCAAATTGATCGGCATATTGTCCGGTACCCTGCCATGCCGCCTCCAGTTCCTGCACCAGAACCTGCTCCATCTTCGGCGCTTCGATGAATTCAACAACACAGTGCCGGAACGACCAAAAGTCAGGGGCACGATGCGCAAGGTCTGCGATTTCCTTCTGCGTCAGCCAGAAAACGATCCGGAATCTGCCCTCAATGAAGAACTCCCTGCGCGCATTCAGGGATATAAAAAGACTTGTATCATCGGGGTGATTCCGGCTTAGATCACCCACAAAGAAGACCAAGTTGTCATGCGCTTCATGCTCTCCCATTACCTGGAACAGGTTCGGGGATTGTCCAGCGCGCGCCCCGATGTGTATGGTTTCCTGCCCAAGATCGATAAGACAATTCTCCAGCATGGTCTCCACATCCGCACGCACATATTCGGAACTGTAAACAGCGAACAGGATGCAAGGTCTCTGCCAGTGAATTGCCAGTTCCAATTCCTTGGCCATGATCTCCACACGTTCCTGGAGGGAACTTTGTCCTTGCGAGGGTTTGGGGGCTGGTTCAGTCATTTAGCAGTTTCCTCAGTACGGGGTGGACATCACACCAATTCTCACCATCACAAAATTCCAGGAGAGCGAGAAGTTGCAGGAGGGGACGCATGCGATCGTTGTATTCCATGCGGTTGTTTTCGGATACCTTTTTCAGCAACTTCAAGTCTTCTTTATCCAGGATTCGCCGATATTCATTACGTATCTCGGTAGCTGCCCATTCGATATCATCCATGCTAAGCTGGGAGGCGTTTCGCCGCCTGGCGCGTCCGATGGCAGTCCGTATGATGCGTGCCAGCTCACGAAAAACGCCGCCACTATACGTCACCGCATTTTCGAGCGCAGCGTCTTCGATCAATGACAGATCCATTCTAACGTGGACGAAATCACTTAGGGTTTTGTAACCCTCAGGGTTATGAGTTTCGGGATCCATCGGCGGGTGCAGGTTAATGTTAGGAAGAAAGAGTGCCTGGTCACGGATGGCATCAAATTCCTTGCTGTAAAACAAGGCACTGGAGACGGTATAAACAATAGCGCAATTCGGTTGCATCATAATTTCTCTGCGATCATGAAAGATCGCTCGGGCTTTCTCCAGATCGGGTTTGTCCAGATCATCAATCAGGACCAGAGGAATAAGGCGCTCGCGGCTATAAATGGCAGCCGCGATATGATTGATGATCGCAATAAGGCCGGTTATGTCAGTCTCGACCACTTGTCTAAGGATGACACGCGTAGCAGGTTCCAACTTCATCTTAAGTCCTGCGTTTGCAAAGAACGCATCCACCGAGGCGCTAACCTCATAGTCTGAATTGCGTCCTTCAAGGATCGTTGATATTTCCTTCTCCACCTTTCCCTTCCAGCTGTTCAACTCTCTGAGCAGCTGATCGGGCAGTTCGCCACCTCTCTTCCGGTATTCCCGGAAGAGACGTCCACCAATCGCGAGCAAAACATCACGGAAGTCTATGTCAATAATGTCGGTTTCTTCGCGAATACTGAAGTTCAGCAACCAGTATTTTTTCTGGAGCTGGGTATTGCTTAGGAGATGTTGCAGTTCGGTGGACTTTCCGCAACCGCGGTGGCCAGAGAAGAAGAATTTGGGCGGACGGTAAAACGGCGCCATAAGGGCATCGGTTAATTCTGCAATAGGATTCCCAGGACGGTCAATATAAAACGGATTGGGCGTGCGATTCTTATTGGGCTTGAGCGGTAAATCCAGTTCGAAATTGAGCCATGCCCTGTCGAAATCGGTTGCCTTCACATAATCGAAATTGTTCATGAATGCCTCGTTTTATTACTGATCTTATTTTATTGATTTGAGTGATTTTGCAAATCCAGTAAAGTTCAGTATCTTTATTCTAGAATTTTGACATCTTTTCTCATCCAAGATGGTCATTTATGACCATGACCATTTGGCATGCTAGGCAGGCATTTCGGAAACAAGCCCCTCACGTATCGCGTACAATGCCGCCTGCGTGCGATTGGTTACCTGGAGCTTATTCAAGATATTGCTAACGTATTTTGCAATAGTTCTTTCATGAACCGACAATGCTACAGCGATATCCTGATTGCTAAGGCCCCGCGCAATGAGCCGTAAGGTTTCTAATTCACGTTGCGTAAGCGGCTCGACCAGGTTTGACGAATCGGACTGGGGATCAAACTCGTGAATCACCTTCATCGCAATCGAAGGATGGATGGATGCATGACCATTCGCCACATCACGAATCGACTGCATTAGTTGAAGCCGAGTTGTATCCTTGAGCAAATATCCCGAGGCGCCCGCCTTGATTGCCTGATACACCCGTTCGCTCTCCGCAAAACTTGTAAGTATAAGGATACGAATAGCCGGGTTGATGGCCTTTAGTTTAGGAATGGTGGATAATCCATCTTGAAGTGGCATCACCATGTCAAGAATTACAACTTCAGGCCGATACTTGCGAGCAAGTTCCACCGCCTTGCTCCCGTCCTCCGCTTGGCCAACTACCTCCACATCGGACTGGAAGGAGAGGATAGTAGCAATGCCTTCTCGGACTAATGCCTGGTCGTCAACTACTAGAATGCGTATTTTTTTCATGCGCCTCACCTAAATGCTGGGTTGGTCCGACACACCAAACACATCCGCTTATTACACACAGGAAGTCTAACGTGCAACAATTGAGAGAGAAGAAAATCTTCTTGAATTTGTCCCGGCATCTCTTAGTTGGGTCTCCTGTTTTTCCCATAAAGTGGGATCCCAAATTTCGAAATAATCACCCTGACCTATTATCAGGATATTTTGTTTAATATTGGCAAAATCCTTCAAGTCCTTCGGGATGGTGATATTGCCATTCTGATCTGCACGAATTTCATGTGTTGTACTCAGGATCATCCGAAGCAGCAAGCGCACCAGGGGATCTGCAAGGTTTTGAGAACTGATTATTCGATAGATCGCTTCGAAGGCACCCTTGGTCAGCACCCAAAGATTACGATCAAAGCCTTGAGCCAAATAGAATCCGTTTGATAGATTCTTCCTATATCTTGCCGGAACAAGGAAGCGGCTCTTTTCATCCAAAGTAATTGAATATTTTCCCAGAAACACTGTTTGGCTCCCGTTAGAAGAAAAGCTCTATATCACATTCTTTACGCATTATAGGGATTCGAGCCGCCACACACAATCTAAGAAACTAGCCTCCCTTTGTATTTTTTATTGTCCGTTCTTGGAATATCATCATGGTCACAAATGACCAGAAAAAAATTCACGATCCGACCCAAAGCATGATCAATATCACCCTAAAAGCAGTGCCGGATGTTTGCCTCATCGCCGGCATTTCCGACGAGAAAATATGAATTGGAAAAACTGCAGTTCGATCTGTGTGCGCTTTGCACAAAAGAAACGCCTCGAATTGTTCGTTCGAGGCGTTTCTTTTTACCCCATTGGGCTTCCTGCTGTTTTTTGATCACTTTTTATGCGCTTCAGTTAGCCCTTCCCGGATGGCATAAAGCGCTGCTTGAGTGCGGTTTGCCAAGTGTAACTTTTCCAAGATACTGCTCACATATTTTGCCACCGTTCTTTCATGGACAAAGAGTATGTTTGCAATATCCTGATTGGACAGCCCCCGTGCGATCAGGCGAAGCGTCTCGTGTTCTCTCGGGGTAAGGGGGTCGGCTGTATAAAGGATTTCGGAGGGATGCTCAATTTCATGGATAACCTTCATGGCCATCGAGGGCTGGATAGATGCCTGTCCATTGGCCACATCGCGGATGGCCTGTAGAAGTTGCGCACGTGTCGAATCTTTGAGCAGATAGCCGAGCGCCCCAAACTTGATCGCCTTATAAACCAGATCGCTTTCGGCAAAACTCGTCAGCACAAGGATCTTGGCCTCAGATAATAATTCCTTGATTTTAGGAATGGTTGCGAGGCCATCCTGTTTGGGCATAACCATGTCCAATAGAACAACATCGGGCTTCTTCGCCTGGGCCAGTTGCACCGCTTGAATCCCATCCTGCGCTTCACCGACAACCTCAATATCCGACTGGAGCGAAAGAATGGTCGCGACGCCTTCTCTCACCACGCTCTCATCGTCTACTACCAGAACGCGTATCTTCTTCATGATTATCGTCTTCGCTTATGGGGCATTAACAGATCCCGCTGAACACTTATTGTAATCTTAGTGCCCTGGCCGGGTTTGGATAAAATTCTTATCTTGCCATTAATGTTCTTTGTCCGTTCTTTCATATTGGCCAGGCCCCATCCCGCCCGGTCCAATTTCTTTGGATCGAATCCACGTCCATCGTCCACAATTTCAAGTATAACATTTTTCCGACTCTGTTTAAGTATAACACTGATCGTTGTGGCACGGGCATGCCGCAATATGTTGTTGAGAGCCTCCTGTGCAATGAAGTAGAGCGCAATTTCCTTATCCAGTGAAAGCGCGATATTTTCATCGGCCAGAAGCCTGGCTTTGATGTTCGCTCTGCCTTCAACTGCCGCCAATCGATGATGAAGGGCCGATACCAGGCCTTCGTTTTCCAAATCAAGAGGTTGCATCTGGTAAAGAAACAGGCGCATTTCCCTTACGGCTTGACGTGCGTTTTCTCCAATCCGCGTGAGTAACTGTAAAGGATCTATGGCATTGCCTGTCTCCAGCGCTGCCTGGGCCGCTTCCGTTAGAGTGACCAGCCCATATAGTTTTTGGCTGACCGAATCGTGAAGATCGCGCAACAGCCTCTGGCGTTCAAACAGAGCGATGGCAAGTTTGCGCCGCCGATCGCTATCGACGAGGTTTGCAAGATGATCGCAGATTGCCATGATACGAATGATCTCATCCTGGCTGTAGGCTGGATGTTCCTTCCGGGCCAGGCACACGCACCCTAAAATCCGATCTTCATCGCCAACGCGGGAAATCAATGGGACAACCAGGATGCACGCTAAACCAATTTGTTGCAAGGCGGAAGGAACGCGGGGATCTTGGGCGGCAGACTCAATAAGAAATGGTTGCTGATCGGTGAGCGCAGAACCGAACAGCGAAGAGGAGACTGAAATGTTCAATATACTGTTCAATGAGTCGGCAGGCAGTCCAAAATGAGACGCAAGGTAATATCTATCTTTTTTTTCTTCCCGTTTCCTCTCGTCCATGAGGAAAATCATAACAACCTGGCTATGGAACGGGTATATGATATGGTATATAGTCTCGGAAAGAAATTCCTGTAAATTCAATGCATCCCTGGCCGCCGTGGATATCGCGTTTATAAGAACGAACATTTCCTCACGCGCCTTCTGGCGCGCATCTTCTGCCCGGCGTCGTTTGGTAGAATCATGCCAGACAATGAGACGACCGACCACCTCGTCGTTTTGATTCATCAGGGGTGACATCCCAATATTTAGGTATTGCCACTTCTCAGGCGATCCGAGATATTTTTTTCTTTCAAACTCGAGAATTGCGTTGAAGGGTTTATCCAGGTTAGGCAGGTTACCTATCACTGCATTAATTGGTTTCCCGACCGCCTGCCTCCTCGATTGACCAATAATTTCTTCCAAGGCGGCATTGACATCGATAATTGCATTCTGGCGATTTATTACCATCAGACCATCTGTCATCGCATCCACTATATACTGCCGCGTAAAAGAGACCGCCTGAGTAAAGCCCTGGCCGATCAGTTCATACCCAAAGCCGCAGGCCAATAAGGCAAATGCCGCCAGCAAAGACGGAAACGGCAATATCTTAAATCCCTGTATATCCAATACTTGCGCGAGGAAGGGAAAGGCGGACGTTACAGGGAGCACCCACATTCCCTTACGATAAGACCCAGGCATCACGAAGAAAGTTTCCAACACTAGGAAGACGCTCGTACTACTCAGGCCCAATACATAGATTGAAACTATTCCTTCCCACACTTCTTTCATTGTCGGCCCAATCTCTGGCATCAGACTAAAATGCAACCATAGTTCCACCGCGAACCAAATCAGGGTCAGGGAGGGAATGACGGATAGGACGATCAGGAAGCGGCTGGTCCAGGTAAAACGACGGGCGCAAGAAAGGGAAAAAGCGAGTTGGGCCGAAACCGCAATCGTCATGCAAAAATGTACAAATGCGGTGATTGCATTCTGTGTATCAGACAGCAAATTGCCAACCGATTCCAAATAGGCGAATGACCAGAGCATCACAGCAAAGGCTAATACGAGCAGACTAATGGCCCCCCCCTTTTTTACTCTCTTGAAAGCAATCACAGATGTTGCGCAAGCCGCAGATAAGATCAATAACAGACAAATAACGATGTTGGTATTCATGGACTTATGCTAATGCATTTTAAAGGCTAGTTTGGGATTCATGATCAAGTTCAGGTTTAGATCACGAGAAGCCTCCAAGGCGGAGATTCTTCCCTCCTGTATCGCCAGATTTAACACCTCAGATGCTTTCTCAAGGTTTCCCTTAATTACTTCCCGATAAATATCAGCAAAAATATCCCTTTGTTGCCCAAGGCTCTGAAAGTTTTCGATTTCCAATACGGCTTGATCCTTCCATCCGAGAAGATGGTAACAAACAGCCAGTGACTTGTAATGGTCAACAATTGCAGGCGCCAGCCTGATTGCATCCTTAAAACAAGCAACTGCATCTTCCAATTTTCCACTGTTAACATACAAGTGCCCCAGACGATACCAGAGCTTGAAGTTACTTGGCTCTGATCGGACGGCTCTCCTTGCCTGGGAAACGCCCTCGTAGTGCCTGCCTGTGACACAGAGTGCAATTCCCAGGTTCATTCTTGGAGTACTCTCTCTTTTATGCGTTTGCAAAAGTTTCCTGAGGATTTCAAGCGCTTTCCCATAGTGCGCATCCTGAAAATGGATGATCGCCATTCCGTTGAGAAGACGCAAATGCAAATCTGGAAGGGACTTATCTGCTGTGAGGTCAAGTGCGGCTGTCAACGTTTCGAGGGACCTCTCAAAGTCTCCTCTGACCCAGTACCCATATCCAAGTTCATATAGCAGTTGGGCTCGCATGGACAGTGATTCTGATTCCGCTGGCAACATGCTCAGTGATTTCTCAAGGGAATCCAATTTTTCATCGAGGTCCAAATCAACAACTTCCTCCCCATACCAGATTGCCAGGCTTTGCCAAACAGCCCGAATCGGACTTACATGAGAAGCCCCGAATTCGATGGTGCGATGGCGAAAAGCCCAGAAATCAGGCGCGTAGAGTGGTAAGGTTTCGGCCTCGTGGCGGGTGAGCCAAAATACTGCTTTGATCCGGTTTTCAATAAATAATTCGCGGTACATATTTAATGCCCTATATGTTCTGCGCTCGTCTGCACCGCCATGATTGAGATTGAAAATAAAGTATACAGTATTTTCTAATGGGTTTTGTTTCAGTATATGATGTGCCATACTCGGATATTCATCACTGGGTTCCAGTTCAACAATGATGTAGCCGATTCTCGCAAGCATGTCTCTTAGACGCGCCGCGGCCTTTTTTTGCCCCCAAATAGATTGGTGGACGGCAAACAGAAGGCTGGGACGCCGCCAGTATCCTGCCAACCGGAGTTCCTCAAACAAGGTCTCAATGTTTGCTTTGAAGGAATTCTTCCATGAACGATTCTCAGCCGTCATTCAAAATATCCCAGCGATTAGGGCGGCTACTTGATGCCGCTAAGAAAATACACGGCCTCGATGGGCAGACGGGCATGGGCGTCCTGGTCGAGTTCAGTGTAATACCTGATCCAAAGGTCAAAGATGTCTTCCACGCCCCACAAAGTAACTCGCCTATATGCATCGTTCAGCGCTTCCTCCCGGATTCCTTCAGTGAAGCCGCCACTTGAAATCAATAAACCATAATGACTAGCGCCCAAACCCGATAGAAACGAACGCAGCCCCTCCGATGTAATGGTTTGTCCTTTGTGTTTAATTTGAACCAGAATCTGGGCCCCTTTGGCTCCCAGAGGATCCACCTTAACGACCATATCAACTTGGCCACGATCTTTGTCCGGCGGCGCGACCCATGCAAGGTAGTATCCCATGGCTACCAAAAGGTCTGCAACCAAGTGTTGAAACTCTGTTCGTTTCATTTCCATCAGATATCTTTGGATCTGCTCCCAAGCCAGTTCCTTAGCCACTTCTGTAGTCAGAAGGATCGCGGGAATACTTTGCCCTCGTTCCTCGAACAAGCGCACGGCCTCCGTATAAAGCTCCCGGACATTGGGATATCTCCGGCAAGCCTCCCGGCCTTCATCGGTGATGGACCAGCGCCCTTTATCACTCTTACTTAACCAGCCTGCTTTGACTAAAGGGATAATGGCGATACGAACGATCTTCTCATACCTCGGCATGTTGAAAGGGGAGGCAGTCTCCCGTTCATATTCAGTTAAATTGGTAATTTCTGGAAGAAAGGCCAGTACCTCCCTGGCGGGCAGACCCTCCGGTTTGTTCCAGAGCAATTCAAACAGACTACGCAAGAGTTCGAAAACTCTTACAAGATTAACATCAGCCATCTATGAGAGATCCTTCGCCAATATTATATTATGAAAGATATTTATGAGGTTGGAGAGTATCTATATCGGTTTTCTCCCAGCGCTTCGAATATTGACTATTTTTGATAGCATATCGAACCAGAATGACGATCCTTGAGCCGAGGCTAGCCCGGTCAGGAGCAGACCAACAACCTTGAAAAACAACCAGAGCCACCCATTCGTCGAATCCCCGGTGCCGAAGGGACGAATGCACCCGGTGCTGACGGGAAAACCAAAAATCGCTCCATATTTTGGAGAGAAGGAACATATCTGAGAGGGAAGAAGGCTTACGGAGTAGAAATTCCAGCCGATTGGCAGATTCAGGTATTGATCTTGCAGGAATTGAAAATTTGATGCGGCCTCGACATTGAGCGATCCATTTTCGTCTGCATATTGTGATAAGACCAAGCTCACATTGTTACTAATCGCCTCGCGCAAACGAGGTTCCCGCCAGAGTTGCACGGCCAGATGGATGGAGTCGATGTTCAAGAGACTGGCGCAAATTAGCCCGACTATGAAAGCCGACAATTGCGCTTTTCGCTTATACCATCCAGAGATTCGATCCATTGAATCCTTGAACCAGGTCTCGATATTCGACCGGACTTGTTGTAGAAAATCTGCATGATCCGGATTCAGGCCTTCCGTTCCGAGCAACAGGGCATTGAGTGTAAGTCTTAATTCAGGATTGATCACGCCCAATGCCAAAGCGCCTGAGAGCAGTGTCTTCGGCTGCGTGGGTGTTTCCCCCAAAGTGGACAATCCATTTACATCCTTTTCAAGTTTTGCTTTTTTAACGCGGGCATCTTCGATCAATGCCTGGACCGAATCCTTGAGCTCGGCATAGTTCTCACCCAAAGCGATAATTTCCTTTTCAAGCGTAACGAGGATGAGATCGTCCAGCGCTTTGTTGTCTTCTAAGCTGTTTGCCAAACGTGCGATTTCAAAGAGTCGATTCAAATCTTCTTGCGCCCGTCGGCGTTTTTTAGCC
The DNA here is from genome assembly GCA_034435275.1 of Anaerolineales bacterium. Taxonomy (GTDB): domain Bacteria; phylum Chloroflexota; class Anaerolineae; order Anaerolineales; family Villigracilaceae; genus JBFMCC01. Next base: position 34,642 of record DAOTXP010000027.1, on the reverse strand, counting down.
GATTTGATTTCATTCAGAGTCGCTGGGAGGCCATATAGACCATAGACTAGTATTGCAGATTCGGAAACGGCGTTCAGCAGGATGCTCAGAAAAACGGTTGAAAACTGATTGGCAGGAATGTATGATGGTTTTGAGTCACGATTTTTTTTTCGCGGGGACAAACCGCGAATAATCGGGTGATCGTAAAAAAGTCGCACCAAATTTTCGCTACATAACATTCCTCGTATAGCGTTTTGTAGATCGTTCGCCCGCCAACGCAATAGGGAGGCAATCCACTCCTGGATTTGCACCGTGGCAATGCTCAGTACAAACCAAGTAAAAATCGTGCCGACAATGACTCCGATAATTCCCTCTAGATACATAACCGCACTGCTCCCGGACCCTTATCCACGACCGAATGAGCCGGCTGCCTGTTGCTGGCGAGTCAGGTGAATGAATTCATGGATCATCTGCGGCAAATGCAGTTGTTTGCCTACAATAACCAAATGCCCTGGAGCCCAAAAGTCCTTCCCCGTGTTCTGATTTTTGAACTTCGGAAAATCGTCAAAGATCTTCTTTGAAGTTTGTTGACGGACAATCCGTATAATTTGCGCGGGCGAGACAGAGAAAGGCACATTTAGTAACCATTGCATGTATTCCGGTTGAATATCAATATATTCCAGTCGCCAGCCGAACGAAATGCAAATCTGCTGCATCCAAGTATACACATACTCGGCCAAATCACCTGTCAAATAATGATTTTGAAAGCGAGGGATTAGGAGACACGCATACGACAAATCGTATGAATTATCGGGCACAGGCTCGAACAAGGAGTCTGTCTCTTGTTGCGAGCGAATCAACAGGTTTTTATTTTCTCCCATTATGGTAGATGGCATTGCAAATTTTCCAGATTCTGATCTGATGTTTGGCGGTTCAACAAAAACCGAACCAGACTTGAAAAATCCAACGCATCCCTCATTCCAAGCCCACACATGATCGTTTTTCCTATTGAAGACAATGCTACTGTTGTTCGAAACCGAAAGAATGGATTCCGCTAACCACTGAGGAAATATCTTCAACGGACTAGTAGTATCATATTCGTCTTTTTTGAACGCAGAAAGCCCGATTTTCCATCCAAGAGTAGAGACTTACATTATCCTATATATAGCCAATTCTGTGAAGACCCACCAACTATGGCTTATGGCTTTATCAAAGCAGGGAAGAGGGAGTGGTGAGAAGGGTAAAAGGCATGGAGATGTGTCCTGAAAACCAGCGCCTAGCTGGAGCGCCATTGTAGAATTTTGCCTGTCGGGTGAAAGCCAAAACGAGGTTGTTGAGCGAAGCCATGATGTTGGCAGCATTTCCCACCGCCATGCGAGTAGAGTCTTCTTTCAATGATCGTCAGGAGAGTCTCCAAACTATACCGTTCCGCTTTAGGCTTTCGCAAATCGGTGGGTTTGCTCAGTCGCGCATACACGCTTCCTCTGTCAAACTCAATCTCATTGACACTCGGTTCTTGCTCCACTTGCCCCGCGCTATACTGCAATTCCAGATCCTCCTCGGTCGGTTGACCGCTGTTCACTTCTACCGAGAAGTGATCTATTTTTGCCCTTTTGTCAAGCTACTTTGAGAAAACCATAACCCCGGCCCTGTTCGATGCGTTTGAGCGCCAGTTCACGATACTCCTCATTAACCTCATACCCCACAAAATGCCGCCTGCTCTTCAGCGCGGCCAGCGCGGTCTGGCCCGAGCCCATGAACGGATCGAGCACCACCTCCTCCGAAAATGTGTACAACTGGATCAGCCGATACGGCAACTCGACCGGGAACGGAGCGGGATGCCCCACCTTTTTCGCGGACTCGGTCCCGAATTGCCAGACGGATTTGGTGAACTCGAGGAACTCGTCGCGCGTAATCGTATCCTCGCGGGAGCCGATTCGGTCGCGGCGGAAATTGCCCTTGGAGAACACGAGAATGTACTCGTGCACGTCGCGCAGGGTGGGATTGGAAGCCGACTGCCACGAGCCCCACGCGGTGGAATTGCTGGCGCTGGCGGCCTTATCCCAGATGATCTCGCCGCGCATCAAGAATCCCAAATCGAGCAAGTCGGCAATCACAAGGGCATGGAGGGGGATGTACGGCTTGCGGCCCAGGTTGGCGACATTGATGCAGGCGCGTCCGCCGGGTACCAGCACACGGTAGGTCTCCGCCCAGACGCGTTTGAGAAAGACCAGGTACTCCTTGAGCGAGAGGTCTTCATCATAGTCTTTGCCCACGTTGTACGGCGGCGAAGTGACCATGAGGTGCACGGAACTATCGGGGAGTTCGGTCATCTTCTCGGAGGACGAATTGAAAATCCTGTCCAGGTTTTCAGGCGGAATGGGGTTTTCCACGTACGCGGTCTTCTCTGCCTGCGGCTGGTCGTTGTACAGGCGCGCCGAATAGAAAGCCGAGGCGTCGTGCGCCTCGCGTCCGGGCGAGCCGAAGGAGCTGGTCCTGGTGGTCTTTCGCGGCATGGTTAATCGAAGTCAGACGTACCGCGAGATTTATCTCGCAAAATCTGCGGGCGGCATGGATGTCGCGGTACGATGCAAGAAGCGCTCCAAGAGTTCATCCGCCAATTGTACTTTGACCTGCTCGAACTCATACACCGTCCGTTTCACCGCGGCCTCGAAGGCATACTCGAAGAGCGGACTGCTGGCAGGCGAATCCAAATTCATGCGAGCGTGTGAGTCCGCGGCCATATGAGGCAGGATGAGCCCCCTAAGGCCGGGCAGGAGGACGAGCACCTCCAACACATAATTCACTCTGCCAGAGCGAAGGTGCGGGCTGGAGAACAGGCCGGGGTCAACGGCATCAATTTCGGACGGGGGTGGAGGCGCCGCAGCGTCGAAGCGCGCCAGCCAGCGGGCGACATAATCCGTATGGGCGTAGAAATCCTGCGCGGTATGGAGCAGTCTGCCAAACGCGGCGTGCGCGGCCCCGGCCTCGCCGCGCAAGAGCGAAGCGGGAATCATGCCGCGTTGCTCCTCCATGTATGCGCGGCTTGCCTCAAAGGAATTATCGTCGAAATGGTACTCGGGATGGCCGATCAGCCCGGCCAAAGAGTCCTGCCGCAGGTTGGCCTTGATGATGTTCGTCAGCGCGGCGCGGCCGAAGTGAGACTCGAGTGCGCGGCGCGTGATGGCGGTGTGATAGGCGGCAAGCATGGGCGGATTATACGCCATTGCGGCTGATATAATGGCCGCATGTCTTCGTTCTATACCCGCAAGGGCGACGACGGGACGACCGGCCTGCTCGGCGAGGGACGCGTCTCGAAGACGCATCCGCGCATGGAGGCGCTGGGCGCGCTCGACGAGGCCAGCGCGACCCTGGGCCTGGCGCGCGCCTCGGCGCGTGACCCGCGCTGTGGGCCGCTCGTGACCGAGATCCAGCGTGACCTGTACCGCCTGATGGCCGAAGTCGCCGCGCCGCCCGAAAACGCGGCGCAATTCCACGCCATCGACGCGGCGCGCGTGGCCTGGCTCGAAACACAGACGGACTCTTTGGGCAGAAGCGTGACCCTGCCAAAAGAATTCATCCTGCCGGGCGACAGCCCGGCCGGCGCGGCCTTTTCCCTCGCGCGGACGGTCGTCCGCCGCGCGGAACGGCGCGTGGTGGAATTGTTCGACTCGGGCGAGATCAAAAACCTCGAACTGCAACGCTACCTGAATCGATTATCGTCGTTGTGTTTCGTACTGGAATTGATCGAGAACGAGGCCGCGGGAAAGAATACAACTCTTGCGAAAGACTGATCGCCGAGAAACAAAATGACCGGTACCCTCCTCAACATCATCACCGTCTTCATCGGCGGCACACTCGGGATGTTCTTCGGGGCGCGCATCCCCGAACGGTTGAAGCAGACCGTCGTGGCGGGCATGGGTCTGTTCACCGCCGCAATGGGACTGCAAATGTTCCTCAAGACGCAAAACCCACTCATCGTACTGGGCGCGCTGTTGATCGGCACGCTGCTGGGCGAATGGTGGCGCATCGAGGATGGACTGCACAGCCTGGGCGCGGCGCTCGAAAAACGCTTCGCCCGCGACGATTCGGCCGAAGGCTCGGCGCGTTTCATCCGCGGTTTCCTGACCACTTCCCTGCTGTTCTGCATCGGCCCCATGACCATCCTCGGCTCGATCCAGGACGGCCTGACCGGCGATTACAGCCTGCTAGCGGTCAAGTCCGTGCTGGACGGATTCGCATCGCTGGCCTTCGCCTCCACGCTGGGCGTGGGCGTGCTGTTCTCCACGCTGACCATCCTGATTTTCCAGGGCGGGCTCAGCCTGGCCGCGGCGCAGTTCGGCGCGTTCGCGGGGGGAGCGGTCGCGGCGGACAACCCGATGATCCTGGAGATGACCGCCACCGGCGGCGTCATCCTGATCGGTCTGGCAGTCAGCAGTCTGCTGGAGATCAAACCGATCCGCGTGGGCAACTTCCTGCCGGCGCTGGCGGCCGCACCGCTGATCGTCTGGGTGCTGAGTCTCTTCTCGTGACTCACCTTACGAAGAACGTCCCGAAGGTTCCCGCAAATCCTCCTGGATTTTCGTCCAATCTTCGAGACGGTGCGTAACATCGGTTTGTAAGAAAGACGTGCGGGAATCAAAAGGACGCTCCATGCGTGAGAGCGTCCTTTTTGTTACCGTCACAGCCTGCTACTGATCGGTCGCGGCCAGCGCGGCCTCGATGGCCGCCGCGATATTTTCATAGGTGGGGACGAGCCGCGGGTTATCGGGATATTCCACCAATACGCCGTCCACGAAAATGGAGGGGGTGCTCATCACGCCGAGGGCGAGACCGTCATTGTAATCCTGTTCGATTTGATCCTGGTAGGTATTCTCGTTGAAGCACCGCCTGAACTGGCCCATGTCCAGCCCGAGGGATTCGGCAAAGGCGGTCAGGCGGCGGTCTGTGAACGAGCCCATGTTTTCTCCGTCCCAGTTCGCGAACAGAATCTCTTTATAGTTCCAGAATTGTCCCTGCTCGGCCGCGCACATGCTGGCGTTGGCGGCCTGGTCGGATTCCTTTCCCGTCGCACCATCGTCAATGAAGGGGTAATGGTGAAAGACATAATAAACCTTGCCTGTGGCGATGTAATTCTCGATCAGCAAGGGCTCGGTGTCACTGCTGAAATTTTTGCAGGCGGGGCATTGAAAGTCCTCCCACACCTCCAATTTGACCGGCGCGTCCGGGTCGCCCATGGTGTTCATGTCCGCCAGTGGATATGCTTTTGGAGTGATCGCAACGAACTCCACCGGTTTGAGATTGGGGTAAATGAACAACCCCGCCAGAATCACCGCGCCGATAACGATGAGGCCAATGCTGGTCAGCCGCTCGCGCTGGCGTTCGCGTCGGCGCTTTTCGCGAATTTGCTGGCGCTTGCTCTTCCCATCTTTTTGTGGCATGTGGTTTGGTGTCCTCTCCGTTTGGAATCAGAGGGTGATTGTGCCACGTTCAAACCATTTTGTCCAGCCGAAGGCAAAATAAAAAGGACGTTCCGCAATGGGAACGTCCTGCGTCTTCAGACTGCGCGTTATTGCCCGATCTCGGCCAGTGCCGCCTCGATTTCCTGCTGGAAAAATTCGAACGACTGCGCGCCTTCGATCATGCGTGTCCGCGCCTCGCCGTTGACCACATAGGACAACACAAAGGATGGGGTGGCCTGGATGTTCGCGGTCAGGCCGTCCCGGGCGTCCTGGTCCACCGCGTCGCTGTACTTGCCGCCGTTGTAACAGGAACGGAAGGCGTCCATATCCAGCCCCAGCGCATCGGCGAAGGCCAGTAGTTTGCGGTCCGTGTAATCGCCCACATTCTCGCCGGTGTGGTTCGCAAATAGCAGATCATGGTATTCCCAGAACTTGTTCTGGTCACCGGCACAATAGGAAGCCTCCGCCGCGGCCTGGGATTCCGGGCCGATGAACTGGCCGAACGAGCGGTAGACGAAATATACCTTGCCGCTCGCAACGTACGTTTCGATCAATTGCCGCTCGGTGCTATCGGCAAACCGTTTACAGAACGGGCACTGATAATCGGAATATTCCGTAATGGTGATGGGGGCATTGGGGTCGCCGGTCTTGTTGGCATCCGCCTGCGGGCGCTCGTATGTGGTGAAGTCGGCGATGTCCACCGGCTTGAGATTCGGGACAACAAAAAAGGCGGCGACCGCCAGCGCGCCGATCACCATAAAGCCAATGCCAAACAGTCGTCCGCGCTGTTGTTCACGGCGGCGTTTCTCGCGCAGCTGCTGGCGTTTACTCTTCCCGTCTTTCTGCAGCATTTGTTTTCCTCTCTCCTTTCGGTAAAGTTGGAGGATTGTGCCACGTTCAAATCGTTTTGTCCAGACGGGAACGGGATTGCTTATTTTTTCTTAACCTGTTCATCCAGCCACTGAACGTAATCCTTCAGAACCTCCGCCTTCTCCGGCTCGTTATGCGGTTCGTGATACAGACCCTCGTATCGCTTCAGCGTGACCCGTCCCTGCGGCACGAGACGCGCAAACTCCTCGCTCCCGCGCGGGAAGGCGATCTGGTCCGCCGAACAATAGACCAACAGCAGGGGGACAGGGAACTGCGCGGCGCGCTCGAACGCGAGGTCCGTGGCTTTCAGCCCGGCGCGCCCGAACCCGGTTGTGATCCGGTCATGCACCAGCGGATCGTTGACATAATCCCTCACCACGTGCGGATCACGGCTGAGGTGCTCGGTTGCCAGTTCGCTTGCCAAAGTGATGGTCGGCGCGATGGAACCCAGCAGTTTTGCGAGAATCAATTTGGATTTCTGCTCATGGATGGCTGTCCGCAGGCCCGGCGAGGAGACGATCATGCCGTGCACATTCACTTTGCGCGACAAGCCATATGAAAGCGACAACAAGCCTCCCAGACTGTGGCCATAGAGGAAACGAGGCGCGGATGGATAACGAGCCTCCGCCCCGCGTACGAAGTCGTCAATATCGTTGAAGAAGGCTTCCAGCGAAGGTGCGTGGCCGCGCCGCCCGCCCGACTGGCCGTGTCCGCGCAGGTCGAAGCCGAGCAGGGCGTATCCTGCCGCGGCGAAGGCCGCACCTACATGTTCGTAGCGCCCAATGTGTTCGCCCAACCCATGCACGAGGCAGACGGCTCCTTTCGGGTTCCCTTCAGGAGCCCAGCCGCGAGCGAACATTTCGAGGCCATCGGCCGATTTCCATTTCCATTCAAACGTCTTCATGAGCCCTTCTCCCATATCTACACAATCTTGAATTCACAGGTTTGCGCGCCGAGGGCGCGGCAGCTGGTTTCCGTGATGTCGTAATCGCGGCCGGTCGCCCAGTGAAGCGCCTCGCGGATCAGACCGAGCGTCACCCAGCAGATCGGCCCGTCGCTGTGCTGACCATTGGCAGTGGGCGCGGCGTGGTCAACGAACAGCAGGTCGAGGTCGAGGGTATGCACGGTGACGTCGCCCGGCTTCGAGGAGAGCAGTTTCGCCAGCAGGTCCAGCGCGAGCTTGCGTGCCGCGCGGGCGGGCAGTCCCTTCACCAGCGCGGCCTGCGCTTTAACGCTCAGCCCGCCGTCGTTCAACAACTTGCGCCACAATCCATTGCCCACGCGAAGCAAAATCCCGCGCGCGCCGCGGCCATAGACCGTCCGCACCGCCTGTTGGAGACCGGCATACGCCCGCCCGGCCGCGGCGGCGTCGAAACGGGCCACGGCTTCGAGGTCCGCCCATGAAGCGGGCAGGCTGGCCTTGTCGAGCACGGCCATTAGGTTGTCCGCGCCGAGTTCGTTGGCCAGAGTCGCGATGAAGGTCCTCAGCAGGCGCGGCGGGAAGGCCGCGGGAGCCTCATGCATCCTTCGCGTCTCCCACTTCGAAGCGGCAATAGGGGTCGCCCTTCGCAAGGCAGTGCGTTTCGATGATCTCGTGTGCGTGTCCCGTGGCCCACTGCACCGCTTCGCCGATCGAGCCGACATACAAATGACAGATCGCCTCCTGGCTCTCGCGACTGTGGCAGATGGCGCAGGTGGATTCAATGTAAGCCACGCGGTCGCCGCTTTCCTCCACCCGGGCTTCCACCTGCGGATTGCTCTTCTTGAGCGCGCTGACCATGCTGTTGAGGATGAACTTGATGCGCTGTTTCTCGGGCAGGAGTTTGAGCGCCGCGCCCGCGATTCCCAGCAGGGCGGCCTGCTCGCGCACCGCATATTGAAACGAAGCCTTGCCGATGCGTCGCAACATGCCGCGCCCGCCGCGGCCGTAGAACTCCTCGATGGCCGCGTTCAGACGCGCATAGGCCGAGGCGGGAATGGAGGGCTTCAAGTCGTCGGGCGGAAGATTGCCGATGAACTGCTCCAGCCCGCTCGCGCGCAGGACGGCGTTCAGACCGTTCTCGCCCATCACTTCCTGCGCGGCGATGAGCGCCTGCCGCACCAGCGCGTTGACGATGACTGCATCTTCTCTGGCCATCTCAGCCTCCGACTCGAAACGTGTAGACCGGGAACTGTTCGCCGGTGCGAAGAAAGCCGATGCGTTGATACAGCGCCAGCGAGGTGTGATTATCGTTTTGTGTGTTGACGGTCAGACGGGCGATATTGCGCCGTCTCAGAAAACTCATCAGATCCCAGACCAGCGCGGTCCCAATACGTTTTCCTTGCGCTTCTTTTCGGACCGCAAGCCGGGCGAGGTGCGCCCCGGCCGCGTGCCCGGTGGACAGTTGGTAGCCCGCCACGCGCCCATCCATTTCGGCCACGGTCGCATACAGCGACTGGCCGAAGGCGCGTCCAAGCGACTCGAAGGAGTTGTGCCACAGGGGAGCGAACGCGTCCGCGTCGGTCTCGGCGATGGCGGGCAGGTCGGCGGTAGTCATCGGGCGAATCGCCAGCCTGTCCACCGGTGGGAGCGGCGCGAGCGGGCGGCTGTTCCATTCGAGCATAACGATGTCCTGCGGGTTGGCAAATCCGTTTTCGAGCAGGGGTGCTTCCAGCCAGCGTTGCATGACGATGGCCGCGACCGTGGCGCCGCCCGCGGCGCGGATCGTATTCTGCGCCGCGGCCCATAGCAGTTGCCAAGCCTCGCGCAGGGGCAGGCGCGCCTCGTGGACGAAGAGGCGGATCCATGCAACATCGCGCGGGTCGGTGGGGCAGGCCAGCGCGGCAGTGACGCGTCCGCCCTCTTCGATGACCCAGTAGAAGGGATGTCCCAGCCAGTCCAGCGGACTGCGCCAGTCGAGGTGGCGGTGGACGTGCGACTCGAAAAAGATCAGATTGGAGAGGGATTGATAATCGCTGGCGAGGGCCGGGCGTGTCTGGAGGTGGAGAGCAATCATGAGCGCAGGCGCAGGAAGAATTTCAGGATGCGCTGGAGAAGCGTCGGTTTTTCGACCGCGTTGAGCGAGCCAAGCATTTTCATGGCGGATTCGGTCACTTTACCCTGGCGCAGGCGGATGGCCGCAGCGGATTTGAGCACCATGGAGCGCAGGTCGCCTTCGCGCGCATTGGCGAAGAGTTCGGCGGCGCGCTCGTATAACTGCAGGGCCTGGTCGAGTCTTCCCAGCGCTTCCAGCGCGGCGGCCTGGTTGCCGAGCGCCATGGCCTGACGTTTCACGTCGGACGCGGCCTCGAAAATTTTATCGGTCCCGGCCGCGGCGTCCAGGGCCTGCTGCGGTTTTTTATCCTGCAACAAGGTGACGCTGAGATTGTTGCGCATCTCGGCCGCGTGCAAGCCGTCGCGTCCAAGGGTGAATCCTTCGGCGGCCTGTTCGAACAGGCGCGCGGCCTCCGCGAAGCGGCCGTCTGCAAAGGCGCGCCTGCCCTCCTCGGCAAGTTGATGCGGTTCGGGGGACATGGTTAGAACGTAATATCGAGCAGGCCTTCGGCCACGGAGCGGAGTTTTTCGGTGGACATACTGCTGAGTTTCCGCGCCAGTTCGAGATAAGGGATGTTGACCGGGCGGGAGGCGAAGGCGCGCAGTTCGGGCGGCAGTTTGAGGAAATCGCGGATGGCCTTCTGCTCGGTCATCCACTGCCCCACCGGGCCGCTCGAATCGAAGAAGTTTTCGATGGGGCTTCCCAGCGCGGCCAGCATGGCTTCGAGATCGGGCAGAGGGATGGGCCTCTCGCCCAGTTCATAGTTCTTGATGCGGGCGGAGGAAATTCCCGTCTTTTCGGAAAGCGCCTTGACGGAGATGCTGGCGTTCATGCGTTCCTGGCGCAGTAACGCGCCAATCATGCGATGGCGCAGGGACATGAGCAGGGGCACATCCAGCGTTTCGGTGGGGGATGCGTCGTCGGAGATGGCCTCCCTGCCCCAGAAGTGACTGATGGGAAGTTTCAGGAAGAAGACCAGCACTTCGAGTTCGGGCAGGGACGGGGCGCGGCGGCCGCTTTCATAGGACTTGAACACGCCGCTGGTCACCCCAATGGCATCGGCACATTCCTTGACCTTCATACGCGAGGCCGTGCGCGCGTCGCGGATGAGGACGCCCAGCTTCTTGGTCCGAATGGAAATTTGGGAACGAGTATCCATGAAAAGTCCTGACGCGTAACGAATGTCTCCCGATTATAGCAGAGGCGGACAGACCGGGCGGTCAACGGTCGCGTTTGGGGCGGCCCGCGGTCAGAATATCGGCAATGCTCGCGCCGAAGACCTCGGGACTGAGTTTGATGCCCGCGGCCTCGAGGCGCGGATAGAAGAGCGGGCGGATGCCGGTGGGCTTGAGTTCTCCCTGCACCGTGCCGCCCGCGCCGATGCCGGTCTGTTCGAAGCGGAAGATGTCAGTCAGCACCACCGTATCGCCTTCCATGCCCGCCACTTCGGTGATGGCGGTGACCTTGCGCGTGCCGTCCTTGAGGCGCGACTGTTGCACGATCAGATCAATGGCCGAGGCGATCTGCTGACGGACTACTTTGATTGGCAATTCCATACCAGCCATCAGGATGAGTGTTTCCAGGCGCGAGAGCGCGTCGCGCGGCGAGTTGGCATGGACGGTGGTCAACGAACCGTCGTGCCCGGTGTTCATGGCCTGCAACATGTCGAGCGCCTCTCCGCCGCGCACTTCGCCCACCACGATGCGGTCGGGCCGCATGCGCAGGGAGTTGCGCACCAGTTCACGGATGGAGACCGCGCCGCGGCCGTCCACGCCGGCGGTCTTGGTCTCGAGCCGCACGACGTGTTCCTGCTGGAGTTGCAGTTCGGCGGCATCCTCGATGGTGACGATGCGCTCCTCCTCGGGGATGAAGGCCGAGAGCGCGTTCAGGAGCGTGGTCTTGCCCGAACCCGTGCCGCCTGAAATGACGATGTTCAACCGCGCCAGCACACAGCCGCGCAGGAACTCGGCCATGCCCTGCGTAATCGAACCGTAATCCACCAACTGCATGATGGATAGTTTGTCCTTGCGGAATTTGCGGATGGTAATCGAGGGTCCGTCAATCGCCACAGGTGGGATGACGGCGTTGACGCGCGAACCGTCCGGCAGGCGCGCGTCCACGGTGGGGCTGTCCGCGTCCACATGACGGCCGAGGGGAAGAACGATGCGTTCGATGATGCGCAGGACGTGCGCGTCGTTCTCGAATGTGATCGGAGTCTTAATCAACTGGCCGTCTTTTTCGATATAGACCTTCCTCGACCCATTGACCATCACTTCGCTCACTTCGGGATCGTCCAGCAATGGCTGGATCGGCCCATAGCCGAGCAGTTCCTCCATGACATCTTTCAGCAGTTGTTGTCGGACCGCGGTCGGAAGGTTCAGGTGGGCGCGCTCGTAGACTTCATCCACGGCCTGCGAAACGAGTTGTTTGCGCTGATCGGACGGGACGTTGACACCCTCCAGCGAACGGGAGATGTTCTCGATCAAGTATTTCCTGAGTTTGACCATTTCCGCGCTGGTCAGGCTGGTATGGGAGGAACCGCCGGGCGTAGCCATGGATCAGTCCTTTTTCGCGGACGGATCGGGCATGACCCACACGATCTGGGCACGGTGCACGGCTATGAAATCCGTCTGATAAACCACTTTGCCGTCCGAGTCGATCACCTTGGCATCCGTCAGAGCCATGAAAAGTTCATCGCGGTCGAGTTCGTCTTTGAGCCGCTCGCCCGGACGGACATGAATATTTCCATGAATCTGGTGTGTGGTGGTCTGAACGATGACGGGCGCAGCCACTTTGGAGATCACATCTGTAAAAAACTTCCCCTTGTCGTCGTATTCCAACGTCATGACAGACTCCTTCAGCGAGACCCGACCGGACGACTGACCGTGGTCGCCATCTGCTCCGCCATCTCCTGCAATGCGATGGTGGCCGTTTCATGCGGGAATTTGACGGAGATGGGCAGGTGCTGGTTGTTGGCGAGCGCAAAATTGCCGCTCAAATGAGGCAGGGCGCCCTTGATCCCAATGCCCAGGAATTGTTCGATCTCGAGTCTTGTCATGCCCTCCAACCCGACAGCGCGGTTCAGGATGGGGAACATGACCTCAGGCTTTACGCGCTGGGCGCGCAAATATCCCAGCATGATTTTGGTCAGGGTGACTGCGCTCAAGTCCGGGGCAAGGATGAGCGCGATCAGATCGGCCTTCTGGATGAGGGGCAGGCTGAAGCGCGCCAGGGAACGCCCCAGGTCCACAAGCACGTAGTCACTGCCCGCAAGCAGGGTGGTGACGACCTCCTCGATTCGTTCGACGTGCAAGCTGTTGGCGCTTTCCGGGTCGGGAGATCCCGCCAGCAGTTTGAAGCGCCATGGCGGCGGTTCCGGCAGAAAGTTCACGAATGAGGCGGCGTCCTCGATCTTCTCCTTGTTCGCAATCGTGACAAGGTTGGCGCTTCCATCGTAGCCGACAATCTGGGCAATGGAACCGATCGGCAGGACACAATCCACAACGACCACCTTGGCTTGGGGTTGGTGATGACCGAGATTCGTTCCGATATTGGCACAGAGCGACGAAGTGCCTGTCCCGCCTTTCGCACTCAGAAAGACGATCAACTTCCCCCGTTCGCCTCTCTCCTCGAATGTTTCCACCGCCGCGGACGCCACCTCGCCCAGAAACCGCGCAATCGAATCCATCAGCGTCGGGACCACCTCGGAGGTCTTGAACATATACTCGTTGAAGCCCGCCTCGATACATGCCTTGGACCGGGCGGGATCGGAATCACTGCTGAGGGCAATGGCCGGAATAGAGGCGGTGCGCGTGTCATGGCGAAGCCTGCGAATCAGGTCCTCGCCGGGCAGGTCGGGCAGGCGCGGGTCAATGATGATTAGGGCGGGACGGTCGCGCCAGGCAAAGATCAGGCCTTCTTTTCCCAGGCTGGTCTCCAGCACTTTGCGGCCTTTCTCCGTCAGCGCGCGCACGAGAAAGTCGCGGCTGGCCCCGTCGGCGTCAATGACCAGGACTGCTTTTTCGGTCAATTCGTCTCCCGCAGGGTTACGCTTCCACCGGAGGCATCAGGTAGCCCAGCCCGGAACGGGTAACGATGTGGGTGGGATTGTGGGCATCCTCTTCCAGTTTCTGGCGCAGCCGGGCAATGCTCACCCACAGGATTTCCTTGTCGGTCTTGTATTCGGGCCCCCACACGCTGGTAAGCAGGTCTTCGGATGTAAGGATCTTGCCAAGATGATGCGCGAATTGCAATAACAATCTATATTCCGTGGCCGAGAGCGAGACCGCATGTTCACCGCGCCAGACCTCCGCGCGGGCAAAGTCAATCTTCAGATTGCCGTGGGTGAAGAAGCGCGTCTGTCCCGCCTCGGTGGGCGGCTGGGCGCGGCGCAAAACCGCGCGGACGCGCGCCAGCAGTTCGGTGGCGGAGAATGGTTTGACGAGGTAATCGTCCGCCCCCAGGTCCAGGCCGCGCACGCGGTCCTGTTCCTCGCCCTTGGCCGTCAAAATGATGATGGGAACGTTTGAAAATTCGCGGATGCGCTGGCACGCGCCGAAACCATCCAGGCGCGGCATCATAATGTCCAACAGCACCAGGTCTATCGGCTGGGACGAAAAGACCTCGATGGCCTGCAATCCATCCTGCGCGGTGACCACTTCGTAACCCTCGGTACGCAGATTGGCCTCCAGCAGGCGCAGGTAACGAGGTTCATCATCAACGATTAAGACGCGTTTGGACATTGGTTCCTCCTCTTTGATAGATCAGCCAACGGATCCAACAGGCAATTCGATCACGAAAGTGGCTCCCTGCCCGGGAGCGGATTCTACCCAAATCTTACCACGATGCGCCAGAATAATCTGTTTGCAAATATACAAACCCAGTCCTGTACCAACCACTGACGAGGAATCGTGCGGAGCGCGATAGAAACGCTCGAAGACCTGTGTAAGGTGCTCATGCGGGATACCCGGGCCCTGGTCGGAGAATCGAACCTGCACGACCTGATCTACCTTCCGCAGGCGGATGGTGACTTTTGAGCCCGGCGCGTACTTGACCGCGTTGGTGAACAGATTCTCGAAGACCTGCACCAGGCGCAGGCTGTCGCCCTGGATCGAGTCTGCAGGCTCGAAGTCCAGTTCGACCGCAAGGTTCCTGTGGCGTCCCTCGGCGCGCTGGACCACGTCGCGGATGAGGGCATCCATTCGAATCTCCTGGAAACGCAGGGGCAGGGTCTTGCTTTGCAGGCGCGCGGATTCGAGGATGTTCTCGATCAGGCGCGCCAGGCGGTCGGTTTCCTCGTCAATGATCGTGAGGAACTCGCGCTGGGTTTCCTTGTCCCAGGTGGTGTCCTGACGCAGGAGCGTGGTGCTGTAGCCTTTGATGAAACCGAGGGGGGTGCGCAGTTCGTGCGAGATGGTCGCCACGAAATCGTCCTGCAAACGGATCTGGCTCTGGAGCGATTCCAACTGGGCGCGGGTTTCCTGCAGGGCGCGGCGTTCGAACAGACTGCCGACCAAAGTGGCTGCCAACCCGGCCAGATAGGTATGTTCATGGTTGTACAGCGGCCCGCCGAAGCGGACCAGCACCAGCGCGCCACCCAAACGCCCCAGCGCGAAGAGCGGCAGGCCATAAAGAAAAGCCTGACCAATGCGATCCCACGTGGCAGATTTTTCCGTCGGCTCCTGGAACACCTCCGTGCCGGCCGCTATCACCTGCGCGGCAATTCCCTCGCCCCAGGCCGCGTCGGCTTCGGCCGTCTTGCCGCGGCCCAGGGCGCGCGCGTAGACCACCTCCAGCGCCTGCGTCTTTGGGTCCTGCCAGTACACGGCGATGTTATCGAAGACCATCAGTTTGCGCAGGGAACTAACAAGCGCATCCAGCGCGGACCTCCAGTCGGCCTGTTCCGCAACAGCGCAATGCAAGGCATGGATGCCGTTCAGCGTTTCCAGATCCATAGACCCCTACTCTGCCGGCGGATTCCCCTGCACAGCAAGCAACGGGAACTTGAAGGTCGAGCCTTTGCCTTCGGTGGAAAATACGTCAATCATCGAGCCGTGGGCCTCGACGATCTGGCGCACCAGCGAAAGCCCCAGCCCGGTCCCGCCGTATTTTCGCGTGGACGATCCATCCAGTTGATGGAACGGTTCGAAGATCTCCCTCAGGCGTTCGGCCGGGATGCCAATGCCCGTGTCCGTGACCGAGACAATAACAAGATTGGCCGTCTCCTTCTTGACGCTCAACACAACACGTCCGCCAGAAGGCGTGAACTTGACGGCATTATCCAACAAATGAGCCAGCACCCACGAGATCTTCTGCGGATCCGCCTGGACATAAGGCATGTTCTCATCCGCCACCGTGTGCACCGTCACTCCGCGCTCCTCGGCTTTGGGCTGGATGGCCTTCACACACAAATTAGCCATGCGTTCAATATCCACCGTCTCCTGTTTGAGGCTCAGCTCCCCGCGCGAGGCCAGCGAGAACATGATCAAGTCGTCAATCAGGCTTTCGAGGCGGTTGACCGCGCGATGACTGACCTGCAGAGCATGTTTCTGTTCGGAGCTGACCGCGCCCAGCGACTCGGTCACCAGTAATTCGATGTACCCCTTCAAGTGAGTTAACGGCGTGCGCAGTTCGTGCGAGATGTTGGAGACAAAGTTGGCCTTCATCTGGCTTAATTCCGAAAGGCGTTGCAGTGCATCCTGCAATTCAGCCGTGCGTTCCTGCACGCGGCGTTCCAGGTTGCGGTTGGCGCTCTGCAGGGCATTGCGCAATTGAATGATCTGCTCGGTCACGGCGCGGTCGAGCACGGCGCGGTCGAGCAGGTTCAGATCCATCAATGCCTGTCCCAGCAGGCAGACCTTGCCCTTGGCGGTCTGCTCCTGCTGGTAGGCCAGGGCCTTTTGCAGGTCGGTCTCGCTGATATGCCCGGCACGGACAAGATAATCGCCGAGCCGCGGCACCAGTATTTCCGGGGAAAGTTGTAATGGAGCAGTCATCTTAAGCCTCCCATACCCATTCGCCGCCGACCATAGTCGCCGAGGACTGCATCGTAAGCAGTTCGTCCGCCTCGACGGTGAACGGGTCTTTTTCCAGGACGATCAGGTCGGCGCAGCACCCCTCGACCAGTCGTCCGAGACGGTTTTCCGTGCCGGCCGCGTAGGCCGGGCCGGCTGTGAATCCCTGCAAGGCCTCTTCCATGGTAAGTCTTTGTTCGGGATACCAGCCCTCGGGCGCGGGCGAACCGTCGGCGCGGCGGCGCGTGACCGCCGCGTGCAGGCCCCAAAACGGATTCGGCGATTCGACCGGCGCGTCCGAGCCGAAGGCCAGTTTCGCACCATGATTCAATTGCGTGCGCCAGGCATAGGCAAGCGACGAACGTTCGCCCCAATATTTGTCGGCCATCAGCATATCCGAGGTGGCGTGGATCGGCTGCATCGAGGCGATCACATCCAGCGCGGCGAGACGCGGTGCATCGTCCGCGTGGAGCACCTGGACGTGTTCGATGCGGTGTCGAAGCGGAGGCAGGCCCTGGTCGCGTTCGTAGCGGCGTAGTTGTTCGTACGCGTCCAGCACTTCATGGTTGGCGCGGTCGCCGATGGCATGGACGGTCATGCTCAGTCCGACGTTCGCGGCGGAGCGGGCATATTCGAATAACTGCTCGCCGTCCATGTTGAGGATGCCGCGATTCTCAGGCTCGGTGAGATAGGGCTGGAACATGGCCGCAGTGCGCGGACCGAGCGCACCGTCCATGAAGGCTTTGACCGAGCCGATACGCAGCCACTCGTCGCCGAAGCCGCTGCGCAGGCCGAGGGCCGCGGCGTGGTCGAGGTCTTCGACGGGGATGTTCTTGACGACGCGCAGTTTGAGATCGCCGCGCGCATGCAAAATCTGCAAGGCCATGAAGCAGGCGCGGCGGTCGAAATCGTGGACACCGGTCAGTCCCATGCGCCAGAGCATGGACTGGGCTTTTTGAATCGCATCCGCCAGCGCGGGGACGCTGGGCTGCGGCACGACATCTCCGACCAACTCCATGGCGGATTCGAGCAGGATGCCGGTCGGCTGGCCGCGTGGGTCGCGTTGGATCTCTCCGTTTTGTGGATTCGAAGTATTCGCTGTGATGCCCGCGGCCCTGAGCGCGGCGGAGTTGGCCCACGCGGCATGAAGGGATTTGGCTGTGAGGTAAACGGGATGGTTCGGAGCAATGGCGTCGAGGTCGGCGGCGGTAGGCCAGGAATTTTCACTGCGAAGGGACGAAGAACGCGAAGGTGGATTGGCCTCGCGGCCTTCGCGTCTTCGCGGTTCGGAAATCTTCCATACGTTCTGATTCCAACCGTGGCCCAAAATCCATTCGCCAGGTTTGGCGGAACGGGCGCGCTCGGCCACGCGGCGCAGGCACTCGTCCAGCGTGTCGGTTTCGCAGTCAATTTTTTGCAGGCTGAGGGAATAATGATGCAGATGAATGTGGGCGTCGGTCAGGCCGGGCAGGACGACGCGTCCGCCCAAATCCTGTTTGTCGGCGCGCGCCTCCAGCAATTCGTCCCCGCCGACGGCGAGAATCTCGCCGCGGTCAATCAGCAGGGCCGAGACCATCAGCTGGGAGGAGTCGAGCGTGTGAATGCGGGCGTTATAGAGAAGTCTCATTTCGACACCGCAGAGGCGGCAGTGTCCCAAGTATAAGGTGTGCCGTCCCCGCGAATCATTTCGTTAACCTTTCAAGAAGGGCGTCCAGTTCTTCATCCGAGTAATAGTGAATGGTCAACGTGCCGCCCTTTTTGGTGTGCTTGAGGGAAACCTTTGTGCCGAGACTGGCGCGCAGGCGATTTTCCACATCGGCCACATCCGGCGAGCGGCGCGGCCTGGCCTTCGCCTTCGGTTTCTCGCCGCCCCATTTGCGGACCAGGCCCTCGGTCTGGCGCACCGACATGCCCAGTTTCAACACGGTCTGCAGGGCGGCCTCCTGCGCCTTGACGGATTTCAGGCCGAGCAACGCGCGCGCATGCCCTTCGGTGATGATTCCATCCACGAGGGCTTGTTTACAGCCTCCCGCCAGATCGAGCAGGCGCAGAGTATTGGTCACAGCCACGCGGCTCTTGCCCACGCGCCCGGCCACGGCCTCGTGCGAGAGGCCGAAATCCTCACACAGTTGACGATACGCCTCGGCTTCCTCGAGCGGATTCAAATCCGCGCGCTGGACGTTCTCGATCAGCGCCAGTTCGAGCAGTTGACGGTCGCTGGCCTGGTGGACGAGCACGGGCACGGTGCGCAGGTTGGCCTTGCGCGCGGCCTGCAAACGCCGTTCGCCCGCCACAAGCACATAACCGCTGCCCTTGTCCGGTGAGACGATCAGCGGCTGGAGGATTCCGTGTTCGCGGATCGAGGCGGCCAGTTCGTCCATTTCCTGCGGATCGAAGGCCACGCGCGGCTGACGCGGATTCGGCTTGATTGCATCCAGCGGGACCTGGAGGATGCCTCCGCCGCCCGCGAATTCACCCGCCGGGATCAGGGCGTCGAGTCCTTTGCCGAGGCCAGAGCGTTGAGGCATAAACTACTCCTGCTTTCTCATACTTAGCTCAGAGCGCCGTCTCGGCGCTCCACCCGCCGCCGGGGACGGCGGCGTGAGCATTATATCTGTGCAACTTTTACTTTCAACCCATCGCCTTTCAGCATTTCACGCGCCAGGGCCTCGTAAGCCTGCGCGCCGGACGAACCCGGCGCGTAGACCGAGACGGGCAGTCCGTATGAGGGCGCCTCGGCGAGGCGGATACTGCGCGGCACGACCGTCTTGAAGACACGGTCAGGGAAGTGGCGATTGACCTCTTTGACCACATCCGCCGACAGATTGGTGCGCGGGTCGAACATGGTCAGAATGACGCCGCGCACTTCCAGGCCCGGGAAGAGACCGGAGCGGACGCGCTGGATGGTCTGGGTCAATTGGCCGAGTCCTTCGAGGGCGAGATACTCGCATTGAACGGGGATCAGCACCCCGTCCCGCGCCGCCACGAGCCCGTTGACAGTCAGCAATCCAAGCGAGGGCGGGCAGTCAATCAGGATGTAGTCGTAACGACCATCCAATTGTTCCACCGCCTGCTTGAGGCGCGACTCGCGCGCCGCCTCGTTGACCAGTTCCACTTCCGCGCCGGCCAGCGCGGGCGAGGAGGGCAGGAGCGACATCTTGAGTCGTTCGTTGTACAACGTGAGCGAGGCAGGCGGCACCGACCCGATCAGGGCATCGTAAGTGCTGCTGGCAACGGTGGTCTTGTCAATGCCGAGGCAGGAGGTGGCATTGGCCTGCGGGTCGAGGTCCACGATGAGGACGCGCTGGCCGAGTTGCGCCAGGAACGCGCCGAGATTGATGGCGGTGGTGGTCTTGCCGACTCCGCCTTTCTGGTTGACGAGAGTGTAGATGCGAGTCATGCGACTTTCGATTTATGATTTTAGATTTACGATTGTTTCAGTGAAGGACTTCCACAAGGCAGGATTCGATTTCCTGTTGAGTAGGTATTCCATCCAGGCCGATGCGCGAGGTGGAATACGCGGCGAGGCGGGTGGCGAAACGGGCGGCCTCCCATGGGTCGCGCGTGGCGTAGAGGCGGATGAAAAATGCGGCCGCAAAGATGTCGCCCGCGCCGGTCGCATCCACTTCCTCGACGGGCGGCGTACGGAAACGGCGCTGGTCGCGATGCCAGTATAATCGAGCGCCCGCCGCGCCTTCGGTGAGTGCCAGCACGCGGCTGGCATGGACGAATTCTTCGATCTGCTCCTCGTCGCCGCCCACGTCCTCGGCGCTCAACACGACGGCCGAGGCCTGGTTCAGTGCTTCTTCAGCATGTTCCCAGCGGATGGGATGCACGCGACCGTCCGTGCCCCAGCCGCGCAGCCATCCCTGCGGAGTCAGGCCGAGCAGTTCGGTGGAAAAGCCTTTCGGCAAAATCGGCGCTATTTCACCCGCGATGGGGCCAAGATGAATGATGGTGGCGCGCCGCCAGGCTTTGGGCACTTGATTGAAATCAATCGGCGCAGCGCGGTGATGCAAAATCTGTATCCGCCCGTTTTCGTGATAAATGTTCTCGAAGGTCGTGCTGTGCTCTGACGGGACCGAGACAACGGGAATTCCCTCCAGCGCGCCAAGCGGAGTCTCCGCGCCGACCGCGGTGACGATCCCAACGCGCAAGCCAAGCGCGCGTGCCGTCAAGGCCGCGAAGGCGGCCGTCCCGCCCAGGCGCGGCCCCGCGGGAGTCAGGTCATGCGCCAGATGGCCGATAACAAGATAATCGACCGGCTCGAGCGGGAGCAGGTTGAGCATATGTAAATTATACACGGTAGGGGCGGGTCTAAGGCCCGCCCCTGCGATGTTAATCTTCTTTGGGGACGATCGTGATCTTGCGGTTCGGTTCTTCGCCGATGCTTTCGGTGGTCACTGCCGGGTGGCCGCGCAATTCCATGTGCACAATGCGGCGCTCGGCGGCGGTCATCGGCTCGAGCACCTGGCGGCGGCCGGTCTTGGCGGCCTGGTCAGCCATGCGCTGGGCCATCTGGCGCAGCTGCTTCTCGCGGCGATGGCGGTAGCCTTCCACATCCACCACCAATTGCACCCACTGGTCGGAGGCTTTGCCAACCATCAGGCTGGCCACATGCTGGAAGGCGTTCAGCGTTTCGGCGTGGCGGCCGATCAATCCACTCAAGTCCCTGCCGCGCACGTCCACGTTGATGACGCGGCGCTCGGGGCTATCCATGTCCGAGTAATGCGCGGAGACCTGGGCCTCGAGCTGCAAATGGAAGAGTAATTTCGAGACGATGGCCTCGGTTTGATCGAGCAGTTCGTCGTGGACCTCGGCCGGGGCGGGAGCCGACTCTTCGCGGCGCGCGGGACGCGGGGCCGGCGCGGGGGCCGATTCGGGTTTTACAGCCGGAGCCGGTTCCGGGTGCGCGCGGGAGGCGGGCAGGCCGTTCGGCCCGTTGACCGTCAGCCGGACGCGCACCTGGCGTCCGCCCAGTCCGAAGAGTCCCTTGGCGCCGGCATCCACTACCTCGACGCTGACCGCGTCGGCTGTCAGACCCAGTTGGGCCAAACCCTGGGCGAGAGCCTCTTCCACGGTGGGGGCAATGACTTCGAGAGTCGTACGTTCGTCCATTGGAAACCTCCCTGAGTCGGATTATTTCTTAGACGGCTTGGCAGGGACAACGGGCTTGTTGCCGCCGGGCAGGAGACTGCGCCAGTTGGCCTTGCCCATCATGGCATATTGGGCAATGCCAAGCAGGTTGCTGGTCACGAAGTAAACCGCCAGACCCGAGGGGAACGTGAGCGCGAACCAGCCGAGCATGAGCGGCATGGTGAGGCTCATCGAACGCGCCATCGCGGCGGACTGATCGTTGGGGTTGGAACTCGGCGGGGTGGTGAGTTTGGTCTGGATATAAGTGGTGAGGGCAACGATGATCGCAAGTGTGGGCAGGTTGAAACCGAACAGCGGCACGAATTCAGGCCGGCCGAGATCCATCCACAGGAATTTGCTGTTGAGCGGGATGAGCGCGGATACGTCCAGGAACGATGAGATGGAGCGGGTCAGTTGCAGGAGGGCCAGCGGAGTGGTGGCCAGCGAGCGCGTGATGCTCTGATAGAGGGCAAAGATGATGGGTAATTGAATGAGCGTCGGCAGGCAGGAGGCAAACGGATTGACGCCGCGTTCGCGGTAGATGCGCATCTGTTCCTGCGCCAGTTTTTCGCGGTCCTTGGCGTATTTCTTCTGGATGTCCTGCCACTCTTTGTCGTTTTGCAAATCCTGCATGACCTTGGTGCTTTTCATCTGTGAGGCGTTGAGCGGCCAGGTCACGATGCGGGTGAGGATGGTGAACAGGATGATGGCCAGGCCGAAGTTCTGACCGACCACATCGTAGATCCAGAGTAATACGTTGACGAAGAGGGAGACGAATAAATCCCAGGGTGACATAGGTTTTCTTCCTTAGTTTTCCGGCGTGAACGTCCAGGCCTGTTTGCCCTGCTGGTCGAGGGCAATGAGCAGGAACTCGCCCTGGAACGGGGCAACCAGGATCAGGTCACCGGCGGCAACGGGCGTGGTATACAACTTGCCGTCCAGTTTTTCCAGGCTCTTGGGATCGGTCCCGTTTTCAGCGGCATAGACCGTGCCATTCTCGGTGACAAAAATGACCTGTTCGCCAATCATCATCGGACTGGCGAGGATGGGACCGTCGGGCTGGTACTGATCCCCGGCCGGTTTGCCGCTGGAGTTGAAGGCGTAAAAGTTGCCTTCCAAGTCGCCAAGGTAAAGGACATCGTTAATGAGAAGAGGTCCGCCCCACACCCAGCCCTCAGTGGGAATGCTCCAGGCGATGGCGCGGCGGGACGTGTCAACGGCCTGAACCGATTTCCCAAACGTACCGACGAAGAGCGTCCCGTTCGCGTCCATGGCCGGCGTACCGGGCGCGGCGCCGTTCAACTCCACTGACCAGACAATCGACTCGGATTGCGGATCCACGGCGTATAAATGGTGGTCGAGGGAGGTTACGTAGATGTATTGGCCGTCGGTGGCGGGCATGGCCCACAGCGGGCCGTCCAGTTCGAGGCTCCACGTCAGTTTGTCATCGCCTTCGATGTTGAGGTCGAAGACGTACAGGAATCCGTCCGTGTTGGGGGCGTAGATGAAATGGTCCACAACCAGCGGGCCGGCCTGCCATGCGCCCTGGGCGCCGGTGAATGACCAATCCGCGTTACCCGTCTCGGCATCCACGGCGATAAAATCATGGCCCGTCCCGCTGCTCCCAAGAAGAACCAATCCATCGGCGGTGAGCACCGGGTTCGAATAGAACTGCAATTTGCCATCGGCCTTTTCGGGAAAACGCCAGAGCTCGTCGCCGTCTTCGAGGCGGACTGCGTACACAAACGGCCCGGTGGCAAGATAGGCGGCCTCTTCCGAAGCAGCCAGCCCGGGCCAACTGGCAGATACAGGCGTTCCACATGCCGAAAGGAACAAGGCGCCGAGGGCCAGCGCAAAGAACAACACAAAACGATTGGCTTTCATCGAATTGATTTCACTCCTAGGGAACGGGGTCATACCCGCCGGGGTTGAACGGATTGCAACGCAGGACGCGCCACGCGGCCATCACGGAGCCTTTGAGTGCGCCATGTTTATAAATGGCCTGATAACCGTAATGAGAACAGGAAGGATAAAAGCGGCAGGTGTTCGCGGGCAAACTGGGAGAAACTGCCATCTGGTACAGGCGGATGAACGCCAGCAGGGCAAGGCGCGGCCAGTTGAAGGGCGTACGTGGCAGGTCGCGCAGGCGCGGCTCGTCCGGGTAATCGTGGAGATGGAATTCAGACTGCATCAGGGGTCAACAGCCCGGCGCGGCGCAGAAGGACTTGCAAGGCATCGCGGGCTTCGGGCATGGTCTTATCGGCAAGGGGGGCGCGGGCGATCAGAAGCAGATCGTTGCCCGACACGAGGTCGGGGATGAGCGACTGGGCGGCGGCGCGCAGGAGGCGTTTGGAGCGGTTGCGTTGCACCGCGTTCCCCACCGTCCGCCCGGCGGTCACGGCCACACGGACTTTGGGCTGGTCGCTGGCCTGCACCACCAGCACGACAAACGGGTGGGCATAGGATTTCCCGAAACGCCGCACCCGCTTGAAGTCGGTGGACCGGGTCAGTCGGAACTTGCGCTGCACCCGCGAGCCCTGAAAAACTCCGCCGCGCCGACTCTACCAGCGCGTCCGTTTGACGTGCTGATTGGCACGCGTGGTCAATTTGTAGCGGCCGCGCAATCGGCGGCGCTTAAGGACGGCGCGGCCGTCGGCGCTCGCGTTGCGGGCGCGGAATCCGTGCACGCGCACGCGGCGGCGGATTTTCGGTTGATACGTTCGCTTGGGCATTTACTTCCTCGTCAATGATAATTCAACTCCCCGAAGAGAGCTGTTGGCAGGGTTTAGGCACGGTATTATACCGTACCGTATCCGATTCGGTCAAAGGGATTCCGAACGATCCTCCGCCAGCAGGCCCAATTCCGCCAGCGCGGCCATCACTTGTGAGACAGCCCCGGCCTTGACGATAACTGACGTCGGCCCGAGCGATTCGCCCAGAAAACGCGCCGCCTTCGATTTGCGCAACTCGTCCAGGACCTCCGGCCGGCTGACCCTCAAAACGACCTGTCTCTCCACTCGCGCCTCGGTCCCATTAACCTCCCAGCGTTTGAGCGCCTTCACCAGCACGGGCGGGATGCCCGCGCTGTGTTTTGCCAGCAGGGACAGCAATTGTACTACTTTGAGTCCCTGCTCTTTGGCGCGCGCCAGCGACGCGGCTGTGATGGAGTAACGATACTCGTCCGCCTTCGGTTCGCCCCACTCGCAGAAACGTGCAATCTGATAACGAACCACACGCGGCGTCAGCCGCGGGATGGAAATCTTTCCGCTGGAAGTAATCGCAACCCTGCCGTTTTCGAGGTTCGAGATTCGCGAAGCGGGGGGCACAAGCCGAAACGCGGTCGGTTCTTTTGTGCCCTCGGGCAGGGACAGGTCAACCATGCCGAGCCAGTGTAAAATGCCTGTGATGAAATATTTAACCAGCGCGCCGTCCACTTCATCCCAGCAGGCGAAGCCGCGCAAGTATACGCCATCCGACGCGCGCTTGATAAACCAGGAATCGTAATCTCCCGCCGGGCGCTGGAAATCGGTGTGTTTCTCCTTCACCGCGCGGACGAAGGCGGGCAGGCTCCACCATTTGCCGATGGGAATGGCTTCGAGCAAATCCAGCAAAAATCTGCGCACGGCCAGAGGTTGATTGCTCCACTCCCCTTCCATGATCAGGCCTGGCATTTGACGCAGTTCGTTAAACGATTCGCTGAATCGCCATGACTCACTGAGCAGT
The DNA here is from genome assembly GCA_034435275.1 of Anaerolineales bacterium. Taxonomy (GTDB): domain Bacteria; phylum Chloroflexota; class Anaerolineae; order Anaerolineales; family Villigracilaceae; genus JBFMCC01. The sequence continues at coordinate 9,424 of DAOTXP010000027.1, read as the reverse complement.
TTTATCGCATCGGCGCGCGGCATTTCGAGGAATCGCCGAACAGGCTCAGGCTGCGGTTTGTCTTTTCTGACCAGGCCGGCGACCAGCAGGAATTCTCGAACGATGCCGGGGGGTATCGTTGTCGCAGGCAGCGCGATACCCATCCTCAATGCGGCCAGCAGAGTGGTGGCATCATCCAGGAGATGATCCTTGGCGAGAATCTCGCGTCCGCGTTCAGCGGACGTCGCGGGACGGCCAAGCGGTTCAGGGCCCATCATAGAGAGCATAGTGTCTTTTTTTGTTTTTTCTCTGTGTTCTCCGTGGTGAATTAACGTCAGCAAGTCCTCGGGGATGTAGGCAAATTCCTGCGGGCCGCCGGGGGTATCGAAAAAGGCGCGTGCCAGCAGGGCGCGGTAGAACAGTGTCTCCGCAGGCGAGGCGGGATGGAGGTGCGGTTGTTCGCGGTCGCGTTTGGCCGCGCCCATTTCGCGGATCCCGCCGAAGCGCCGCGTAAACTCCGCCCAGGGGAGGCGTCCATGATGGGAAATCAACGCGTCGAGCGCGGCGCGGGCTTCAGATGAGAGAGAGGCAATTAACTCGGCGATCAGTTCATGGTCAAGGATGGATGCGGCCAGTTTCTCGGCGGCCGCGTCGGATTCGCCGGACTCCAATTCCAATCCCCATAATCCTGCGACGATGCGCAGATGTCCGAGATCATGTTTTTGGAGGGAGGCAAGCAGGCTGGGCATGCGTCGGTTTAAGATTGCAGGTTAAGAAGTTGAAGGTGGCCGACTGCATTGTAACCTTCCAACCTTCGACCTGCAACGTTCAACCTTTGACGACTTTCAACGCGCCCGGCAGAATGTCAATCGTGACCTTTCGCAAATGACTGCCAAAACTGGTAAAGACCTCGCCGTCGGCGTGGATGTAGAGCGGGCGGTCGGATGTGAGCGTAAGCCGCGTGCACGACCCCATGCGAATCTGCTTGAAGCGGCGATGCGTGCCGCGCATGAATTCGGGGAGCAGGCGGAACATCATGGCGCGCGAGACTTTCTGGACAGTGAGGTATTCGAGCGCGCCGTCGGTCATGCTGGAATCGGGCGAGAGGATGAACCCGCCGCCCTCGCGCCCGCCGTTGCAGAGCGTAGCCATCAGGACGTTATCCTGCCATTGCTCCCGGTCCGTTTCGATTTCGACACGGGCGGGGTCGTGATTGAGGAGGATGGTCTGAATGACGGCGGTGAGGTACATGAGGAAACCGCGCACGATGGGCAGGCGGTGGGAACGAATGGTAACCACGGCATCGAAGCCCATGCCAAGCGTGTTGTCGAAATATTCCCTGCGGCCGTGTTCGTCCGTCATCAGGCCGAGGTCAATTGTGGATGATTCGCCTTCGAGCGCGTGCGCCAAGGCGCGGTCGGCCTGCATGGGGACGCCGATGGCATGGGCAAAGTCATTGCCCGATCCGACCGGCACGACGCCCAGAATGGGACGTTTATTCTCTGGAACTTGCATGATGCCATTGACTACTTCGTGCACGGTACCGTCGCCGCCCATGGCGATGACCATCTCATAGCCATCTTCGCCCGCCTTGCGCGCCAGTTCGATGGCGTGGGTGGGATAGACCGTTCCGCTCCAGTCGCAGTTGCCGTGTTCTTCCACAATCGGACGCAGGTCGCGCGCTACCCGCCAGGCATGACCCATATCCGCCATCGGGTTCAAGATGATCTTTACTTTGCGTGCCATGAGGGCTCCTTGAGCAGATTTGCCCTTGCTTTGTTGCAAACATGCATCATTCCATCGCCCCGAGCGAAGCGCAGCAGAGACGAAGGGCGGTGGATCAGTCGCCTGCGCTTCGTCTGCGACCCTTCGGCAGGCTCAGGGCCTCCGCTCAGCGCGGTGTGGGAAATGATGGCAACAGAGCAATTTGCCCTTAATAACCCCCAAGTTTGGAAACGGAGGCCTTTTCTCCCTGCTGTATGACCTGCACTATCCGGTGTGAAGAGGCGCGGTAGGACCTGTGGCCGGCATGAATTTACCGCGTTCGTGCCGCTTGGCGCGGTAGAGAGCCGCATCGGCGGCGCGCAGAAGATCAGGCCCTGTCAAGCCGTGAATCGGGTAGACCGCCACCCCGCCCGAAAGTCCAAGACCGATGCGTTTTCCGTCCGGGGCGGGAAAATGGAACTTCGCCAACTTTTCCAGGATCTTATCGCACACCAGCAGGGCGCGCGGCATATCCGTCTGATTCAGGATCAAGGAGAGTTCGTCGCCTCCATAGCGGGCGAGAAAATCAGACGTGCGCAGTCCCTGCGCCAGATAATTGAACAGCGCGCGCAGGACATCATCGCCAACAGAATGGCCGTAGGTATCGTTCACGATCTTGAACCCATCGAGGTCCATCATGACGACCGCAAAGGGTAAGCCGGTCCGCCGCGCCGACTTCACTTCCGATTCGAGCCGTTCGTCGAGGGCGCGGCGGTTGGGCAGGCCGGTGACCGTATCGCTGAGGGCCTGCGCACTGACCTTTTGATGCAGGCTGGCATTGGAAATGGCAACCGCGGCCTGGTCAGCCAACAGGCCCAGCAGGCGGGTCTCCGACTGGGAAAAACCGCCCGTGTTCGAGCGCGAGAGATTCATGACCCCGACCACTTTGTCTTCCATTTTCAAAGGGATACCGATGATCGAACCCTTCCAATCAGGGGGTGCATCCTTATAGAGGGGATGCGTCTGCATATCTTCGACGATCATGATTTCACCGCTGCGCGCCACCGTATACGTCAGGCCGTTTTCACGCGGTGCCGCAACGGGAGTGGTCCGGCCGTCGAAATCAAGCGCCGCGCCAAATTCAAGAACACCACCCTTGTACAGGAAAATGTGCACCGTGCGCGTATTGTGCACCAGCCGCATCGCTTCAGAAACAACCGCCGCCAGCACGCTTTGCAGATCAAGGCTGGAAGTCAGGCTCAGGCTCAGTTTACGCAGGGCATCCAGTTCAGCCATCTTTTGTTTGAGGAGCATCAGTAAAGCCTGGCTGGAGATCAAACTGGAGGTCAGCACACGCGACTCTTCCACTGTTTTGTCCGGCTCGATATATTCCTGCGTCGCCGAAAACAGAATATCCAGGAGTTTAAGCAATTCCTCCTGATCAGCCAGCGGCACACTGCTTTGCTCCAGCGAACGCCGCGCATCCTCAAGTATTCGTAGGGGCGAGGGCCCTTTTCCTGTCATAGCAAGATAACCTGACCTACGGAAGCACAACTTGAAAGCCGAGGTAATTACATACCTGTCTCATATCGCACGATCCGTGTGGTTGATTTTAATTATACCTTTTCAGGGCAAATCTTTAAGTATGTTAGAATGAAATCCACAAACAAAATTGATGGGTTTTCGTCAAATCCACCGGCAAAATTGATGGGTTTTTTCATGCAGACAAATATACCTCCGGCTACTCCTCTTCACCCAAAATATCGGGCTGTGATCGTTGGCGCTTCGAGCGGATTGGGCGCGGCGCTGGCGCGTAGACTGGCACGCGAAGGCTATTCGCTTGCGCTTCTCGCTCGACGAAAAGACCTGCTCGCCGCTCTATGTGCAGACCTCAACGCTGATGGGCAGACGCGCGTCCTCGCCTATCCTCACGACGTTAGCCGTTACGACGAAGTTCCTGGCCTGCTGCGCAAAATCGTCACTGACCTGGGCGGCCTAGACCTTTTCATCTACGTGGCAGGCGTCAACTTTCCACCTGGTCTCGAGCGGCTGAATTTCGAGGGCGACCGCCGGATGGTCGAGATCAACGTTCTCGGCGCAATGGCCTGGCTTACGCCGGTAGCTGAGTTGTTCAAGAGCATGAAAGGCGGACAGATCGTGGGCATTTCTTCCGTGGCGGGCGACCGCGGCCGCGTGGGCAACCCGGGCTATAACACCACCAAGGCTGCACTCACAACCTACCTGGAAGCCCTGCGCAACCGTCTCACGCGCCACGGTGTGCACGTCCTTACTGTTAAACCCGGCTTTCTCAAAACCGATATGCTGAAAGCCGCACAGGGAGCGACTCCATTCACTGTCTCCCCCGAGCGCGCCGCGGACGATATTTACAAAGCCATCCGCAAGCGAAAACAAGTCATTTACACCGCCCCGATCTGGCGCTGGATCATGTTGGTCATCCAGCATATTCCGTCGCTCATCTTTCGGAGGATGACGTTCTAACGAGTAAATACAAATCTCTGCTTCGCGATGCAAATATAACATGCAATCAGAACTCAACACAACTTTCATCACGCTTGAAAATTTTGGTCATTCGCTGAGAGCCTCTTCCTATCATTTTCAACCGAAGAATGTAGAAGAGATTCGCGCTGCCTTTCAACTCGCGAAAAGGACTGGCCTGACCGTCACCGCGCGCGGGGCAGGGCGCAGTTACAACGACGCCGCGCTCAACGGCGGCGGCATGGTGCTGGACCTGTCAGCGATGAATCAGATCCTCGAATGGGACCCGGCCTCGGGCATGGTGCGATGCGGGCCCGGGGTCACACTCCGGCAGTTGTGGCAGAAAGTCCTGCCGGATGGCTGGTGGCCGCCCGTCGTCTCGGGCACGATGTTCACCACGCTGGGCGGTTGTCTCGGGGCGAACATCCACGGCAAGAACAACTTCCGCATGGGGCCCATCGGCGAGCACGTGATCGAGTTCACGGCCATCCTGCCCACCGGCGCGGAGGTCACCTGCACGCCAAAGAAAAACGCCGACCTGTTCTACGCGATGATCGGCGGCCTGGGCATGTTGGGCATCTTCACTTCGATCACCCTGCAGATGAAGAAAATGCATTCGGGCCTGCTCGAAGTGCACGCCTGGCCAACGCGCACGCTGGCCGAACAACTCAACAGCCTCGAAGACGGCGCGCCGAAGTACGATTACATCGTCGGCTGGCTGGACACGATCACCGTCGGCCACGGGCAGATCCACGCCGCGAATTACCTGCACGAGGGCGAAGACCCTGAGCCGCAAAAGACAATGCAACTCGCATATCAGGACCTGCCGAGCCGATTGTTCGGCGTGATGCCCAAAAGTCTTTTGCATTATTTCATGACACCCTTCGTTAATGACCTCGGCTGGGGGAGCGTCAACACCGCCAAATATATCGCCAGCCTGCGGCGTCACACCTTCCGCCAAAGTCATGCCGCGTTTCATTTTTTGCTGGACTACGTGCCGAACTGGGAACTCTCCTACGGCCGCAATGGACTCATCCAATATCAGTCGTTCCTGCCAAAGGAAACTGCGCTTCAGGCCTGGACCGAGTTGCTGGCCCTCTCGAAGCGGCGCGGCCTGCCCTCCTACCTCGGCGTGACCAAGCGCCACCGCCCGGATAAATTCCTGCTCACCCACGCCGTGGATGGATTCTCCCTCGCGCTCGACTTCAAAGTCCGCCGCCGCGAGGAAATGGCGAAAATGCTGCAAGAGTTCGACCAAATCGTCCTCGAAGCAGGCGGGCGATTCTACTTCGCCAAGAACAGCGAGACTACAGCCGAGACCGCGTTGAAATTCTACGGCGAGGAGACGGTGGGGAAGTTCAAGAAATTGAAGAAACGCTGCGACCCGAACGGGTTGCTGGAATCGGATCTCTATAGAAGGATATTTGGTTAGCCTCACTGTCCTTAAAGAAGATGCATGTTCTTCGTCCCGAAGTCGAGGGTGGATCGATTCAAACAACGGTTCACGTTTTGCCCGCCCTTCGACTACGCCGCCAAAGAACGGCGGCTCCGCTCAAGACGAGGGTAACCATAAAAACTATGAATTTACAGGTTATTGATTTAGGCATCATCGAATACGAACGTGCCTGGAAATTGCAGGATGAATATGCGGGGGAGATCGCCGCGGGGACGCGTCCGCCCACACTGCTGTTGCTGGAGCATCCCCACGTTTATACGTTTGGGCGAAGAGGCCGCGTCGAAAACCTGCTCTGGGGAGAAGAACAGTTAAAGCAAAAAGGTATTGCCATTCACTGGGTGGACCGCGGCGGAGACGTGACCTATCACGGGCCGGGGCAGTTGGTGGGATATCCAATCATTCCCCTCACCCCGGCCCATCTCCCCGCTTCGTCTCCGCTGACGTTCCGCTCAGCGCGAGTGGGAGAGGGGGAAGGGAGTGAGGGGAGAATACCTCAGGCCAATTACGTGGGCTACATCCGCAGACTGGAGAAAACGCTCATTGCCGCGCTGGCGCGTCTCGGGCTGGCGGCAGGCCAGAGGTCCGGGAAGACCGGCGTATGGGTGCAGGCGGACGTCTGGTCGCGCTGTCCGCGCTGCAAACCCGAGGACCGCGAAAAGCCCGCCAAGATCGCGGCCATCGGCGTCAAAGTGGATGCGCGCGGCGTCTCGCGTCACGGCTTCGCGTTGAACGTGAATCCCGATATGTCGTATTGGGAGGGAATCATCGCCTGCGGCTTGCAGGATGAGCCGGTGGTCTCGCTGGAGGATTTGCTTTCACCTGTGCCGACGATGGAAAAGGTCAAGCGCGAGGTGACCGCCGCGTTCGCCGATGCTTTTGGGTACATGGTGACGCCCCATCCATCCGTTGACTTTTTGCCCTGAACCCTGTACACTATGCGCAGATTTTCCCAGTCCTTGTCGGAGGAGAAAGATGACCGCTAGATACCAATTTGTGATGCGATCGGGACCAACGCCGGGCGCCATGTACGCCCTCGAAAGCGACACCGTCACCATTGGCCGCGATTCGTCCAACACCATCCAGATCAATGACGCCGAGATCTCGCGCCGCCACGCGCGTTTGCTCTTTCAGGGTGGCAAATACGTGATCGAAGACAGCGGTTCCACCAACGGCACGCATGTCAACGGACAGCGCATCGCCGGCCCGGTCGTGCTGAAGCCCGGGGACGTGGTCTCGTTCGGCGAGCAGATCGTGCTGGCCTACGAGGCCGGGGACTTCGATCCGGGTGCGACCCTCGCCTCGCCCCGTTCGGCGGCGCGCTCCTCCCGCCAGACGTCGGCACCGCCCCCTATGGCCGCCGCGCCGGTAGCCGGACAGGTACCCGCCGGACCGATGCCGAGCCCAAAGAAAAGCAGTCCCCTGCCCATCATTGTCGCCGCTGGTGTTCTCCTGTTCGTATGCGCCTGCGTAGGATTCCTCTTCTGGGTGGACGCCAACAGCATGTGGTGCACATTCTTCCCCTTCCTCGGAGGCTGCCCATAAATACCCACCCGCCCCGCAGGTTTGACCCTGCGGGGCGATTTTTTATTTCAAAGTGTTGTAAAATCAAAGCGCAACAGATTTTATTGAAAGGCTGATTCCATGGCGCAACCTAATCCCTCCTCCCCGGCGTGGCGTTCCAATACCAAGCTGGTGGTCGCCCTGACCATCGTAGCCATCGTGGCCGCCTTTCTGGTGCGTTTTCAGTTCATCCTGGGGCCGCTGATCATCGCCTTCATCCTTGCTTATCTTTTACAGCCCGTGGCGGCGTTCCTGACCCGCAAGGTACGGGTTTCGTGGCGCGCCTCCGTCAGCCTGTTGTATATTTTCATGCTTCTGTTCCTGCTGGGCCTGCTGACCGCGGGCGGCGTGGGCCTCGTCCAACAAATCCAGAGTCTGATCACATTATTGCAATCCAGCCTGGAACAGCTGCCAGACCTCCTCAGCGTGATCGCCGCACAGGCCGCCCGTTTTGGGATTGACCTGCAATCTGTCGACATCAGTTCCATCAGCGACCAACTGCTCTCGTTTGGACAGTCTCTGCTAAGCCGCACCGGTACGCTAATCAGCACACTCGCCAGCGAAGCCGCCAGCCTGGTGGGCTGGAGTCTCTTCGTTCTGCTGGTCTCTTATTTCATTTTGATCGAGAGCGGAGGCCTGCGCGAACAGTTGATCCGCGTGGACATCCCCGGTTATGCCTCCGATCTCAGCCGCCTGGGACGCGAACTCAGCCGCGTCTGGAACGCCTTCCTGCGCGGGCAGGTGATCGTCTTCTTCGCGACGGTCATCATCTACACCGTTGTGCTGTCCATTCTGGGAGTCCGCTATGCCATCGGCCTGGCACTCATGGCAGGCTTCGCGCGCTTCGTGCCGTATGTCGGTCCCGCCATCAATTGGACGGCCCTGGGCCTGGTGACATTCTTCCAGCCCCACAAGTTATTCGACCTGCCTCCACTGACTTTTATGCTGGTGGTCATCATCATCGCCCTCATCATTGACCAAATCTTCGATAACGTCGTATCCCCGCGCATCATGGCCGACGCCCTGCGCGTCCACCCGGCCGGTGTGCTGGTGGCCGCCATCGTGGCCGCCAACCTGCTGGGTGTGCTGGGCGTGGTGATTGCCGCGCCCATGCTGGCGACCTTCAAACTGCTCTGGCAGTACGTATCCCGCAAGATGCTCGACCACGATCCCTGGCCCGATGCGGAGGAGACCGGTCCGCCGCCCGGGCCGACCCTGTTGCAACGCCTGCTTGGCTGGCTCAAGTCCCTGTTCGGCAAGCGGCGTAAAAGTTAGGAGAATGCAATGCCTAAAGACGAACCCCGCACCGAAACCATCGCCGAGACCGATAACTATCTGGCCTGGAAGGCCGAAGAGCCGGACGGCGAGACCACCTATCACGTGGAACTGAACAACGTCACCATCCATTTCTTCGAGGAGGAGTGGGAGGAGTTCCTCCAACTGGTACGCGGACTTGGCTAGCCCGTTCCATGAGAATGAAGAACGCCATCACGGATGTGCCCGGCATCGAGGTCGGTCACGCGCAGGACGATGAGGCGCTAACCGGCTGTACGGTGGTGCTGTGCCGCAAGGGCGCGGTCGGCGGCGTGGACGTGCGCGGCGGCGCGCCCGGCACACGCGAGACCGACCTGTTGAATCCCCTCAATCTCGTCGAGAAGGTTCACGCGGTGCTGCTGGCCGGAGGCTCGGCCTTCGGGCTGGACGCGGCCGGCGGCGTGATGCACTACCTCGAGGAACGGAAGATCGGATTCGAGACCGGCGCGGCGCGCGTGCCCATCGTCCCGGCCGCGATCATTTTCGACCTGAACGTCGGCCGCGCCGACCCCCGCCCGGCCGCGGAGATGGGCTACCGCGCCGCGGCTTCCGCCTCGTCTGACGCGCCGCGCGAGGGCAACGCCGGCGCGGGGACGGGCGCCTCGGTGGGCAAGATGTTCGGCGCAAAACAGGCTATGAAGTCCGGGCTGGGAAGCGCCAGCCTCGAGATCGGCGCGGGGGTCATCGTCGGCGCGCTGGCGGTGGTCAATGCCTTCGGCGACGTGGTGGACCCTCAAAACGGACAGATCATCGCCGGCCTGCGCTCGGCCAAAGTCGGGCCGCTGCAGATCGGCGCGCCGGGTTATTTCGCCGATACGCAAGTGACGATGAAAACTTTCATCGGGCGCACTATTTTGAATTTCGCATCGCGCGCCAACACGGTCCTCGGTGTGGTGGCGACCAACGCGAAACTCA